>NZIO01000054.1 GCA_002689925.1 Candidatus Pelagibacter sp.
ATCTATAATAATTAAACAAGGTACTGGAGGTACAGTAACTATACCTTCAGGTAAAACTAAAGTTATTTATTCTGATGGTGCTGGTTCTGGTGGAGCAATGGTAGATGCTTTTGCTACTTTAAATTTACAAACAAGTGGCATTATTGAAACTAGTTCTTCAATTCAAACTCCACTAATAGAATATACTGATGGAGATGATGCCATAACTATAGCTGATGGTGGTGGTGTTACTATGGCTGCTGGTATTACTTCTACAGCAGCTTCTAATACTCTTGGTGCTACATCATTTAATGATGCTGATGTAACAAATGTTGGTGATATACAACTAGATTCAATTACAGGTGATGGCGATACTAATACATCTATTACTTTTAGTGGTTCAGATGTCATTACTATTACAAATGGAGGTGATACTCAGGTAACATTTAATAATGGTTCTATTGTTCCAACAACAGATAATGATATTGATTTAGGAACTAGTTCTTTAGAATTTAAAGATGGTTATTTTGATGGCACTATTTATGTTGATGCAATTAATTATGATGGAACAGCTATTACTTCAACAGCAGCAGAACTTAATATTTTAGATGGAGTAACTTCCAATATACAAACCCAACTTGATACAAAAACCTCAACAGGTAAAGCCATTGCCATGGCTATTGTATTCGGATAATATAGGAGAAAAATATGGCACAAGTAAATATAGTAAATGTAACATCCATTTTACCATTCACAATTAATGGGTCAGTTACAACTTCAGTAGTAGATGTAATAGATGTACCTTCTGATAAATTATATAAAGTAAACACAATAATAATTGCAAATATAGATGGAACAAACTCAGCTACTGTTACAATAAAAGCATCAACCAGTAATGGTTCTAATTATTACAATATAGCTTCAACAGTTGCAGTACCAGCAGATTCAACTTTAATAGTTCTTGATAAAAATTCATCAATTTATTTAGATGAAACAGATTTATTAAGAGTACAAGCTAGTGCTAATAGTGATTTAGAATACACAATATCTGGTGAAATCTTAGATGATGCATAAGGAGTTAAAATATGGCTCATTTTGCAGAACTTGATAGCGATAACAAAGTAATACGAGTAATAGTAATATCTAACGAAGATGTAGATGCTAATGGTGGCGACTTACACGCAGACGCAGAAACATTTGTAGCGTCTATTGTCCCATATTCAGAAAATGGTGTTGCTTGGAAACAAACTTCTTATAACCATAATTTTAGAAAACAATATGCTGGGACTATTCATTACTACGATGCAACTAAAGATAAGTTTATAGACTTACAGCCATTCCCATCTTGGTCTTTAGATTCAAACGATGATTGGCAGGCACCAGTTACTTTTCCAAACACAGTTGATATAGGTGGTCTTAGAGCTAATGCAGCATGGGATGAAGCTAACCAAAGGTGGATAGGTAGAACATTTGACCACACTACTGACCCAGTAACAGAAACTCCTTATGTTTGGGATGCCACTAATTTACAATGGAAGGAGGATTAATATTATGTCTATAACAAGAAATCAAAGAAATCAATTAATTGGAGCAGACCACGAACCAGTTTTTTCAGCAAAAGTAACATCTTTTAATAGCAGTACAAACTATGTAGTGCCTTCTAAAACAACCTCAGTAACTTATTTAGTAGTTGCTGGTGGTGGAGCAGGAGGAAGAATCGGCGGAGGCGGAGGAGCAGGCGGTTTTCGTAGCTCAGTTCCTGGAGCAGCATCTGGTGGCGGAGCTTCCGCAGAACCAGCTTTAACTGTTACCGCAGGCTCAACAGTACCTGTTGTAGTTGGAGGAGGTGGACCAGGAACAACTAGCGGTAATGGAAATTGGAGACCAGGAAATGACTCAAGTTTTGGACCAATTGCTTCTGTTAAAGGCGGAAGCGGTGGTAATAGGTTTGCTTACACTACTCCAAGTGGTACTGCTGGCGGTAGTCAGCTTGCACAAGACGGAGGCTCAGGTGGAGGAGCAGGTATTTGGTATAGTGTTGGTAATTATCCTGACGGAGACGCTTCAGGTCGAGGAACAGCTAATCAAGGTTTTCCAGGTGGAGGTGCTAGAAGTCCAACACATAACTATGGTTGTGCTGTAGGCGGCGGTGGAGCAAGTGAAGCTGGTCAAAAAGGAAATCCAGATAATGTTATCGGAGGCAGAGGTGGACAAGGCGTATCATCTTCTATTACAGGTTCTCCAGTAGCTTATGCAGATGGCGGTGGAGGAGCATCAGGTGATACTGGTCTTTCAGTTCCTAATGACAAAGGAGGAGCTCCTGGTCCAGGAGGAAGTGGCGGAACAGGATATGGAAGTGGCGACCATCCTGCTTTACACGCAACAGATGCAGCTGCTAATAGAGGCGGAGGTGGCGGAGGCAGTGGTTATGGTCCTGCAACTCCTTCTTTTGCAGTTGTTGGTGCTGGCGGTTCAGGATTTGTTGCTGTTAATGACCCATTTGGTGATTTTGCTGCATCAAGTGTTTGGAATTTAAGAAAAGTATATGAATTAAAAAAAGACGGCGACTGGATTTAACTTAGCCTATTAATGGAATTATATTTTTGTATTAGTTTACAGCGTGCAGGTAATACTTTATTAGGTAGTATTTTAAATCAGAACCCAGATGTAACCCTTACTGCTAACAGTCCTCTTACTGA
This sequence comes from Candidatus Pelagibacter sp., assembly GCA_002689925.1. Lineage (GTDB taxonomy): Bacteria > Pseudomonadota > Alphaproteobacteria > Pelagibacterales > Pelagibacteraceae. The sequence goes on from NZIO01000054.1 coordinate 2,679, forward strand.
AATTATTTACCAACTTGACTTAATAAAAACCAATAACGAAATTCCTCAACAGCAAAATTTTCCTCATAATAAGTCTTTAGATAATGTTATTAAGAAAACTTTTTATACTTATTCTGAAACATTTAAAACAAAATATGTTATTAATAGGTGTAATTGGGGTTCAGATGGAAACCTTGAATTATTAGAAAAGTATTTTGATAAAAAAATTAAATTTTTAATTTTGTATAGAAATCCTTTAGAGTGTTTAGCTTCATTAATAAAAGCATATAAAGTTAAAAAAAAAGATAGCGACATAGAAGCAGATTATTTTATGAACCCAGAAACAGGTGTTTTAGGAAATGTTATTAAGCAAATTCCTTTAGTACAGAAAAACTATGAACATTTATTTATTACATACGACCAGTTAATTGCTAACCCACAAAGTACAGTTAATAGTATTTATGATTTTTTTAATATACCTAAATTTAAACATACTTATACAAACTTAAAACAATTTGAAATACAAGGTGTGCAGTATGATGATTCTATTTTTGGTAATGTAGATTTACATACAATAAGAACAGATAAAATAGAAAAGAAAACATACCCAATAGAAGATTTTTTACTTCCTTCTGTTATAGAAAAATATAAAAATATAGGAAAAGAGTATGAATCTTAAATGGTATTATTGGTATTTTAAATCTGCTATACCAGAAAAAATATGCGATGATATAGTACGCTATGGTAAAGAACAAGATAAACAAATAGCTACTACAGGAAGTAATAATAAAAACGAACTTACAGAANTANAANTNAAAAACATTCAAAAGAAANGAAAGTCNGATGTNGTATGGATGTCTGATAGATGGATATATAANGAAATACAACCTTACATANATCAAGCAAATGNNANTGCTGGTTGGAATTTTGAATGGGANTGGTCAGANNCTTGTCAATTTACTGAGTATAAAAAAGGNCANTTTTATGATTGGCATTGTGATTCATNNGAAGAACCTTATNACNAACCNNANAANCNNAATANACATGGTAAGTTAAGAAAACTTAGTATGACTGTATCACTNACTNACCCTGAAGAATATNAAGGTGGAGATTTAGAGTTTGATTTTAGNAATACAGANGANGGNTCACAACCAAGAATATGTGAAGAANTTAGAAAAAAAGGAAGNGTAATNGTTTTTCCTTCTTTTGTTTGGCATAGAGTNAANCCTGTAACAAAAGGAACACGACACTCNTTAGTGTGTTGGAATNTAGGATANCCATACAAATGATAAATGAATTAAAAAATCCANTAACAGAAGATTATAAACAGTTGAAAAAAATTATACTTTCTAATGAAATATCTTGGCATTATAATCTTACAACCACTATAGACCTAAACCCTGACCCAAAAAATAAAGATATGGAATTTTTTAGTCATGTATTATTAAACAGACCAGATCCAACAGATAACGGAATTAAAGTTCCTCTTGTTGCCTCCGCATATTTTGAAAAATGTTATTTAATTTTAGAACAAATATTAGATTTTAATAATATACATTTTGATGTTCTTTATAGAATGAATCTTAATTTAACGCTACATAGTAGTGTTAAAGAAAGCACGCCACACATAGATTTACCTTTAAAGCATAAAGTTATAATTATTTACTTATCTAGTTTTGAAGAAGGAAGAACAATAGTGTTAGATAAAAATAATAAAAAAATGTACTCAAAAGCAAAAGAAGACGACATAATAATGTTTGATGGTAAATTAACACATTATCAAGAAAGTCCTGCAATAGATAACAAAAGAGCAGTTATGGTTGCAAACTTTCAATGAGTTTTAAAAAAAATAAATACCAAGTAATTAAAGGTGCTATATCAAAAGAACTAGCAGATTTTTGTTATCAATACTTTTTAAATAAAAGAGCAGTAGCAAGACATTTGTTTGATGAAAAGTTTATCTCACAGTTTACTCAATATTTTGGAGTTTGGAATGACACACAAATACCAGAAACTTACTCACACTACGCTGATATAGTTATGGAAACTTTATTACAAAAAGTAAAGCCTGTAATGGAAGAACAATCAAAAGTTAAACTTATCGAAACATATTCATACGCTAGAATCTATAAAAAAGGTGATGAGTTAAAAAAACATAAAGATAGATATTCTTGTGAAATATCAACAACTATGCACTTAGGTGGAGATGAATGGTCAATATATATAGAACCTGATATTAAAATAGATTTAAAGCAAGGTGATATGTTGATGTATCGTGGTTGTGATTTAGAACATTGGAGAAAACCGTTTGAGGGTGAAAATTGTGGGCAGGTATTTTTACATTACAACGATGCAAGTAGTAAAGATGCTGAACAAAATAAATACGACACTAGACCTATAATTGGATTGCCTGCTTATTTTAGACAATGAACTTTATAGGCGAATATCAAATAAGTGAAGATGCTGTTGATGAATTAATAGAGTATTGGAACAACAATAAAACTAACGCAGAAGACGGTACAATAGGTGATAATAGGGTAGATATAAAACATAAAAAATCATTAGAAGTAATGATAACCCCAGAAGATTTAAGAAACTTTTTATATAGAGATGAATTGTTAAAATGTTTAGAACAATATGTTTCAAAATATAAATTTGCTAATGAGGTAGAATTTTACGGTATCGACCATCATACTAAAATACAATATTACGACAAGGGTTGGGGTTTTTATAAATGGCACATGGAAAANGATGGTTTTCCTACTGTTNTAAACAGACACTTGGTTTTTAGCACATATCTTAATGATGTTGAAAATGGAGGAACAGAATTTTTATATCAAGATTGTGTTACCGAAGCTAAAAAAGGTTCAACAATTATCTTTCCCGCAGGTTGGACNCACACTCATAGAGGACAAATATCTGAAAACCAAGANAANTATATTATTACAGGGTGGTTTAATTTTTTATAGGTGCAGATTGCGGATAAGTGTTTTTACACTATAATAATAGTAAGTCTGCAAATGCAGATAAAATAAAGGAGAAACTAAATGACAATACTTAATATATTTTCATGGATAACAACCATAATAGCTATCGCATCATTAGTTGCAGCTATTACACCAACACCTCAAGGAAATTGGTGGCTAGGCAAACTTTACCGAATTATTGATTGGTGTGCCCTTAATGTTTTAAAAGCCAAGGAGAAGCACAATGAGTAGCTGGTGGTCCAATTTTTGGGATAAAGTAACAGGCACTGAACAAGTAAAAGTTAGATCCAGAAATAAAAAAGGCCACTACGTTGCAGATGATAAATCTACTCCAGATGTCAACGAGGCTTACACGACAGTAAGAAAAAAAAGAGGTAGGCCTTCAAAGGTATCTATCGACAATAACGAATAATGGCTACAGTCAAAGACGCTCTCAATGCAATAGAGTCACACGAAAAAGAGTGTAGAGCTATTTATAAAAGTATTGATAAAAGATTAGAAGACGGATCTAAGCGTTTTGATAAATTAGAAAACATGATCTGGGCCGTCTATCCATTTATTGTGGGCGTAGTATTTTTAGCGAGGTTTGTATAATGCAGGAAGGAAGCGGAAGATTTGGCGGAGATATGGATCGAAATGAAGTAGAAATGGATCTAAACAAGTTCATGTCTATGATTCAAGAAATCGGTGAGCTAAAAGAAAAAATTAGAGACTTAGAAGACGAAACAAATGTAAACCCCTGGCAAAAAGTAATTCACTTAGCTAGAGCAATAGATGCCTGGAGAATATTTCCCAGAATATTTGTTGTTGTTTATATTTATCTTATGTACGAGTCTGTTATTTGGTTTATGAATCTGCCAGATCCAAACCTAGAACAATCAGCTTTAGTTTCAGTTGTTGTAGGAGCAATGGGTGTTGTTTTTGGAGTTTATTCGGGTAAATCTGGACAAAGCAAAGGGTTCAAAGGCGAAGATAAGTAATGAACCAAGCCATAGGCTTAATCGGTGACGTAGGCCTACCAATTGCAAGCGGTTTAATTATGGGATATTTTATATTTCTTATAATCAGACAGCTTATGAATAATCTAGTATCTGACATTAAATCTATCCAGGGCATTACCAAAATGCTTATTACTAGAGCTTCAATTATGAACAACGACATTATTAGAATAGATACAGTAGTGTCAAGCGCACTTGACATACCTCCAGATCTTGAACGAATCGCTAGGGCAGAAAACTTTGTTGAAGACGGCAAGATTGATGCTAGACGCGATTGATGGAAATAGTTGACTTAATACAAAAATTTGGGTTTCCAACTGTTATGGTGATTGGCCTAGGATATTTTGTGTTCTATGTATGGCAAACTATTAACAACACTATAGATCCATCTATAAGTGAAATGAAAAAGACCATTATTAGGTTGACGGACCAACTTCGCCTATTAGACCAAGATATGATACGATTAAAAGAAAAGGTTGATACTGTAACTAAAATCAGACAACAAAAAAAAGATGATATACAAAGAAAAGACAAAGACAGAAGAAGCTGAAAAAATTTTAATAACTAAGATTATGGTGGTTATTGGAATCATGTTATTTGTTGGAATATTTTGTCAAAACCTTTGGGCCGATCAAATAGTTCACAAATTTAAGTCACCTTCATTTTCTGGTATTGGAACTTCTAGTCACTATCTTACGATTGAGAACCAAGAGTTTAATCGTAAAATGTCCATNAAAGAAGAAATAAAGGCACTACAAGAGCAAATAGAGCGTGATAAAGAAAACACAACTTTAGCTAGATTCATTCGTAACCTGGAGTCCAGAATCTATGCACAGCTTTCAAGACAGCTAGTAGAAAACCTCTTTGGAGATACAGCTTCTACATCTGGGACTATTGAGCTAGAAGGCAATATAATAACTTACACTAGCGATGGACAATTTATAACTTTAAAAATAACGGATCCCGATGGCAACATTACAGAAATTACCCTTCCTATTGGTTCTTTTACTTTCTAGTTGCGCTATAGTCGATGTCCAAAAAGATACCTACGCACAAAGAAAGGGATTAGCAGAAGCAAGTATTTTTTCTATACAATCAGAAGAATTAAAGAATATACAAAAACCAGAAGTACAGCCAGTGGTTGCTGTTTATGCAACTGCTTTTACTGATCAAACTGGACAAAGAAAAAGCAACAGTGAGTTTGCTTTATTTAGCACGGCCATAACTCAACAACCTAGCACTTTACTTATACGGGCATTGAAGCATGCGTCAAACGGTGAGTTTTTTCGTGTAGTTGAGCGTGTGGGCCTAGATAACCTAGTAAAAGAAAGACAGCTCATTCGTAGTGCGCGAGAACAGTTTGCTGAAAAAGAAGAAGATAGGAATGTACCACCATTGCTGTTTGCAGGTGTCTTGCTCGAAGGATCTGTGATAAGCTATGATACAAACTTAAAAAGTGGTGGCGCTGGCGCCCGCTTTCTCGGTGTGTCTGGTAGTGCGCAATATCGAGAAGATACCGTAAGCGTTAGTTTGCGGATGGTTTCAGTCGCAACTGGTGAAATTCTTATTGAAGTATTAAGCCAAAAAACCATTTATAGTTACGGAAGATCAAACGATGTCTTCAAATTTTATGAGTCTGGAACGGAGCTTGTAGAATTAGAAATCGGATCTGCTCGTAACGAGAGCACTACTATTGCTTTGATGAAATCAATAGAAGCAGCAGTGGTTGAGCTCATTAAAGTCGGCTACGACAGGAGATTTTGGAAGCATGAAGAAACTAAAATTAATAAACCTTGCGATGATGATGATGTTGATTGTATCGCCAGCATACGCGGCTGATAACGAAATATACATAGATCAATCTGGTACNACTGTAAACATAGATTTAGAGCAGCTTGGATCTGGCAATATTATAGGAGGACTCTTATCCTCACCTGGATCCCTAACCCCTTTTGACATGGACGGCAATGCTTTTACGCTTGATATAAATCAAATAGGTAACACTAACAAGTTTCTCGGAGATATTACAGGTGATAATGTCACAGGTTTTTTTGAGTTTGATGGCGATAGCAATACTTTTACAATACAGGGCGATCCTACAAATACCTACGGTATTGATAACTCAAATTATAACGTCGATGTAACTGGTAGCACTAACACCTTTACCCTTAACCACGGCACAACTGCACTTGCTGCTACNNTNGATNTNGATTGGATAATNAACGGNACTGGAAACCAAGTNACAAGTAATATTAANTATGACGGAGCCACNAATTANATGGACGTNGATGGAAATTCNAACACAATTAATTTTACTGGTTCTGGATATGCAGGTGGNTACTTTTATTTAGATCAAACTGGTAATAATATGACCTTNAACGTNCAACAACTGAGTACCCAAGACAATGACTGGCTTAAGATCATATCTATATCCAACAATACAGGCAGTAATACTTCTACTGTTTGTGTCATTCAAAACGACCAAGGCACAAGCACAAGCTGCTGATATAGGCGATATATCTGAGCTTAACGGCCAAGCACAAATCGTTAGAGATCAAGCCTATCCAGCAGAGATACAGTTTGCTATTCAGCAAAACGATGAGGCTATAACAAACAACGGCCGCATGGCCATAACTTTTTTAGATGATAGTACGGTCCGACTGACCGAGCACAGTCAGCTCATTGTAGACGAGTATATTTTTGATCCAGATCCTTCTAAGTCTAAAATGGCCATTACTTTCGGACTTGGTACAGCTAGGTTTATAACTGGCAACCTAAACCGTATAGATAAGCAAAACATAAAGCTAAAAACACCGACTGCAAACATCGCGATTAGAGGAACAGATTTTTCGGTTACGGTGGACGAATTGGGAAAAAGTCTTATAGTATTACTTCCAGATGCTCTAGGTTTATCGAGCGGTGAGATTGAGGTCATTACTGCTACAGGATCTGTTTTATTAAACAAACCATTCCAAGCAACAACTATTTCAGTTTTTGAAAGCAATCCGAGCAAACCAGTAATATTAGATCTTAGTTTAGAAATGCTTGATAACATGCTTATCGTTACTCCACCAGAAGAAAAAGAACAAATAAGCGACGCACAAGTATCTGCAAAACAAAACAATGTTTTAGATTTTAATGACTTAGATGTAGATTACTTGGCAGAAGATTTTTTAGGTGAAGATCTAACTTTTACAGAGCTAGATATAAACTACCTAGATGTTAATTTTTTAGAAGATATGCTTAATGTTTTAGATGCTTTAGAAGTGCAAGAGGAAGAAGATCAGCTACAGCAAGCTACTGGTATTAAGATTGCTGGTACAGCAATAGGCCAGGATACAGAAACGCAGATCACAACTATTGTTACAGGCCAAATTGTAAGTTTGCGAAGAAATGTTAGCGGATCTGCGCGTATTGATATAGACGGCAGTGGATCATATACCGTTATCTTTATACAAGATGGTAAGTCAAATGTTGTTAGAGTAAATGGTGGATCTGACTCTACTATAAAAATAACCCAGAGTAATTAATGAAAAGACTATTATTACCTATACTTATAATACTAATTTTACCTTTGGTGTTTCAATCAACACCGACAGAAATACTAAAACTTAAAATATTTGATGCACTGGTTACAGAACAAGAACCTTCTGGTAACTTTGTTGTTTTAAATATTACAGAAGAAGATGTAGCAAAAGAAGGTGGCTGGCCCTTTCCGCGTCAAACTCTCGCACAAATACAAATAGATCTTATTAACGCAGGAGCTATGGGAGTTGGATGGGTAATAGCTTTCCCACAAGAAGACAGAATGGGTGGCGATGAGGTTTTTGCACAAACACTCGGATATGCACCTTCTGTGTTAGCAATGTTTGAAAACGACAATGGTGAATATCCAAAAACTACAGGAACAATAATAAAAGGCAATGACGTAGGTGGTATGCTTACTCCAGGTGTAGTACAAAATATCAACATACTACAAAATAATGCAAATCAAGGTATAGCTACTGCACCAGTTGACATAGACAACCTGGTAAGACGAATACCATTATTATTAAAAACACCAGACGGCTATGTTTCTTCTTTTGGCACAGAAGTTTTAAAAGTATTAACTGAAACCAGAAGCTACATCATTACCACAAATGAAAATGGCATACAAGAAATTGCAGTCAGAGGATTGCCACCAATACCTACAGATAATTTTGGAAGAAAATGGATCAGCTGGGTAAAAACACCAGAAACAAATTTAGAAGAAATGAATGTTGCTGGTAAATTTGTATTTATCGGAATTACCGCCGCAGGAATCCAACCACAAATTGCAACTCCAGTAGGTTTATTAGAACCACACAAGATTCAAGCAGCATTATCTGAGTCAATTTTGATACAAAACTCTCCACAAGTCCCAGATTGGCATTTAGCGGCCGAAATTCTGATTTTTGCAATATTTGTGTCGCTGACATGGCTTGTAATCAATTATCTTGGTATAACCAAGGGTGTAAGTATAGCTGTAATTTTACTTATCACAGCGGCTCTCTCAGAGTTTTTTAGCGTTCAAAAAGGCTATTTGATAGATTTGTCATGGACTTTTGTATCACAATTCATTGCAGGTGCTATTGCCTTCTATCTAAACTACAGAAAACAGTTTAAATTGCGCTTACAAATCAAAAAACAGTTTGAACATTACTTAGATCCAAGACAAGTAAAGCAGCTCCAGGACAATCCACAATTATTAAAACTTGGTGGCGAAAAAAAATATTGCAGTTACCTCTTTACAGATTTACGCGGCTTCACTTCATTAAGTGAAAAATTATCGCCAGAAGAGGTTACTGAGATTATGAACAAAACTTTAACGGTCCAAGTAAACGCAGTACAAAAATTAGGCGGAATGACAGATAAATTTATCGGGGACGCAGGGATGTTTTTATTTGGAGCTCCTTTAGATCTTGAAGATCACGAAACTAAAGCAGTCCAGGCTGCAATAGATATACAAGCAGGTATCACAGAGCTCAATAAAACTTTATCTACCCCAGTCCAGGTGGGCGTGGGAGTCCAGTCGGGTGTCGCCTGCATTGGAAATATGGGATCCGATACTCGTTTTGATTATTCGGCAATTGGTGATGCTGTAAATACAGCTGCAAGATTAGAGTCGGCAACCAAAGAAGTTGGTGTGGATATTCTAATCGGGCAAGAAACTGCAAAAAATTGCAAATTTGTGTTAAAGTCTCTAAAACCTATAAAAGTAAAAGGTAAAAAAGACGAACTTAAAATATGGACAATTTAAAAAAATTAAGTATATGGGTTTTTAATTGGTTTCTATCCTTGTTCCAAACCAGGTATAAAGTAACAGTGTCATTCAACAAAGAATATGGTGACTCAGATGATCGAACATTTATTACCAAAAAAATTTTAGTGCAAAAAGAAAAACACTTAAAATTTAGAGACGAATACGATAGAGTCATAGAATATAGAAGCGCCAGCGGATTAAATTACATAATAGAGGATGTTTAATGCAACAAGTGTTTATAGGCATAATATTATTTTTAGGTTTTACAACCTACTATTTGTTTAATGAAAACAAAACATTGACTGCAAATAACCTTGTATTAGAGGGCGCTATAGCAACGCAAGAGGAAGCCATAACATCACTCCAAAATGATTTTGCGTTACAGACTGAACAAATGAACGAGCTTACTGTTAAAAGCCAAGCCGCACAAAGAGAGTTAAATAGATATACGCAGTTCATACAAAATTACCAATTGTCGGCAAAAATACTTGCAGATCCAAAAGAAATGCAAAGGAAAATAAATAATGGAACAAAGCATATTATGGAGGACATCGAGAAAATCAGCGTCACTGTTGATGATCTTGATGATGGCTTGCAGTTGCAGCCTTCTTCCGACTAAACAAATAGAAATAACTGCAAAGCCTATGGACCGAACCATAGTACAACCAGTAATGCCTAGAGAAATAGATCTCAAAGAGCCTATGTGGATAGCTGTGACACCAGATAATTGGGAAGAACAACTAGCCTTAATAGAAGAACAAGAAGGTGAAATTTTATTTCTAGCCATGACAATACCAGATTACGAAGTAATGGCCTATAACATGCAAGAGATCAAACGCTACATAACTGAACTTAAAGATGTTGTGGTGTATTATAGAAAAGTAACAACAAAACAGGAAAAAGAAAATGAGTAAGACTCCAGATGCTTTTGTATATAATTGTGAGCTAAAAAAAGTTATAGACGGAGATACCGTTCGGTTAGCAACCATAGATCTAGGTTTTAGTGTTAAATTACATAATAAGTCTGTAAGAGTGGCTAAGATTGACACTCCAGAATCCAGAATAAACATTAAAAAATATCCAGAACGCGCAAAAGAGAAGGAGCTAGGCTTATTAGCAAAACAAAAAATGAAAGAATGGCTGGTAGGAGACATCACATTAAAGTCTTATGGCACAGACAAATATGGAAGAGTGTTAGGTGATATTTTCTGTAGTAAAGGAAATGTTGCTGACTTGCTTAAAAAAGAAAATCTTGCTGTTGACTATGATGGCGGGAAAAAAACTAAAGTATGGGGAGAATAACATGCAAATATCAAAAGAAGGTTTATCGTTAATTAAAAAATTTGAAGGATGCGAATTAAAAGCATACCACTGCGCCGCAGGAGTTCCTACAATCGGGTATGGATCTACTCATGGTGTATCTATGGATATGGAAATTACTCAAGAAGAAGCTGACGAATTGTTAATGGAAGACGTGGCTAAGTTTGAAGAAGCTGTCACCAGAGCAGTAAAAGTACCGCTTTCACAAAATCAATATGACGCAATAGTTTCCTGGACTTTTAATTTAGGCCCATCAAATCTAAGTAGTTCAACAATGCTTCGTGTTTTAAATGAAGGCGAATATGATGAAGTACCTAGCCAAATACGCAGGTGGAACAAAGCTGGTGGCCGTGTGCTTGAAGGACTAATTAGAAGAAGGGATGCGGAAGCCTTACTATTTGAGGGTAAGGAATGGCACGAAGTATAGCGATATGTAATACTACTTCTAGGCCTAATACGCTTAGAGCTGAGTTGCATAAAATATCGTCGCTACCTTGTTTCTCAGCTCGATTATGAGTGAAGTATCTTTTAAAGATTTTGATATTCTATCTGAGCAAGACAAGGCTGAGGCTGTTGCCTTATTGCATAGATATGATCAATTAGAAAAACAAGATGGTTGTCAACAAGACTTTATAACTTTCATAAAACACATGTGGCCCGACTTTATTGAAGGATCCCATCATAAAATTATTGCTGAAAAATTTAATAAAATTGCTGATAATAAACTTAAAAGATTAATAGTTTGCTTACCGCCTAGACACTCAAAGTCTGAGTTTGCATCAACTTTTTTTCCTGCTTGGATGATGGGCAGACGTGGTAATTTAAAAATTATACAAACAACTCATACAGCTGAACTAGCTGTAAGATTCGGTCGTAAGGTTAGAAACATAATAGACAGCGAAGATTATCAACATGTTTTTCCAGATCTTCAGCTACAAGCAGATAACAAATCAGCTGGCCGTTGGACAAGTAACCAAGAAGGTGAGTTCTTTGCAGCTGGTGTTGGTGGTGCCATTACAGGTCGTGGTGCGGATCTATTGATTATTGATGATCCACATTCAGAACAAGATGCACTATCTCCGAAAGCATTAGAATCAGCTTACGAGTGGTACACATCTGGTCCAAGACAGCGTTTACAGCCTGGTGGAATTATTGTGATAGTAATGACTAGATGGAGCACAAAAGATCTGGTTGGTAAAGTATTAAACAAACAAGGCGATGAAAACGCAGATCAGTGGGAAGTAGTAGAGTTTCCTGCTATTTTACCCGATTCAGAAAAACCTTTATGGCCAGAGTTTTGGAAAAAAGAAGAACTACTCGGTGTTAAAGCCTCATTACCTATATCTAAATGGAANAGTCAGTGGATGCAAAATCCAACAGCTGAGGAAGGATCTATAGTNAAAAGAGAATGGTGGAATAGATGGGAAGANGCAGATGTNCCATCGTATTCTTATGTAATACAAAGTTATGACACAGCTTTTTCTAAAAAAGAAACAGCCGACTATTCAGCTATAACNACCTGGGCAATNTTTAATAGAGGTGACGAACAAAACGATGAAATNATACTTTTAGATGCNAAAAGAGTANGNTTTGACTTTCCAGAGCTTAAAAAACTNGCNCTNGAAGAATACAGATACTGGGAACCAGATTGTGTTTTGATTGAAGCAAAGGCNTCTGGAACACCGCTTACNCANGAACTCAGACGTATGGGCATACCTGTTACTTCATACTCACCGAGCAGAGGACAGGACAANGTAGCCAGGATGAATAGTGTTGCACCTATATTTGAGTCTGGAATGGTATGGGCACCAGAAGATGATTTTGCAGAAGAGGTTATTGAAGAAATGGCATCATTTCCATTCGGTGATTATGACGACTTTTGCGATAGTGCTACAATGGCTTTAATGCGTTTCCGTCAAGGTGGTTTTATATCANTNCAAGAAGACTACCAGGATGAAATNAAGTTACTAAAAAAGAACAGGACGGTTTATTATTAAGACATACGCAACAACTTTTGAATGGGATGGAGTAAAATATTCTGGCCCTTTAATACATGCAGAAGATTTTACACAAGCTAAAATCATAGCAGAATACCACGGCCTTTTGATTGATGGNGAATTAGAGGCTATTATAGGAACAGAAGTGGAGCTGAAAGCAGATCCACGAAACAGGGTGTTACATTAATTATGGCTATAGATAAATTAGGAACAAACGAAGATCCAGATATAAAAGTACAGGGATCTTCTGTAGAAATCGTACCAGATACTACAAGAGACGAACAAATTGCAGCAGCAGCACAAATTTTGGTTGATGATGAAGAAATACTTTTAGACCAAGAAATACAACAAGAGTTGGCACCACAAATGAGTTTTGATGCTAATTTAGTTGACTTTATAGATGAAATCACACTTGAAAAAATATCAAGCGATTTATTAAGTTCAATCAGAAGCGACAAACAATCAAGATCTGAATGGGAAAAAACATATACAGATGGACTGAAATACTTAGGCATGAAGTTTGATGAAACAAGATCACAACCTTTTGAGGGATCCTCTGGTGTGGTGCACCCAATTTTGGCAGAAGCTGTAACTCAGTTCCAGGCCCAGGCCTACAAGGAAATGTTGCCAGCAAAAGGACCAGTAAAAACAGAAATCGTTGGTGCTCGTACTATTGAGACTGAAAACCAAGCTGAACGTGTCCAAGAGTTTATGAATTATTACATAATGAATAAAATGGATGAATATGATCCAGAGCTTGATCAAATGCTTTTTTATTTACCGTTAGCTGGTTCTTGTTTTAAGAAAGTTTATTTTGATTTTGTTTTAAATAGAGCTGTATCTAAATTTATAGCTCCAGAAGATCTTATTGTTCCTTATGAAGCAGCTGACATGAGTTCAGCTGAAAGAATTACACATTCTATAACCATGTCTGCGAATGAAATTAAAAAACAGCAAGTGTCTGGGTTTTATGCAAATGTCGACATAGGATCTGGCGGCATATCAGAAGATATGAACGATATAGATGAAGCAATAGATGAAATACAAGGCATATCACCTTCTTATAAAGAAAACAGAAACAGAACCGTTTATGAAGTACACACAGTATTAGACATAGAAGGATTCGAGGACATGGACCAAGGTGGTGAACCAACTGGCCTTAAATTACCTTACATAGTAACTATTGAAGAAGACTCTGAACAAGTTTTATCTATAAGAAGAAATTATGTAGAAACAGATCCATACAAAAACAAAATTAATTATTTTGTGCAGTATAAATTTTTACCTGGACTTGGTTTTTATGGCTTAGGTTTATCACACATGATCGGCGGACTTTCAAAAGCATCAACATCTATATTAAGACAGCTTATTGATGCTGGTACTCTTGCTAATTTACCAGCTGGTTTTAAAGCAAGAGGCATGAGGATCCGAGACGAGGATGATCCATTACAACCAGGTGAATTTAGGGATATAGACACTACGGGTGGATCTCTTAGAGAAAATTTAATACCGCTACCAATAAAAGAGCCAAGCAGTGTTTTAATGCAATTACTCGGTATTTTAGTAGATTCTGGTAAGCGTTTTGCTGCTATAGCAGACATGAATGTCGGTGACATGAATCAAGCTATGCCAGTAGGAACAACTGTCGCTTTACTTGAGCGTGGCACTAAAGTAATGAGTGCTATTCATAAAAGATTACATTACGCACAAAGAATAGAGTTTGGATTGCTTGCAAAAGTATTTAGTGAGTATTTACCTCCTGTTTATACTTATCAAGTTGGCTCTGGTCCAGGTGAAGTAAAACAACAAGATTTTGACGATAGAGTAGATATAGTACCGATCTCAGATCCTAATATTTTTTCACAAAGCCAAAGAGTTACTTTAGCTCAAGAACTTTTACAAATGGTTCAATCAAATCCAGAAATACATGGCCCACTAGGTATATATGAAGCATATAGAAGAATGTATGCAGCTCTCGGTGTAGATAATGTTGATGCTTTGTTGCAACCACCTCCAGACAATACTCCAAAACCTATGGATGCAGGACTAGAAAATGCTGGTTTATTAATGGGCCAACCTGCCCAGGCTTTTCCAGAACAAAACCATCAAGCTCATTTAGATGCACATAAAAGTTTATTTTTAACTGACATTGTAAAACAAAGTCCACAAGTCCAGGCTTTAATAATTTCACACTGTATGCAGCATTTACAATTTATGGCCATGCAGATGGCACAAGAACAAATGCCACCAGAAGTGCAACAAAAAATGCAAGAAATACAAAGCCAAATACAACAAGTATCGCCACAAGAAGCCATGCAAATACAACAACAAATGCAAATGGTTACTGAGCAATATAGCTCAACAATAATGGCACAACTTGCAAATGAGTTCTTACAATCTATTGGTATGGGATCTAGTGAAGATCCTTTGGTGGATATAAGAAACCGTGAATTAGATCTTAAAGATAAAGAATTAAACATGGAATCTGAGCAGTTTGTAGCCAAACAAGATCAAAGACAACAAGAGAAAATGATGGACGGACAATTGCAACAAGAAAGGATAAATGTGCAAAAAGAAATAGCAGATGATAAACTTGGAGTTGCTTTAGATAGACTTAAACAAAATGCTGATTTAAAGTTATTTGAATTAGAAAATAAAATTCGAGGAATATTATGACAACATCTTACAAATTAGAAGCACAAAAAAAATTAAAAGCTGAAAAAAAACAGTTGCGTGAGCAAGAAGCCATGCAGCTAAAACAACAACAAGAGGCAGAAGATAAAGCACATCAAGAAAATATGGCTAGAATAGCTAAAAAGATGGCAATTATTAATGGTGAAGTGCCAGTAGAAAAGAAAAAAGTTGTTAAAAAAACAACAACAAAGAAAAAATCTACAACAAAAAAACCAGTTGCAAAGAAAAAAACACCAACAAAAAAAACAACCAAGAAAAAAACTAAATAGATTATGGATGAAATATCTGTTATAGACAGTATCAAAAAATCAATTTCTCAAAGAGAACAACAGATACAAGAAACTTTAATGTCTGGTGGACTAAAAGATATTGAACATTATAAATATTTGCAAGGAGAGCTCAGTGCTTTATACTATATTGCAAACGAAATAAGTGACATGGGTAAAAATATATGACGAATATTCAAGAAAATAACGTAATGGCTAAAAAGGTAGCAGAAGCATACGTTGAACCAGACGCAGTGGTTTTAGATCCAGAAAAATTAGATCAATCAATTTTAGATCGTATGCCGCAACCAACTGGC
This sequence comes from Candidatus Pelagibacter sp., assembly GCA_002689925.1. Lineage (GTDB taxonomy): Bacteria > Pseudomonadota > Alphaproteobacteria > Pelagibacterales > Pelagibacteraceae. The sequence continues at coordinate 18,518 of NZIO01000054.1, forward strand.
TGGAGAATGTTAGTGCTACCATACGCAGGAAAAGCCAAAACAGAAGGTGGCATTATTCTTACAAAACAAACAACAGACAGAGAGGCTTTGTCAACAGTTGTAGCTTATGTGGTAAAAAAGGGACCATTAGCTTATAACAACAAAGAAAGATACGGAGATTCACCCTGGTGTGAAGAAAAACAATGGGTTTTAATCGGACGTTACTCTGGTTCGAGATTTAAACTTGAGGACGGTGCAGAGGTTCGCATTATCAATGATGATGAAGTGATTGCCACCATACTTAATCCAGATGATATAGTGAGCTTATGACGATAGAAGAACAAAATCAAATTCAACCAGAGGTTGAAGATATTGAGGTAGAAGTTACTGAATCACAAGAGGTTTCTAATGAGGCTTCAAGCGACGACGAACTAGAAAATTACACTAAAGGTGTATCAAAAAGAATAAACAAACTAAANGAGAGAAAAAGAGCTGCCGAAGAAAAAGCAGCTGCACTAGAGGCTGCTTTACAGCAAAGAGAACAAGAAGTGCATGCTTATTACAACCAAGCAGTTCAATCTCAAAATAGTTTATTAGCAAAAGAAGAAGAAACCATTAATCTAAAAGAGCGTGAAGCTAATGAGTTGTATAAAAAAGCTCATGGTGCAGGTGATGCTGAACTTATGTCAAAAGCTGACAGTTTAAAAAATGAAGTTTCTATTCAAAAAGAAAAAGTAAGAATTGCAAAACAGANATCTGAACAGACTTACGCTCAGTCACAGCAAAATTACTATCAGCAACCTGTGCAAGAACAACAGGCCCAGGTACAACCAACGCAAGAGGCTTTAGAGTGGAAGTCAAAAAATAATTGGTTTGGTGAAGAACCAGAGGCTACACAATACGCTCAATATACCCATGTAAATTTGGTTAATGAGGGTTTTGAGCCAGATTCAAATGAATATTATAACGAGTTGAATAATAGAGTTTATAAAGTTTATCCAGATCTTAGATCTGATAATGCTGAACAAAGTGAGGGCAGGCCCGCTGTGCAAAGAGTCGCCTCCACTTCCCCAGGAAGTCGGCAAAAAACACAAGGCAAAAAGAACGGTGTGCAATTTTCAAAAAATGAAGTTGACAGACTCCGTGGACTAAAGCCGCATGGCATGACAGAAGATGCCTGGCTAAAATCCGTTGCTAAAGAAAAACAACGCATTGCATCTAGGGAGGCAAAATGACAACTGAAAAAGAAATAACACAAACCAGAAATTCTCGTGAGTCCGAGCAGCACGCTAAAAATACTCGTAGACAACCATGGCGACCAGTAAGAAAACTAGAAACACCTCCACCACCAGAAGGATACGAATATCGTTGGATAAGAGAATCCATGCTTGGTCAAGAGGATAAAGCTAACGTAAGTAGAAGAATTAGAGAAGGATGGGAACTCGTAAGAGGAACTGATCTCCCTAGTGAATTTTCTTACCCTACAGCTGACGAAGGAAGACATGCTGGTCTTGTTTATAGTGAAGGCTTGCTATTAGCAAAAATACCTATCGAAACCAAAGAAGAACGTAATGCTTATTACGAAGATCAAACCCGTCTTAAAAAAGAGGCTTTAGACAATAATATGTTTACAGAATCCAGAAAAGATGGCAGGTACGTTAAGTATGATGCAGATAGAAAGTCTAATGTTACTTTTGGAAAAAAGTAATTAAAATAGGAGAATATAAAAATGGCTAATAAAGATAGCGCATTTGGATGTAAACCTGTTCGTATGATGAGCGGAGCACCCTATTCTGGTGGACAATCTAGATATAGAATTGCTAGTGGAGCAACAACACCAATATTCCAAGGCGACTTGGTAACACAGCTAACTGGCGGTGTAATTGGTAGACATGCAGCTTCTGGTACTGTTCCAATTGTCGGAGTGTTTAACGGTGTTCAATACACTGATCCAACATCTGGCGAACAAGTGTTTAAAAACTATTATCCTGGAAGCATCGCTGCTTCTGATATAATAGCAAGCGTCGTTGATGATCCCAACGTAGTTTTTGAAATTCAAGGAGACGCAGCAATGCCTGTGGCCGACTTGTTTGGAAACTTTGAAATCGTTGATGGATCACCAGTTGGCGATACCTCGTCTGGGATTTCTAACACTGAAATTGCTGTGAGCACTGGTAATACCACTGCTACACTGCCTTTGAAAGCGTTAGACATATCACAGGATCCAGAAAACGATGATGTTTCATCATCAAATACTAACGTACTTTGTGTCATACAGAATCATATCTGTGGACAAAAAAGTGCTGGTTTAGCATAAGGAGGCTAAAATAAAATGGCAATTTCAAGAGCACAATTAGCGAAAGAGCTAGAGCCTGGTCTAAACGCACTTTTTGGGATGTCCTATGATTCCTACGAGAGAGAATATGAAGATATTTTCGTTATCGAGGATTCAAATAGAGCATTTGAAGAAGAGGTCTTAGTAACTGGATTCGGTTCCGCACCACTTAAGTCTGAGGGACAAGGGGTTCAATTTGATAACGCGTCTGAAAGTTACAGCGCACGTTACACGCATGATACGATTGCGTTAGCGTTTGCTTTAACAGAAGAAGCAGTCGAAGACAACCTTTACGATTCTTTAGGTAAAAGATACGTTAAAGCATTAGCAAAATCTATGGCTAACACCAAAGAGGTTAAAGGCGCTGATGTTTTAAATAATGCTTTCTCATCTAGCTTCACAGGAGGCGATGGAGTATCACTTATTAACACTGCCCACACACTATCTGGTGGTGGAACAGCTGCGAACAGAGCTACTACTATGGCTGACTTAAATGAGGCTTCATTAGAAGACGCATTGATTGATATTTCAACTTTCACGGATGATAGAGGTTTAACTATTTCTGTCCAAGCTGACAAACTTGTGGTTCCACCACAATTAGTGTTTGTTGCTGACAGAATCTTAAACTCTCAGCAAAGATCTGGTACAGCTGATAATGATCTAAACGCAATTAAAAACACTGGGGTTTTACCTGGTGGCTATAGCGTCAACCATTATCTTACTGATCCAGATGCTTTCTTCATCCTTACATCTGTAAATAGTGCAGGCGAAGGTCTAAAAATGTTCCAAAGATCTCCAATGGAGACTTCTATGGAACCAGACTTTTCTACTGGCAATATCAGATATAAAGCGAGAGAGAGATATTCATTCGGTTTCTCTGATTGGAGAGGAATCTACGGATCTCAAGGTGCATAATTTGAAGTCGTAATACACTTTATTACTCAGTATTACAATTTAAGGGCCTTAACTGGCCCTTTTTTTTGCCTAAAATAAATCAATATATTATGTGTAAATAGTTGCAATTAGTTGCATATATTTAGTATATTAACTATGTGGGAATTGTAATTAATCAAAAAAACGGAGGAAAAAATGGCTAATTATGTAGTAAGTAGTAATGACATTATTGATGCAGCATGCACCAATGATGGCAAAGTATGTGAAAAATGTGGTGGTGACGCAGCTGGAGGTAACAACAAAATCCAGTTCTGTTACGACAAAGTTCTTTGCGAACCATGTGGTGAGATCTTCATGGAAGAAAAGAAACAAGATCTTTTAAAAATGATAAAAGAAGGAGGGTTAGACTAATGATGGATATAGATAAAATAAATTACTTTGCTGATATGAAAAAATCAGAAGGCAAGAGAGTTGCCTTGTATGACGGTACTACGATTAGTTTGCCAGGCACTGTTGCCGTGGTTGACTATGAGGGTGGTTATCATCCTTTGGTTGATACAAAGATTGGTGACTATGTGAATTGGGATCAAAACAAGATCGATGCCTGGAACAAAGATCATGGCTTGGACCATGACACTGTTGAGATGATGCTTGACCAAAGCATGTGGCCAACTAACAATGCTTACGATGGTGAGCCAGCAAAGTATGGGGAGGCGTTATGAACAATGTAATTGAATTACAGATGTACGATGCGACCGATCAAGATTGCATTGACGGATTGTTGCTGGCTATTAAGGCTTGTGAGCAAAGACTTGATGAGGCTTACATAAATTATGGTGAGCCTATGACGAAGGCCCAGCAAAATATGCTTGGTTGTATGGTGTGTGCTTTAGAGCAAGCGGGTGCTGACATCCTAGAAAATATGACTGAGGAGGTGTAAGGTGACAGAGTTAAAATATACAGCAAAAGATGTAGATGGTTTAATTGCAGAAGAAAAATCATTTGCAGAAAATAATTGGAAATTCATAGAATCTAAATGCGAGCCAATTATAGATATACCCGATACCACTAAATCAAATGAAGAGTGGGAGTCTAATTGGAACAAAGGAAGCAAAAAACTTCAAGAAAGTGGCAGTCAATGTTCTTGTTGTGGCAGACCTGTAAACGATAGGGTTATGTTTCACATGGTTAGGGGTGGTGGTTGCATGGGCAGCAAAAAGGATAATTTAATCTTTACTTTATTTGATGGTGGCGATATGTATCTATATCCCATTGGATCTGTTTGTGCCAAAAAGTTGACCAAAGAAATACTTAAGCCTTTAGGCCTTAATCCTAGAGACTACTTTTACGGTGTTGACTATGTTGCTAAATATGAAAACGATGTTGAATATTTACACATCGGAGACGAGGGAGCAGCCTAATGACTTTAAAAAGAGATTTTTATATACCAAAGGGAGCTAAAAAAATAGTAGATCCCAACACAGATGCGTTGGCTTATGTAAACGATTGGGAGTGTG
>NZIO01000055.1 GCA_002689925.1 Candidatus Pelagibacter sp.
TTAGACTCATTATTTTCAAGTATTGCAGCAACAGTAGTATTTATGACCTCATTATATTTTAGGTACTTAGATGAAAATATTATTGCTATAGAGAATGATAAAAAGCAATCTATCTTGAAAAAGGAAAGAGAAATTGCCGGTGAAGTTCAAAAAAAATTATTTCCTAATAATAAAAAAATTGAACAATATATTTTTGCTAAAAATACACCTGCAAAAGATGTATCTGGTGATTATTATGATTATTATCAAATCAATGATAATGAAATTTATTTTATTTTAGGTGATGTAACAGGAAAAGGAATTAAAGCTGGAATATTAATGGCAAATGCTGCAGCTGTTTTTAGATCACTTGCAAAAATGAATTCTTCCGTTGCTAAGACAGCTTTATATATAAACAATCAAGTAAAAGATTCTTCTTACCAGTCGATGTTTATTACAGCTATTTTAGGAAGAATTAATATTGATAAAAAAGAGATGGAATTTATCAATATGGGACATGAACCTATGATGGTTTTAGATGAAAATTTTGATTTTGAGTATGTAAAATCTACTCTTCCTCCATCTGGTTTAATGCCTGTTAAAGATGAAAGTTTTTTTAAAACTACCACTATGGATATATCTAATAAAACTATCTTAATTTATACAGATGGAGTTACCGAAGGTTATATAGACGAAGGTAAGGAATTAGAGGTAGAAGGTCTTGAAAAAGAAATAAAAAAACTTAATACAACTTCTCCTGAGATAATTATTAATCATGCAACTAAAATATTAACTGAAAAAGGATATACTTTAAGGGACGATATCACAGCACTTGGAATAAAATTATAAATCAAATATGGATAAATTATTTTTTTTAAGTATTATATTTTCTGCCTTTAATGTTTTTATAATAGTTTATGCTTATTCGTTAAATTTTTTTCCAAAAAAATGGAGAAAGAAAGTTGATCAAGATACTTTAGTTGGTCTTGCTTTAATTTTTGTGACAATGTCAACAATGTTTTTGTGGATTGTTTATTTCTTTTTTAAAATATTTAAATAATTAAAAATTATATGATGTAGATAATAATAAATTTGTATCTAAACTATTATTTTTAACGTGTCCTAAATCATCAGTTAAAACTGCTTTAATCCCAGTTTTTAAATTTCTAGAGTGATTTTTATAATAACTTACTGTTAAATCTTTTTGTCTTCCTGATGGGGACAAACTTACTTTATGATCTTGATAGGGTAGGACACCATTTTTATCTGCTAACCCCATAAATCTAAATGTCATATCCCCTTGCTCTACTCTATTTGGTTGAGATAAAGAGATATTTAATTGGTCATTACTAAATAGATTTTTAAGCTCATAATTAACTTCAAAACTTGATGATAGAACATTTGATGTATCAACTATTAATGAATTTTTAGCATTATCTAACTTTGAATTTCCAAACATAGAACTAAAGTAAATATTTCCCAAACTACTTAAACTTTTTGAAAAATTGAATCCATAAAAGTTTGATAAGTTGTCTTTATCATTTAGATCAAAAGCACCAGAACCTTCTGATAATAGAAAAGTATTTTCTTCTTTTATAAGTCCAGTTGTAAAAGATAATAAATCAAAATTATCACTATCTAAATTAACTGACAATGCCAATGTCTCCATCGGTACAACAAGGTTTTCATTAACACTAGTTAAAGAATCAAATTTAGAATTATTGTAACCAAGTAAAATGTTATTTCCAAAGAAATAGAACTTATTGTTAAATCCAATTCCTTTATTTTCTGATGTAAATGGGTTTTTATAATCTTTATTATTATAAAGATTAAAATTTTGTAGGGCTATATTCGGTTGATCTAAAGTAAGACTTAGACCTCTATTATATTTATCTCTGAAATTAATGAATTCTCCAGCATAGACATTAAAATCTTTTGCAGTTTTATTCTCACTAAACTTAAAGTTTTTTAAATAGTTTATTTCTTGATCTAAAGTGTGATCAATTTTTTGTTCAGTTAATGCATCGTAATTAATAAAATCATTTACATTATATTTAAATCCACCATTTAAAGCATCATATGCATAAGCCGTTTTACCTTTCAACCCATTCATAATCCCATCACCAAATGAACTTGAAGCGATCATGCCCGTTTCTGATACAGGTAACTTTTCAACTTGTGAAAAAGGTACTGAGCCAGACCCACTACTACCACCTGAGCCTGATGGGGTTGCAAAACCAAACGAAGAAGCAGGGTTACTGTCTGAAGTAATAGGAGACATTGCTGCATAAAAATCTGGAACACCATGTCCCCATGTATCATGATAGCCATGTCTAATCGAAGCTCCATGAGTTGTAAAAGTTGTATTACCTTCGGGAGTAAAAAAAACATTATTTGCAGAAGCTAAAATTCTATCTACTAACTGTTCGGGAGTATGAGTTGGAAAAGCTTGAGCCATTAAAGCTATACCCCCAGAAACCATTGGAGCTGACCATGAAGAGCCAAAAGATATTCTACCTGTACTATATTGACTTACACCACCACTCACAAATGTTGCTTGAAATGTATCCCAACCATCTACCGTCAAACAATATTCTTTCATTGTTCCACATTTATTTCCCCTTAATGTAAATTCTGACTCTACCGCATCAGAAAGATCAGCGTCACCAGTATACTGGGTTACGTTAGTTGTTAACCATGCTTTAGTTAAATCAGAAGAATGTTTAGTACCATCATACCAAAATGGAAGAGCAGCCATTGCACTAATATCTGATTCTGTTGTATCATTGGCATTAGCCCAAACCATTACTCCTGTTGATTGATAATTAACCATAGCAGCAATATATTGATCCCACGCTGCTAATGAACTTGAAGATGTCGATCCATGTCTCAATGTAGCAAAAGCTTCTCTTTCTGTAAGTCCATTATTAACTCTGAAGGTTTCAACTTCAGTTGCATTATTTGTAGTTCCACCCATACCCCAACTTTGGTTAGAAGCAATTGCTCCAGCTGCTCTAGCTGCATCTAAATCTACCGCAAAATCATCTCCACTAAATCCTGAAAAATTAGGAATACTTGATAAAACTAAATCTGCATCTGGTGCAACTCCAGTCCTAGCACCTACATCACCAGCTGCAAACATAGCTACTCCTTGACAGTGATTATCAGATGCGGTTGCTGCATCAAATGTACTTTCTCCAGCATCACCATCATCAAGATTAGTTATTGTTTTATTATTATAAATATCATGATTATCATCACAATTAAAATCAGCTACATGAATTGTTTCTCCAACACCAGTTAAATTTACCCCACTTGAAGAAAATGATTGAACTTTATGAATACCCATTTGTTCATACGGGTGTACTGCTCCACCTGCTTCAATAGCAGTCCAAGTAGATCTATTTTTTATAGTATTTTGATCACTTGTACTACCTTCACTAAAAGCTGTTGTATTACATTTTAAAACATAATCATGAATTGTAATTGTTGTTGAGGTGCTTCCTGTTGTTGAAACACCAGATACGCTTGCTGCTAAAGTAACAGTTTCAGAAGTCTCAGCTGTTGTATCATTGGTTGGATTTATAGTAACAGCTCCTGAGGTTGCTCCAGCAACAATTGTCGATGTTGTTGAAGAAATAGCATAGTCAGTATCTTTTGTTGCAGTACCACCAACAGTATAGGTAATAGTTACATTAGAACTATGTGCTGCTGTAAGGTTAGCAGTTACAGTTACATCCGAGTCACATTCACCAACTGATGTAGATGAAATTGCAAAGGATAAAGTAGGTGCAGAAGAACCACCACCACCACCGCCACCGCCAGCAGCAGCAGCTATAGCAGCAACAGCTACCATACTTCCCACACCTCCAAAAGCAGCCGCTTCAGCTGGAGGAGGAACTTTAGATGCTAATATTGCTACATCAAAAGAATTATAAACATTTAACAATATTTCTTCTCTCTTAAATTCAGACAAGTACTGATTATTGTAAGTAAGGATATTAATGTCTTCTGTAATTGCATAAATATCTTCAGGGTTTCTTTTAATATAATTATTTAAATCTTTAAAATTTTTGTCATTAAGTGAAAAACTTTTTTCTTTATATTCGTCAGATAAAGCAGAAGGCTTATTAAATATGCTCTCTTTTTTTTCTATTTCTTTAAAATCTGGATCAAAAATCTTTTTGAAAATTTCAGATAGTTTTTTTTTGGGTTTTTTTATTTTTATCGTTTCTTCTTTAGGTAAGTTTAAATCAATAATATTATCAATTATCCCATACTCATTTTTAATTAGTTTCAAACTATCTTTTTCAATAGTAATTCCCTTTTTTTCAAAACATTTTGTAAGATTTTTTTTATAACCAAAGAAAGTATTATGATTTTCAATACACTCAAATAGCTGACTATAATTTTGAAAAGTTACAGCTTTCGCTGAAGTAGAGAAAGATATAATTAAAAAAAAAAAGAATAATTTTGTAATTTTAAAAAGCATATAGTTCAAACTATATAAAAAATTTCTACNAANNAAATAAAAAAAATACCTAATATGGGTTATAACTTAAAATTAACTTAATAGTTGTGTCGCCACGAACTTCTGTAAGTAGAAACATCCCCTACAGCTGCATCAATTTGTACTAAGTCTGTTTTTGCTTTACATTCTTTCTTTTTCTNAGCATCTTTGATTGCATCACAGTCTGCTTGTCCTGCAATATTTGCAAATANTTTGCCAGCAAATGTAACGATTTTAGACAATACTCCTTGACCAACATATTTACACATATAGTTCTTACCGCTTGGATTTTGGCCAAGTTGTCCAGAAAGATTTGTTCCACATTCATCATCTAAACCACAAATTAGTGCATCTCCTAAACTACATGCATTTGTTGATGCAGAGGGTTTATAAATTGGAAAATAAACTACACCTCTGCTAACTGTAGGTTCTGCGGTCACTTTCTTATAGTCAGATAAAGTTGTGTACCATCCAGCATCTGCTTTTTGAGGACAGCTTGCACCAGTTGTGTCTTTAGTAACATTCTTACATTTAGTGATATTTGTTAATTTTTTTGGGTCAATTGGTTTTTGAGTACCATCAACATCTTTAAAGAGAGGATAATCTTCATCTTTTATACCAAGTAACACATTTTCTGTTCCTGTCTCTTTACCTGCAATCCTTTCATAGTCACCTGTTCCAGCAAACAGCCAAAGCGTATTAGTCTTTTGACCTTTATCTTTTCCTTCACCTATTGATGCATCCATCGAATGGAACATATATCTACCATTAGTTTTTGTAGATCCAGCCCAGAATAAAGTTGTGTTATCATATAGATCTACTTTTTTTCTAGTTTTAAGATCAAGACTATCATATTTCATATTTGTTAAATTAAATTTTGTAATCTTACCTTCAAAATCATTTAAATAAACTAACGCACCTGTAAAATCTAAACCTCTTGCTGTATCAGGTGTAATCACAACTGGAGTTCCTGGAGTAGAGTTTACAATATCACTTGCAAGGATGTCTTCAACTTCAATTACTTTTTCTATACTTCCTGGATTGGTTAGGTCTTCTAAATCTATTACAAATAATGCGTTACCAACTCCTGCATATTGAGTTCCATATCCACCACCCATAACTGCAACATATCTATCATTAGAGATATCTGTATCTCTTCGACCATCTAATGGAAGTCTAAATATTCTTGGAGCCGACCAAGTTTCACCAAGTTTACTATATTCATACTCCTTTGGATTTTGTACTCCAGTCTTCGTTGATGCTGCTGTAATACTAAATCCAATATCTGTGCTTACTGTATTACATGGCCCTGTAGCACCCGCACAAGCATCCCAACCATAATAAGTAATATTATCCGCGAAATTCAAAACAGTATCTCCATTAGAATTTGAGCTTACATTAAATGAAGTATAATTCTTTCCATCCTTAAGGATAGTTAAGTCAGCCTTACTTAACCCTGGTTCTGGAAAAGTCCAAGTTTTAGATTTAAAACATTGATCTTTAGGAAGACCATTATCTAAAGTGTTAGTACAAGATTGACTTCCATTAGACATTTCTACATTTTGTTTTGCAGCAATAGCTTCTGGCAACGAACTTAATGCATAAGATGTTGGAATATAAGGATAAGCATTAAAGTTTCCTTCATGATCAACTCGATGGACTTGGNTAAAGGTAGTATCATTATATATAGAGAATAAATGTAAAGGTTTTAAAGGTTTTGTAATATCTATAACACTGAATCCATTTCCACCTCTACCATAAGGAACGAATAATATAGTATGCCATGCCTTTGACTTACCAAGAGGACTTTTGAAATACATATCATGAACTACTGGAGACCCGTCAACTCCATAAATTGCATTAGTTCCACCTTTGCCGGCTCTATTTAAATTTTGATTAACCATTAATGGAAAATGAGGGACCAGTAATGGTGGTGCAAAAGCCCATTTCTCTTGACCAGTCTTACCATCAAAGGCATGAAGTAATCCATCATTTGCTCCAACATAAATCATCTCAGTTCTATTCTCGTTATCTTTTGCCCATTGATCATATCCATTAATTGATCTCCAATATGACTCTTGATTAGTAGATACGAATGATGTTTCAGCACTTGGTGCACCAACTACAACAAGTTCGGAGTGATAAATATCTCCTAAAGGATTTTCTTTTATCTCTGTTAAATTACAATCTGCATCATAATCAAAATAATCTTGGCCTCTAATGAAATTTATTAATCCTTTAACATCATCATCGCTACCATCTGCAACTCCTGAAGTATTTGCACATCTTGTAGTGTTCTGTGGTCTAGCTGTTCCACTTGTTTTTGAATGATATTCAGGAACTTCATTATTAAATAATTCAAATGTATCTTTTATTTTCTTCCAATTAGAATCTGTAAAATTATTATAATCAGTTTTATAATCGGGTGCATTTGATCCTTCTAAAACAGTCCAAATTTTCCTTTTAGAGATATTCTTTTTCATTACATCTGAAGCACTCCAATTTCCTTTATCAGTTATATCAATAACGCCAGATGAGTTGATAGCAGTTCGTTTCAATGTTCCTTGCCATTCTTGATTTTGCACATAATCAAATTGGGCCTGATACAATGATCCACCTTTTTCAATTGTTGCAGTAATTGCAGGAGCTGTAAAAGACAATTTGGATGCAATTACTTGTGAAATTGCAGCTTTCAATTGTGTTTTTAATGAAGCTGCGGTACTTGCAATAATTACATCATTGGTTCCGCCAGCCTTTGCCATGTCTCTAAAGTTATTAATACCAGAACCTGATAATCCACTTCCATAAGCAACAGTAAAAGTTTTAATACCATGAGATTTTAAAAGCATCTTCACTGTATTTTTTGCAGAGTTATGATTACCCCAATAACCATCACCAATAACTAAAACGTAACTATTTTGACAAGTTAATTTTTTATCTATTGGAGACAAGCTACCATGCAAATAATATTCTTTTGCTTGTTTGGCCCAGTCTGCAGCATTCGTTCCACCCCCAGGACTTACAGAGGATACAATTTGATTTATTCTAGCAGCACCTCCTTTATGAGCTCTAACTTTTATACATGCAGTGCTAGTACAAGGGGATGCATTACCAGTTGTAATATTTCCACTCCAACTTCTAAAGCCAGGGTTTCCTCCCCATGCCCAATATCCAAATCCAAAATTAACTCCTGATGTTAGAGACGAGTCGGTTACAATTGCTTTTAAAGCCTCATGCGCACCAGTCATTCTAGTACCTGCTGAACCTCCAATTTCCTTTAGAAAACCTAGGTTTAAATCAAAAAATTGAAGAGAATTTTTATAATAATCTGCAAGCGCAATCCTATTATTAGTTGCATCAATACGAATACCCATTGGATAACGCATTCTTATACTACCAGTTTTAGATGCTCCACTACAGCATCGTCCAACATGCGTATTTGATACAACAGATGTTTTTGCTGAATTAAAAGTTACTTTATGTAATCTATGTTGATAATAATTTGATCCATATAATATTTTGTCATCTGTTGGATGAGCCGCCATTCCATATGAATAGTTATAAAAAGGACTATTATTCCATCTTGTAGCATAACTAGTTTTTGGACATTTGTTCGCTTGGATTTCAAATCTATGAAGTTGTCTGTATTCCTGCATATACATATTATTACCCGTATGATCTACAGCCATACCATATGCAAAATCACCATAAGTTCTTAAATTTCCAGAAAAGCTACAAGAAATATTTGTACCTGTTGCTAAATTTCTAACAACAATTCCAGTCCTATGTAAGACATATAAAATATCATTTTGTATATCTAAAGTGCTTGAATAATAATTAATATTTGCAACAGTAGTGCAAACATTTGTGCTTAAATTAATTCTTACTACTTTTCTTCCATAGTATTGAGTTACATATAAGTAACCATTGTGAACTTTCATACCTCTTGGATAATAAATTGGACAATTACCTCTAGTACCTGTGCCTCTAAAAAGCCCGTTTGTCCCAAAACTTGTATCTGGTTGACTGGTTGCATATGTAAATTTTTTAATACCGTAAGTATAATATTGCCCAACAAAAACATCACCATTGCTATCAAATGCGGTTCCTTGTGGATAATACACACCAGCTCCACTCGTCATTCTGGCTCCCATACTTCCTGATTTATCTAAAAGGATTAATACGTTAGCTGGAATATCCCCAATTCCAGAGCCGGGTGGAAGTGCTTTTGCAAAAACATTGCTAGTTA
>NZIO01000056.1 GCA_002689925.1 Candidatus Pelagibacter sp.
CACATGAATTGACTCGACAAGCAGAACGCTTGAGAGCTGTAGCTTCTAAAATAGAGGAATCTGAAGAAAACTATTTCCCCCCTCTTAATGAGGAAGAAGAAATAGATGGTAATTCCTATGAAGTGGAAGAAAAGTGAACTAGATCGTATAGATCTGGAAGAATTACTAGAGTATGCAATAAAACAAAAACTTGCTAACACTCTAACAACAGTAAAAGCCTGGTGTAAGAAAAATGAGATCCCCTACAGTATAACTTTAGAGGATTTAAAACCTTTCCCCCTTACTTGTCCTGTATTTGATACCCCTATTGATTGGTTAAAAGAAGGACAAGGCCCTTCAAATGATTCTCCCTCAATAGATCGTATGAAACCAGACTTAGGATATGTTCCAGGGAATGTAAGAATAGTCAGTCAAAAAGCTAATCGACTAAAACAAAATGCTACCAAAGAAGAATTAGAAGCAATCGTGGAATATATGGACAAATGATAGTAATAGATAACTTTTTAGACCCAGGTACTTTTTACTTGCTGCAAGATCCTATTTTATGGAAGAAACCCCTAGCTTCAGACTTCGTAGAAAAAGATAAAGAACCCCACAATGATTTAATTTTTAATGTAATTAAAGAGAGCTGGGAAAGAGTAAGTACTTTAGACAATAGAATTAGAAATGCCTACTTAGATAGAGCAGGTATAGAAATGTGGACTCATATTATAAGTCCGGAAGGTAATAAAGGATTAGATTGGCATATAGATAAAGATGAAACTCTATATGAAAAAAAAGGGATCATAGAGACCCCTGTATATGGAAGTATATTTTATTGTCATCAAGATATTAGTTTAGTAGATGATATGGGAATGTTAGAAATAGGTATTCCCCCAGCATCAGAAAGAATAAAACCCCTACCTAATAGATTAATCGTATTTAAGAGTGGAACTCCTCACAGAGTTACTAATGGAATAGAGACTAGCCCTAGAAAGAGTATTGTTTCTAATATATGGAATCACAGTATTGACCTATAAACAGAATGTAATAATAGGGTCTACTATATATTCTTTAAAAGAATGTAATATAAAGGATTATGGGGAATGTAATCATGAAGAAGCTACGATTACGATAAGAAAAGGTTTACCTGATAAATTAAAATATAAAACATTAATTCATGAGATCTTTCACACTATATGGGAAGAGTATGGATTACCAACCTCTAATGAGGAATCAATGGTTAAGAGGTTAGAGAATGGATTTACTTCCTTCTGTATGAATAACCCCTCGTTAGCTAAGAAAATAGTTAAAGAACTAATAAAAAAGGGAAGTTAGTATACCCTATATACTATACCCCCCCGGACTGTAGTCCTGTTATACCATGGATTTTGCAATCGGTCAAACTAAATTTTAATTAATTTCATCTGTTGACATAACTATGCCCTTAATGATATAAATACTATGAGCACAACTCAGATTAACCTTCATTATATTCGTGCTGCTATTCTGGCGAACACCGGAGTAGATCTTGAGTTTAACGAGATCAAAAAACTTCTTGTAGAAGAAAAACTCATAACTCAATCTCAAGCGAGTAAAATAAAGATACTTAAAAATTATAGCGAGTATTATGATGACTACACTATTGGTAGATCGTCTTCTAGTAGTGGCTCATCCAACGAGGAAAAATAATGAAACTAAAAGTTGAAAAAGCAAATTGTGGTGCATCAACCAAAGCCCATAAAGGTTTTAACATGGGTGGTGGTTATCAAAGTGTTTCTAACACTAGCCGATTATCTAAAGATCAAGATAGAGAGCAAAAACTTAAAAAGATGGGGTTAAGCACAGGAGCTATGGTAGAGCGTAGAGAGAAATCTGACGCTAAGAAAGCTGCTGAGAAAAAAACTGAGTCTATGAAGAAGGGTGCTCAAAAAGGATCTAAAGCTAAAACTGTTCAATCTTTAAAAAAGAAAGACGAAATTAAGGCTTATGGTGGCATGACCATGATGAAGAAAAAGAAGAAGTCATACTAATGTATGGGTAAAAAGTTTAACCCTGTTAAATTTTGTAAGAAACTAAATTTAATACCCACAGACAAAAAGTACCAACAAATGATGCGAGTCTTTAAAATAGTTTTAATAATAGCTATAATAATAGTACTGCTGACTTTTTAGAAAGGGCCTTACTATTGAATATTGAAGATGCGTATTACGCTGGAAAGCAGATTATCTGCGAAAACAAAAAATTAACATCTTATGATGCTAGTTTTGTAATTGATAAAGATAACCCAAACATACAAAAGTATAACGAGGTTATCCCAAGAGTTTATACAACTCCTTTTTTAAGTACAGAGTTCTGTAAAGAATTATTAGAAGAGTCTATAAGACTAAGTACAAAAGGAGATACCTTTGAGGTAAACCCTACAGAGGGTGGATCAGTTCAAGTACCTGAGTTTAACTTTAAAAAAGTACCAGGTATTTATAATTTAATTATTAGAGCTGTAAAAGAAAATTTAGTACCTATGTTTAACCACTTGTGGGGAAGACCTAATTACTATGAAGCTACTATACAAATAGCTAATTACAGTCCTAGAGAGATCTCTGAAATATCGTATCATTTTGATAGTGCTGGGGATGTTTCAGTCGTAGTCCCACTCAATACAGGAGAGTATGAAGGTGGGGGAACAGAATTTTTGAATCGAGGTATAGTTGAACCTTTACCAAATGGAACAGCTTTATTTTTTGATTCTTTTACTAATAAGCATAGAGGTCTNGCTGTAACAAAAGGACAACGATACTTATTGGTAATGTGGATAAAAGGTTATAATTATAATTTTGACCTGACGAGGGAATAATATGTCTTTATATAAAAATATTAACAAACGCAAAAAAGCCGGTACAAGTAGACCTAAAAGTAAATCTACTATAACTAAAAAAGCGTATGCAAATATGAAGGCTGGGTTTCCTAAAAAGAAAAAGAAAACTACAAAAAAGGCATAGATCGTGGCTCATGAGAATAGACGAGCAGCAATGCTTAAAAAACATGGGCTAAAAGGAGTTAATAAACCTAAAAAAACTCCAGGACATAAAACAAAGTCTCATGTGGTATTAGCCCAAAAAGGGCATGAATTAAAGCTAATTCGATTTGGACAGCAAGGCGTTACAGGGGCAGGTAAAAACCCTAAGAGTGCAAAAGATAAAGCAAGAAAAAAATCTTATTATGCTAGACATAATGCTCAAGATGCTAAACCAGATAAGTTTAGTGCAAGATATTGGAGTCATAAAACAAAGTGGTAGAAGAAACTAAAAAATTAACAGAAAAACAAGAAGCCTTTTTGGAAGCCCTGTGTGGGGAAGCCAAAGGCAATATTCGTGGTGCTATGAATATAGCTGGATATTCTGAGAATACTAAGATAAGTGAAATAGTAAGTTCACTAAAAGATGAAATAGTAGAAAGATCTTCTTTGTTACTAGCAATGAACGCCCCTAAAGCTACATTTAGTATGGTAGATGTATTAGATGATCCTGGACAGATGGGTGCACGAAACGCAGTTTCGGCAGCGACCCAAATTTTAGATAGGACAGGGCTTGTCAAGAAAGAACAAATACAAGTAACCACAGATACAGGGGGGTTATTCATATTGCCACCGAAGAAGGAAAATGACTCAGAAGATAATCATACAGGAGAAGTGGGAGAGTAAAACTCGCCCCAATCCGACAGCTAAGATACCTTATGGGTATCAAGCGAATACAGAAGACCCATTACTTCTTGAGCCTATTCAAGAGGTAGTTGAGAAAGTAAGTATAGCCTTATCGTACTTAGATAATGGTAATTCTTTAAGAGAAACTGCAAGGTGGTTATCTGAAGAATCAGGTCATACTATTTCTCATCAGGGCTTGTCTAATATTTGGAAGCGTTTTAGAGGAGATACTAAAAATAACCCAAGGGCAAAGAAACTATCGGAAAGAAAGAAGAAAAATACTCCTAAGACAAAGAAGGCGAAGGAAGAGTATGCACTTCGACAAAAAAGAGCAGCAGGAAAACGATCAGTTACTGTTGCCAACAAAAAATTAAAAGAGATTACTAAAGCGACAGATAGTGTCGCACCCAATGGGTTAGGTGGTACTGAGAGTATAGATACTATACCTCAACATAAAGAAATATTATTTAAACCTAATCCGGGGCCACAAACAGAATTTCTCGCAGCAAACGAAAGAGAAGTTTTATATGGTGGTAGTGCTGGGGGTGGAAAAACTTATAGTTTAATAGCCGACCCCATGAGGTATTTCCATAATAAGAATTTTAATGGATTGATCCTTAGAAGGACAAACGATGAATTAAGAGAGATGATCTGGAAGACTCAGGAATTATATCCTAGAGCTTTCCCAGGTGCTAAGTGGGGGGAAAAGAAATCCCAATGGATTTTCCCTAGTGGAGCTAGATTATGGCTTACTTACTTAGAAAGAGATGAAGATTGTTTAAGGTATCAAGGACAAGCGTTTAGTTACATTGGTTTTGATGAATTAACTCAACACCCAACGCCTTTTGCTTGGAATTATATGAGATCTAGGTTAAGAACTACAGATCCAGAGCTTCCAATCTTTATGAGGGCAACAACTAACCCAGGTGGCCCTGGGCATAATTGGGTAAGGGAAATGTTTATTAAACCAGCTCCAGAAAATAGGAGCTTCCCTGCAACCGACATTGACACAGGAGAGGTATTAGAGTATCCTGAAGGACATAAAAAAGCTGGTCAAACTCTATTTGATAGAAAATTTATACCGGCTAAATTAAAAGATAACCCATACTTAGTTAGAGATGGGGCTTATGAAGCTAACTTGCTCTCTTTACCAGAGATGCAAAGAAGGCAACTCCTAGAAGGGGACTGGTCAGTAGCAGAAGGTGCTGCTTTCTCAGAGTTTAAAAATAGTGTCCATGTTGTCGAACCTTTTGAAATACCTTACGATTGGACTAGGTTCAGGTCTTGCGACTTTGGGTACGCTAGTTTTAGTGCAGTACATTGGTACGCTATTGACCCTGCTTACGAAAATCTAGTTGTTTATAGAGAATTATATGTTGCTAAACATACAGCAAGAGATTTAGCTAGAAGGATTTTAGCAATAGAAACAGAAGCTAAAGAACAAATGGCGTATGGTGTATTAGACTCTTCTTGTTGGCATAACCGAGGTCAGTTTGGGCCTAGTATTGCAGAAGAGATGATGGCTGAAGGAGTCAGGTGGAGACCTTCAGATAGAACAGCAGGTTCTAGGATAGCAGGAAAAAATAGACTACATGAATTATTAAAGGTAGACGAAGTAACAGATATGCCTGGTATTTGTTTTTTTGAAAACTGTAGGCAAGTTATTTCTGATTTGCCTGTTATACCTTCAGACCCAAAGGGGACTGATGATATTGATAAGAGATATGCTTCAGATCACGCCTACGATAGTATTAGGTATGGAATCCAAACAAGACCAAGAACTGTATCTTTATTCGACAGGGAAAAACCAGAGTATAAATGGAGACCTGCCGATACAACCTTTGGGTATTAAAAAATTATGGCATTAGTAAAAAAACCAACCGATGACGAAAATTTATCTTTTGATGCAAAGAAAGATAATGATTCAGTAATAGCTCTTGATGAAAGTGGGGATGTTGAAAATCAAAACCAATCTTATTCTGGCTTAGTAGATTATATTGAAAGTAAATTTAATAAATCTAAAGATAGTAGGTATTCTGACGAAAATCGTTGGCTAAACTCCTACAGGAATTATCGTGGTATTTATTCTACTGATGTTCAGTTTAATGATACTGAAAAGTCTAGGGCATTTATTAANATNACNAAGACTAAAGTTTTAGCTGCTTANGCACAAATTATAGATGTTTTATTTGCNGGTAATAAATTTCCTATAGGNATCNAATCCNACNNTNNTTCCTAATAATGTTTTAGANTCTGCNTATTTTGATCCTAAAGAACCANCNGAAGCTAAGATAGCAGAAATTACNGGNAAGAAATCTNNTACNGTTAAANGAAAAGATATTCTTAAAGAAGTAGGTGCNTATGAAGATGCACTAAAAAGNATTGAAGACGAACTCCAAGAAGGTGCAGGTGCAACTCCTACATCTTTTACTTTTGAACCAGCTAAAAAAGCTGCAATGGGCATGGAGAAAAAAATACATGACCAATTAGAAGAATCTCATGCTAGTAAACATTTAAGATCTGTTGCTTTTGATATGTCTTTGTTTGGTACAGGTGTTCTTAAAGGGCCTTTTGCTTTTGATAAAGAATATCCTAGGTGGAACGAAGATGGAGAGTATGATCCTATCTTTGAAACTATACCAAAAGTAGAATCAGTTAGTGTCTGGAACTTTTACCCAGATTATGATGCTAGAAGTATGTCTGATTCTGAGTATGCGATTGAAAGACATCGTATGAATAAATCAGAACTTAGAAATTTAAAAAACAGACCTTATTTTAGAAAAGAAAGTATAGAATTAGCTATTGAAAATGGGGCTAACTATATTAAAGAGTATTGGGAAAATGAATTAGA
Source organism: Candidatus Pelagibacter sp. (assembly GCA_002689925.1). GTDB lineage: Bacteria > Pseudomonadota > Alphaproteobacteria > Pelagibacterales > Pelagibacteraceae. Next base: position 6,531 of record NZIO01000056.1, read on the forward strand.
AGATAACAACTCTACCTTTGAAGTAGATCGTTATGAAGTCCTAGAGTATTGGGGTACTATGGATGCTGAAACTGCTGAACTTGCAGATCTTGACATCCCAGAAGAATTAGAAGATAAAGACGAGGTTCAAGTCAATGCGTGGATATGTAATGGAGAGATACTAAGATTAGTACTTAATCCATTTACTCCAACTAGATTACCATACCATGCGACACCTTATGAGTTAAACCCCTATTCGTTTTTTGGTATTGGTCTTGCTGAGAACATGGATGATACCCAACTGTTAATGAATGGCTTTATGAGAATGGCAGTAGACAATGCTGCACTATCTTCAAACCTACTTATAGAAGTAGACGAAACGAATTTAGTTCCTGGACAGGACTTATCGGTATATCCTGGCAAAATATTTCGTAGACAAGCAGGAGCACCAGGACAAGCAATCTTTGGAACTAAGTTCCCTAATGTAACGCAAGAATGTTTACAGATGTTTGATAAAGCTAGACAACTAGCAGATGAATCAACAGGTATGCCTTCTTATGCACATGGTATGACAGGAGTAATGAGTGTAGGTAGAACTGCATCCGGAATGTCTATGCTAATGGGAGCTGCTGCACAAAATATTAAAGCAGTAGTAAGAAACATAGATGACTATTTACTAGCTCCTCTAGGTAAATCTTTGTTTGCGTTCAATATGCAATTTAACTTTGATAAAGACCTAATCGGAGATTTAGAAGTAGTCGCTAAAGGAACAGAAAGTCTTATGAGAAATGAAATAAGATCTCAAAGACTTATTCAATTTATGCAGATGTCGGCTAATCCACAGATGGCCCCATTTGTTAAGTATGATTACATACTAAGAGAACTAGCTTCTTCAATGGACTTAGATGAAGATAAGATTCTTAATGATCCTAGAGAAGCAGCAATACAGGCTAAGATGATGGCTGAATTAGCAGCATTAATGCCACAACAAGCACCTCAACCACCGGAAGGTGGTGGTGCACCAAGCCCACAAGATCCAACAGGAACAGGTGGTGGAAACATAGCCCCAGGTAATGCACCAGAACCAGGAGCACCTGGATTCACAGGAGCAGGTGGGGGAGCAAACACTCCACCCCCAGAAGAACCACAGGGTTAGTAGATGATAAAAGAACAGGCTAGAGAGATATTACCTCTCGTAAATGATCCTGAGATGCACCCTCGGTTAGTTCAATATGCCGAGCAAAGATTAGAGATTTTAAGACAACATTTAGAGACAGAAAAAAATCCTCAAAAGATGTCTGAACTCCAAGGAGCTATAGCTGAGATAAAGCGTATATTTACCCTAAAAGCAGAAGTTAGGGGAGAACTCGAAAAGAAAAAGGAAAGAAAAGTTCTACCCGTTACCCAAAAAATCAGAAGCCTTTTACAAAATCTTGAAATCATCCCCAAGTCGGCTGGAGAGTTGGCCTCGATTCTCGATGAGGAACTCAGTTCCCTGAATCGCAAAATTCGACAGGAATCCACCCTCAATCTGAGTACCCTGTTAAATGAAATCCGGCAAAATCGTGCTTTTGATGAATTAAAAAATCCCACCCTCCCGATTTCCCAAATCGCATGGAATTGCGGCTTTGCCGACCCCAATTACTTCGCCAGGTGGTTTCGCAAAAAAGTCGGACAATCTCCACGCCAATGGCGGATAGGTTCGATCGGCTAGTCTCTGTCATCGGTATTCCTGCCAGTTGGGATGATTTCAGCCAATCTAGCCGAAACGCGGCATGGCATTATGACTCAATTCCTTTTTTTATCTTGAAAAGGTCTTCCTCTCATCTTCAATTACATCCATGAAATTCTTTCTTACCTCGCTAAGTTGCCTGTTCCTATTGCTCGGCATTTCCAATGCTGAACCAGATTCCAAAGTATTATTTGGAGACAAATTCCCCAACCTCGACCATATGTCAACGGGTGAATGGTGGACGCGGGCCAAACCTGTAGACACCTCTGCAAAAAAGAAAGGCAAAGCTCCCAAGCAAATCATTGAAATGAATGTCCCAAGGGATCAGGTTGTTGCCTTTGCCCTATACACGGTGGATGCGGGGACACTGAAACTCACCGGTCAGTTGTATCCGCTTATGCCGAAAGAATCCAGAGAAGTACGACTGGAAACAAAGCAAGGAAAAGAATGGAAAGAGATTGCCAAAGTAAAGATCACTTACCCCGGATGGACCGCTCACTTCAGAGTAAAAAACTGGGACTCGAGCAAGAACATTCCCTATCGTGTCAGACACGGGGAAAAGGCTCTTTTCGAGGGAGTAATCCGTAAAGACCCCATTAATCAGGAAACGATCGTGGTTGGAAAT
>NZIO01000057.1 GCA_002689925.1 Candidatus Pelagibacter sp.
GGCCTGGACTATCGCTACAATTTTCACAAAATATTCCAATTTGCAGGATTAATCAAATCTTTATCTGAACAATTAATATCTGGCCAGACTTGATTTGCTTGATTTTTTTCTGCTTGTATTAACTGCTTTAGTTGTTGTTTGCTCTGGACACCCACAACCATCTTGTCAATCTGCGAATGTGCCTGAATAAAACCGATGCAAGCCTCTGCAGCTGAAATATCATTATCAAGTAACCAGTCATGCCAAGTATTTAACAATGGCGACCAATATTTAAATTTTTTAGGAATCGCGGTAATTGGCATCAATAATAAACCTTGCAAAAATGCTGAGCGAGTATGTACTTCAACTCCTGAAGCGTATAGTTTCTCTAGCCAGCCTGACAAAACCAGCCTCTGATCAACTAAGTTAAATGGTGTCTGCACTAAGTCAATTGAAAAACTTTTAGTTAAGTTACCTAGTTCTGATGGGTCAGATATCGATACGCCAATTTTATTTACTACACCGTCTTTTTTCAATTTCTCAAGAGACTGCCATAAAATATCACCTTTAGAAGTAAGCAGTTGATCAGGACGATGCAGAAGAATCGCATATAATTTTGATGTATTTAGACGTTTCAAAGATGTTTTTATTTGTTCATTTACCCAGCTATTAATACTTTGAATATTTTCTGGAAACGCAGGTAACTTTGTAATCACATTAAAACCATCTATACCTACTTCACCCAGGCAGGTTTCACTTTCCCCATATGTAATAGCAGTATCAAGAGTATCTATATAGTTCAATCTGGCTTCACTTAGAATTGCTTTGACTTCTTCCTGACTAACCTGTCCACTTTGATTGGAAATACCGTAGGGTAAGCCAAACTGTACAGTACCAAGAGCTAGTTTCAAGAGAGTAAATCTTGGAGGATCGTTATTACCACGCTATGTTCTGAGGTTAGCATTTTTGAGTACATTGGAATGCTTAAGGCTTCTCGATAATATTGTTCCGCTTCTGGGCAATAACCCATTTTAAATCCCATGTCTTCATAATAAGGTTGNCTATAAACCGGTATGTAATGCAAGTTAACACCAATGCCTTCGAGTTGAAGGGCGTCATATATCTGGCGTTGAGTTTTTTGAGCATCAGATCTTATGCGAATTGGATAAAGATGATAGCTGGAATAGCTATCCTTATGCTGCCAAGGAAGTTGCAATGTCAAGTCAGACAACTCGTCATCATAACGTTTGGCAATTTGATGTCTTTTGGTCACAAACTCATCTAATCGAGACATTTGACTAATGCCCAAAGCAGATTGAATATCGGTCATACGATAGTGAAAACCTAGCTTGACCTGTTGGTAATTCCAAATTTCATTAGAAGGTCGAGGTAACATTGCACTAGGCTCACTAGTAATTCCATGACTTCGATAACGATACATACGATCAGCCAAATCTGGATCATTCGTTAAAGCCATACCACCCTCACCAGTGGTAATAATTTTCACAGGATGAAAACTAAAGACCGTAATATCGCTATAACGACAATTTCCAATAGGCTGGTTTTTATATTTTCCACCAATTCCGTGCGCCGCATCTTCAATAATTTTAAATCCGTACTTTTGACTTANCGCATGAATAGCTGCCATATCACAAGATTGACCACAAAGATGAACAGGTACGACTATTTTAGGTAACTTACCAATTCTTTCTGCTTCAGCTAGTTTCTGGGTTAAACGATCTATACTTATATTGTATGTATTGGGATCAATATCTACGAAATCAACTTTTGCTCCACAATATAAAGCACAATTCGCTGATGCGACAAAAGTATTGGGGCTTGTCCAAAGCCAATCACCTGGACCAAGATCTAATGCAAGACAAGCAATATGTAATCCTGCAGTAGCACTACTTGTGGATACAGAAAACTGCGCACCGCAATAATTTGCTACAGTTTTTTCAAACAACTGGCCCAAAGGGCCTTGTGTAATAAAGTCTGAACTCAATACTTCAATGACTGCATCAATGTCATCTTGATTAATATCTTGACGGCCGTAGGGGATCATAAAATACCTCTTATAAAAATTTTCATGCTAAATGGATTGACTCATAATGTTCTCATAACTACCACTTCTTTTAATTCTTCCATCTTCCAATTCAATTATCTCATCACAGTTCTCAAGTGTGGTTAAGCGGTGTGCCACAATGATTATTGTAAGTTCAGCACCTAGGTTCTCAATAGCTTCCATGACGGCACGCTCAGTATCATTGTCAAGAGCACTAGTAGCCTCATCAAAAACGATGACATCTGCNCGCTTATATAGTGCACGNGCAATGCCGATNCGCTGACGNTGTCCTCCTGATAATTTTACTCCCCTTTCACCTACTACTGTATCGTACTGTTCGGGCCATGATTCGATAGCTTTTGCAACCTGCGCTTTCATTGCAACTTCACGAACACGGTTATTATCTATTTTAGTTAGTGGTATACCAAAAGCGATGTTTTCTGCAATACTCGCATCCGCTAAAAAAATTGCTTGAGGGACATGTGCAATATGAGCCTGCCAACCGCGGTGATTTTCCTCTGTAATCTTTATACCATCAATTGCAAGTTCTCCATGAGGAGACTGCAATAGTCCCATAAGGATATCTAATAATGTGCTTTTGCCACTACCAGTGGTCCCAATAAAACCAACACGACTACCTTTTTTGATGCTTAGATTAAGTCCATGCTTTAACACCCATGGCGTATTTTCAGCATATCTAAAAGCCAGCTCTTTTAGCGTTATATTATGCTCAAACGGCAGCGGAGTCGGTAATGGGGCATCTGCATGAGCAGGCATAGGCTGGTCAAGCAAGTCCAATGCATCAGCTAATGATGCCTGACTACCGCGAATCTGTGACCAACCAGAATAACCAAGCTGAAGCACAGGCAATAATCGTTGTGCGCCTAAAGCTAATGCTCCTAGTACAGGAATAGCATTGATCATGCCAGAAGGATTACCAGCTAATACATAGGCGAAAACGGCAATTAATATCATACCTAATGCCTCAATAGCATATCGCGGAGTGCCCATTATTATAAGCACATTGGCAGTTGATCTGCGCAAAGGTAAATCAGCACTTCGGAAAATTTTGCAATATGTAGCCTGAGTACCATCAATCAAAACATCACGAATACCACCTAATCCTTCCTGTAAGGCCTTAATCACCTGATTGGACTCATGACTTACTCGTTCGCTGTCACGGGCCAAGGCTTTTTTTGTTGCTAAAACAACAACGCCATAAATTGCAGCAAAACCTCCGAAGGCAGCGATAGCCATTGGCTCAATTGTCACAAGCGTAAATAGTATAAATATCAGAGTCAAAGAAGAGCTTGATATATGCATCAAGGGCAAAAGTGTGCTGTACACAACAGTATTAGCTTTGCCTGATATTCCAGCTATCACTTCACTACTATTACGCGCCACATGAACCGCATATGGTTGATATAGAGTACGACGGTAGATATTAATACTTAAATCAGCACCAATTGCATGACTCAGTCTCGTTTGAATCCATAATAAAACTAGCCTCATCGAACCAGACAATAATGCAGCAAAAATAAAAATTGCTGTTAGAGGCAACAGCAATTCTTGTGGTTCTGTTATGTTAAGAGCATTAATGAATGGCTGGGCTAGAGGAAGGGAAAATATACGATCAGGAGCTGTTAATACTCCTAAAAATGGCAATACTGCACCAATACTAATTACCTCAGCGAAAGATGAAAGAATCATCAACAGAAATAATAGACCTATCTGCGCACGTCTATGCGGTAAAATATGTGGCCAAAGACGACCAAGAAGTCGAGACAGAGTTGAATTAGGCATAGTAGATTCTTATATTGAAAAAGATGTTAATTAAATTCTAGAAATTATATTTTCGATAATTAACTGGATGGCAATATTTATAGACTTCCTTTCTATTTAAGATGTTTCTGTTGGTATACTTCTTCTTGTAATTGGACGATTTCTTTTTGAAGCTGAGTATATTCTTGCTTCTTTCTTACCAAAAATCGTGAAGTGATTGCCGCCTTCTCAACGAGACCCATAGGGGTTAATAAATACATATAACCCCACTTATTATCTGAGCGCTGGAAATTATCTAGTTTGATCCAGCCCACATCAATGAAAGATTTAACCAAGTAGTGGGTTTTACCTAAACTCACTCCCAGTTCCTCAGCCAGCTGGCGCTGCGTTAGATTGGGACGTTGCTCGAGTATTTTGAGGGCACGATATTCAAGTTCTTGATTGGACATAGTAATTAAAGAATTAAACAGTTAAAGAATTGTTTTAAGCAAGCTACCGCAGGACACTGCAGGAACAGATCCCTAAGAAAACACAAAACAAACCAGCAAAGGACTCCAAGCTTGTTCATTAGGTGAACAAAGTAGCATAAGATGATGGAATTGCAAGTTTTAGGTTCTGTGGCGTTAAATAGCGCAGTATTATTGATTTTTATTCTTAGATATCAGCATTAACCCTAATACTAAAATCAAATTACTTAAGTAATAACATATAGGCCATCTTAGTTACGCTTTCTGACGTAGTGCATCACTAACACTAACAAAGCCGACAATATACCGCCTAACATAGTACTCAAAATACAGATAAGCGCCCTGTTAGGTTTTATTTTTTGGTCCGGCACCATGCTTGGGCTTACAGATACAAAGGCAAAATCAGGATTGGCCTCGGCTAACATCTTTGTTTTAATTTGCTCTTCTATAATGTTATAAAATACTTCCTGCATCTCAGCTATAGATGTTTTACCTATCTGATCCTGCAAATATGAGATGTTTCTGGTAACTTTATCTATTTGTCTTTGTTGCATGAAGCTATTAATGGAATCGACATACAAGTCAACCCATTGCTTAGCGATGTACGGAGAGTAATGCTCAATAGACACTGAGACCATGTCTGTATCTTTATCTTCCGATATATCTAGTAGTCCTAAGAATGCCAGGTATAGAATCCAACTTCTGGGCGGACCCTTAATACCTGCTTCGTTCTCAATCAGCCATTGGTTATTTTCGAGGTCATATGCCTCATCATCAATCAGTAGTTGATTAGAATCTTTATTCCAGCCCTTTGCTGCAATTAGCTCATCAGCAAGGTCATTATCAGCAATAAAGGTTTCTATAAAACTCCAAGATTGCATTATTTCATAAGCCATTTCAGCTTCGCTACCCCCACTGTCACCGATACTAACTCCAGCAAAAGATGCAAGACCGCCCAATTGGCCCAAAGCTCCTGAAAGGTCAGAATTATCAGATTGTGCTGGTGAAAGTACTGCTGTGGCTTTATAAACATCTGGTGATGACAGAGCGTAAATAACCGAAGCAAAGGCAAATATAGTTGTAATAGCGATAATCTTAATTTTGCCAACCCACAGAGCACCAAACAGTTCTCTTAAGTCTATTTCCTCATCATATTGAGTATTATTTTCCACGTTTTATTTCCTTTATTCTAAGTAGTTTCATTGCAATTTTTTTTAGCATCTTTATTACAATTTAAAACTCTCTATAACTTCTTTATTTCCTAAATCAGATGCAGCTATCTCTGCGACAATACTTGTATTTAATAATTTTAATAATAATCTTACTCTATCTTTAGATCTCTTAGATAAAAATATTGCATCTATTCCTGCGAACTGGCCTTCTTTGATGGAGAGCGGATCGCCCTTTTGATAATCAACTATCGACACATGCTCTTTATATAGGCCTGCTTGATCGAGCTTCTTTTGAATTGATTGAATAATACTGTTTGGGATAGCACTAAGTTCATCAGAAAACATAACAATGTGACTAACTCCATAAGTAGAGTTAATGGAATTCCAATTATCAATCTCTAAATTAATTTGAGCAAAGACATATCGCGGAAAAACTGGCACCAGAGATTTAGATTCACGATTTTTATTGGTAGCAGCTATCAAAGGTAAAAAAGTTTTAAATCCTTGTCTTGCAAGGTTTTCCTTAGCTTTTTTTTCCTCTTTTGCTTTTGTATATACAAGCACCCAGATAACTCTTTTTTTTTCTTTCTTAACTGATTTCATTTAATGAGATACTCAAAATACTAGATGGTGCCCGGGGCCGGACTCGAACCGGCACGAAGTTTCCTTCGAGGGATTTTAAGTCCCTTGTGTCTACCAATTCCACCACCCGGGCTTGTTTTTAATTATAGTTGATCTTATAAGAATAAGTATCATTAGAATTGGATTATTTGATCTGATACTCTTTCCGCAAGCGCTAAAGAAGATGTAAGACCGGGCGAAGCATAACCTAATATACTTAGAATCACATTACTATCAAAGATTTGAGTATCAATTAAAAAATCCTCGCATCCCTCCAGAAGAGGCCTGATACCTGAATAAGTGGGAACCAAATCCTCGATGGCGATACTAGGCCAATAACTTTTTATAGAATTGTAAAATTTGTGCCTTTGACTATAAGAAATCTCGTAATCTAGATCAGATACATCATAAGAAGATGGACCAAACCTTATACCTTGTCCTAGGTCAATGGTTGCATGAATACCTAAACTATATTTTCCTGGAATTGGGTAAATAAGGTGATTTAACTTTTCTTTACCAGTATAAGAATAATATTCTCCTTTTTTATAGTTAGGCTTAAAGCTCTTTTTTCCACTAAGATGATTAATAATATTATGTGCCCTTAAACCGGCAGCATTTATTATCTTTTTTGTCTTCAACAAAAATTCAGTTTTATTATTCAAGTCATCAATTAATACCTCGAAAGAACTTCCTTTTTGGTTAATAGTTTTCATTTCATTCCCCAATAAAAGAATTCCCTTGTTGTCAGCAAAGTCATTCTTTAAGGAATTGACGAAAGAATAACTATCAAATATACCAGTTGAAGGAGAGTAAATTGAGGCCTCGTAGTTTAAAAATTTATAGCTTGCAATAGATTCATGATTTAAGACCAAATCTGTTACTCCACATTTCATGCCATTTTCATAAATATCAAGTAACTTTTTCTCTTCAGCAGTCGAAGTAGCTACGATAAATTTTCCGCATTTTGTATATGGAATTGAGTGAAGATCAAGGTATTGATACAAAAGCTCCTTTCCTAGGATACAAAGTTCTGACTTTAAACTCCCCTCTTCATAATAAATTCCTGCATGAATCACTTCTGAGTTTCTGCTAGAAGTCTCTTGAGCTAATAAATTATTCTTCTCGACAAGAATAACTTCTTTACCCATAGAAGAAAGTTTAGCTGCAACTGCTAAACCTGCAACACCTCCACCTATGACTAGATAATCTATATCAAAACTTTGCATAAAAATTTATTTTGGAGGCTGAGGTCGGAATCGAACCGGCGTAGACGGATTTGCAATCCGCTGCATAACCACTTTGCTACTCAGCCATGAGAGTATTTTAAGTATCTCTAAACAATAGACCAGCTATTTAATTAAATTTCTATAAACCTTTATATATTCATAAAGACTATGGACTGAAATATAAGCTGCAACCCAAAATAATGTGACAGTTAATTCATAAAAAACTTCATCAAAGTTTGGAGAAACTATTAAAAAAGATAGAGCTGTAATTTGTACCGTAGTTTTACTTTTTGCTATAAAGCTTACTTTTATAGGATTATTGCCAAGACTTTCAGCTAAAAACTGTCGGAAAGAGGACACTATCAATTCTCTAGAAACTATTACCATAGCTGGAATGATTAAATCATGCTGATCAGTAAAAGATAACAAGTAAATTATAGTCACACAAATTAACAACTTGTCAGCTATTAAGTCCAATAAAGCCCCCAAAGAGCTTGTTGTTTTAGTTTTTCGAGCAATATAACCATCTAAATGATCTGTTATGCCTGCAAATATAAATAAAATTAAAGCTATCCAATTAGAAATAAAAGACTGATCAGAAATAAAATATAGCACCGGAAAGATTAAAAAAATTCTTGAAAGAGTTAAACAATTTGCCATGTTCATTAATTATGGAGCTGTCTATAAATTGATTGTGCAGTTACTTTACCAATGCCGGATACTTCAGATAAATCTTGAATACTTGCCCGTTTTATCTGTTGCAAAGAACCAAAATACCTCAATAAGAGCTTCTTTCTTTTATCCCCAATTCCAGACAAATCATCTATTGAGGAGCTCAAAGAAGATTTTGATCTTTTTCGCTTTTGTAAGGTTATGGAATACCTATGTGTTTCATCTCTAATTTCTTGGATAAAATTATGAAATATTGATCCTTCTTTTACTTTCATTGATTTTCCATGCTCTAAATGAATGGAATCAAATGCTGATTTCCTTCTTACTCCTTTAGAAATAGAGATAATATTAGTCATTGGTCTATCCATTTCTTTCATTCTTTTTATGACATTAATTAAGTGCGTTCTGCCACCATCAATAATAATCAAATTAGGAATCTTATTTTGTTTAGCTGAAGAAAACCTTCTATTTATTAATTCAATCATTGAACCAATATCATTTCCTGAGTTTTCTTTACTGATATTGTAGGCACGATAAAGATTTTTAGCCCTACCTGCATTTGTAAAAACCACACATCCTGCTACCGCATTGTATCCAGAATGATGACTTATATCATATGACTCGATGGTCTCGATTTCTTCATCAATATTCAGTTCTTTCTTTAAGGCTTCGATTTTGAATTCAATATCTGGATCAAGTTTATTTTTTTGTAAGATAAATTCAGTATTTGTTTTACAAATTTCTAGTAGGCCTTTATCTTTTTTTGTAGGTTTTGTAATGATTGATATCTTTTTTGAATGAAACGAGCTTAGAGCTTGTTCAATCAGTTCTTTATTTTCTATATCTTTGCCGACCAATAATACAGAAGGGCAAGTGCTACTAGAGAGATAGTTGTGTGTGATGAAACTTTCTAAAATTTCATTTTCTTCAAAACCCTCATCTAAGAGATAATTCTTGTGTCCCGTTACCCAGCCTTGGTTTACGCTGCTCACACCAATCTTAGGCTTTCCTTTGGTTAAAGATAAGTAAATTGCATCTCTGTTTTTACTAAAGCCTGAGATACTTTGTGATCTCTGTATCTCTCTTAAGGCAGATATTCTATCTCTGTATACTGCAGCCTTTTCAAATTCTTTATTAGATGAGAAACTGTCCATAAGATTATAAAATTCTGCAATTAATTCCTTGGAACGTCCAGTCAATAAAAGGTTAGCGCCGTTTACTTCTCTTTGATAATCTTCTTCAGTTATCAAGCCGATACAGGGAGCGGAACATCGCCCTATCTCATGCTGAAGACATGGCCTGCTTCTGTTTTTAAAATACGAATCAGAGCAATTCCTTAAGTTGAAAGTTTTTTGTATAAGCTTTAAAGCATCTCTTACTGCATAAGAGTTTGGAAAAGGACCAAAAAATTTCCCTTTTGCCTCTTTTTTTCCTAAAAAAGATTTAGCTGCAGGGAAGGCTTTATCAGTTTCTAATTTTATCCAAGGGTAGCCTTTATCATCCTTGAACTGAACATTGAATTTTGGTTTGTATTTTTTTATTAAAAACTGTTCATGCAACAAAGATTCTAGCTCAGTATTGGTCAGGGAAAGTTCAATATACTTTGCAATTTTAAATAATTTATTAATCTTT
>NZIO01000058.1 GCA_002689925.1 Candidatus Pelagibacter sp.
GTTTGATATTTAAAAAATACTTGGTTAGCATCAGTTGCAACTAATTGNTCATTAGTTANTTTTAATCCTGCCCAAACTTTTTGGTTATCAATTGCTGGTAGCATAATTGATGTTTCAAAATGAGTTTCATTTTCTGTTCCCCATTTAGTTCCTGCCCATGCTGTTGCCGCAGTATCTAAGTGTGGTGTTAAAATTGCTTGGTCTTGATCTGCACCTGCTGTTGTTGCTAGAACTCCTGCTGAAGTTGAAGCAAATGTAACTAATGCAGTAGTTACGTTAGTTCCAAGTGCTTCCCAGTTTCTATTTAAAGCACGTTGTACTTCTACTGTTGATACTTGGTCAATGTTTGCATTAAGACCCGGTCTTTGTAAAAACCATTCGTCAAAATAAACTCTTCTAGCATCCTGTATAGGAGTACCAAGAGTTCTATCTGATACTAGACCAGATGTAGTATTCTTGCTAATTAGCTTCATCCCATTCTCTGAACGAATAGGGCCGCTAAAAGTTGTATTAGCCATAATTAATCCTTTGTAGTTGAATCACACCATCTCTTCTACAATCGTCTGCTAGGTCAGTTGGTATGATAGTTNATCCTAGAAATAGGGGGGAAAAATCCCCCCTANTTTTGTACTTTATTACGCACCCGGTGATCCAAAAATGGATCTCCAGTCAGACCATCCAAAAGAATATCTTTCAGACGCTTTGAAACGCATATTTCCAGATTCAAAATCCGGCTCCATAGAAGTTTTTAAAGGTCTTCTTTGGAACATTTTTAGACCAGAATTTACTAGGTCTGTAAGAATGAACCATGCATCAGTATCAGTTAGATAATGATTGACAGCATATCCTTGTGGAAGGATATTCATTTGTCTCATTGCATTGGCATCATTGTCAGCAGTTCCTACTCTTAATTCTGATTTTAAGATTCTTTGTGCTGTGAAAGCTAAATCTTTAGGGATTATTAACTTTCTTGCGTTAACAGCAACTGGCACATTTCTGTCATCCACAAAACCACCAATCGAAATGATTGCTGATTCTAGTGAAGTTTCAGATAAATCTGCAGCAGTTGCAGGTTCNTTAGACAAGTCTCCAGCTTCAAGTGTTGGGTGATCCGTAGTCATTAAAGGCTTCGCATCTCCACCCGGATAACTTGTGCTAAATCCATTGTTTAGTACGTTTGCGGCTTTTACTTGTTTAGTATAAGCCATTGAACGTGCTAGAGCAGCAGTGTATCTTTTAGATAAAGTGTCATAAAGATTATCTTCCACAGCTTCCTCAGTAACTGAGAATGCTAGGGCGATAGTTTCATGCACATATCTTGAAGTCCACTGTTCTGAAGCAGTGTCATATTCTACAGATCCACCTTCTGCTTTAGTTGGTGCAGCACCAAACCCAGAAAGAAGAGTTTCTTCTTCAAAGGCTCTGTCTGAACTTTCTTCTGCGAATATTTCAGCGTGTTCACGTTCCCATCTTTTGTACTCCAAACCAAATAAGGCGTGGAGTCCCGGTTCCAACTCTTTAACGAGTTGCGATCTACTAATCGGCATATTATTCTCCTATTCCTATACGCCCGGTGTACCATCAGCGTCTATGTGCTCATTCAATTCATGTTCATAAATTGTAGCTTCTAAAACTCCATTGGTTCCGTATGCATTTTTTGGTGAGTTGTACAATCCAAGTATTGTTAAACCCGCTGTACCTGTTCCTGTCGTACCATTAATCTCAAATTTGCTGTGTCCAGTAGTTGTGCTACCAGTTCCAGCAACGTGGTCTGCTTTATTACCTATATCGGCAAAATCAGCAGAACCAGAAGATTGAATAGCGTAAACAATATTAGGGTCATCGTATACAAAAGCAGTAATATCACTACTGTTTTGTGTTGTTGTGCTAGCTGGGTAATACTTTGAAAAAACCTGTTCGCCAGATGAGTTAGTGTAACTGCAACCTGCAAAAACACCTAGTAATCTGTTACCAGCAGCGGCTACATCAATGTAACCTGTTGCTCCTAATTTAACAAAATCACCAGTAAAAATATTTGATGAAGACGTTCCATCTCCNANNATTTTCCACTCATTAGCACGAATAGTTCCTCCAGTAAGNTGTCTTACCGGTTTAGCNCCAAATGCGGCATCAGTATTTGCCATATTATTTCTCCTATTGCTAATTGTTAAAGAAGCACCTTACAATAGAATTCTATTCTTCACTAAACTCGGTTTTTCTTTTACCTGTTGTNGTTGAAGAACTACGTCTTTGATGAACTGGCATAGAAGGATGTTGTTCTTTCAAAATATCAGCATCAACAGCACGGCTTTGCCTTTCAGTCTTTTGCTCAAAATATTCTTTTTTTGCATCAGACAATTCTGTTGGGATTTTTGCTAAAACTAAATCTCCTGTACCAATCACTCCAGCGTATTTTCCACTCTCNTGTGTTGGTGCATCGAAATCTGGGTGTTCGTCAGCACGCACATATTCGTATCCTTCTCTTCGTTTTTTTGATACGTTTTGTGAATCATCCTCCCCACCCGCAGAAACTCTAACCCATCTGTATTTGATTCCATCTACATTTGGTTTAGGTGCTTCTAAATAATTAGGAGGTTGATATACTATTTTGCGACTAGCTTCAGCCCTAGTCGAGTGGCTTTTATTTTTATTGGTCATTCAGTCCTCACGAACTTCGCATATTCTTCGAGCGGCACACCTAATTTACGAGCCATTGCGATCTGGTTCTGGTTCATACGAACCTTCTTAGGTGAGGAAGATGCTGTTTTACTAACACCTGCTACAGTTGGTCTAGGTCGACTTGCTTCCTGTGAAGGAAATGAATCGCCTATCCTACGATCTAGTTCAGAATAATATTCTTCACTTGATGGATTGTAGCCTTCCATCTTTAAAGCAGCNTCAATTGCATAAGCCGCACCAGTTTTTGCTACGTCAGTACCAAACCATCCATTATCTTGTGCCCATCTAAGTGCACGAGGATCTGGTTGTGATTGTGGTTCTGGCTGTGGAGCATTAACTTGTGGTTGCTCAACTGCTCTTGATTGCTTTTGAGTTGGTGCAACAAAAGGAGTTTGATTTTCCAATTGTTTCAACTCATATTTAACTTCTGCTATATCCTCTGCGGCTTTAAGCATTTTATCAGAATCTCCTTCTTCGTGTGCAGTTTTATGTGCAGCACGAGCAGATTCTAATGCTTTTTCTGCATTAGATTTTCTTGAATCAAAGAATTGTGTTTGTAACTTAGCATAATCCTCAGTTACAACATTTTTCTTTTTTAAATCAGATTCTAATTGTTGATTCCTGTTATAATAGTCATTACGTTGCCTTTCAGCTTCGTTTGCTCTTTTAACAAGTTCATTAATTCTATTCTGATAAGCATTAGCTTTCTTTTTTGGTTTTTCAACAGTCTCTTCTACTTCCTCTTGCTCTTCTGATTCAGTTTCTGTTTCTATTGGCGTGGATTCAGTTGTCTGTTCGTCATGGACAGCTTGAGAGTCATCTATGACTTTTTCCACCTCAGAATTATCTTGTGTTTCCTGTTCCGGAACATCAACACCTTCAAATTTCTTTAGCTTCGTTTCTTTTCCATCATCCACGACTTGCATCGGNTTTTTTTTACCCGATGAATCGTGTACAATTTGCATTGGTCTTTCTCCAAAGTTATGATTAATTTGCGTAGCAATTGCTACGAAAAACAAATATTAGCTAATATTTGCTACATCTGGCACTGTTGCCAGAATTTCGTCATCGTTCATTACTCTTAATTCAGATTTTCCACATTGGAATCTATGTCCTGCATACTTACCAAACATAACATTATCGCCTAGTTTACACCACGGCNCAGTCATATCTTCTCTTTTGTATGCATCATCACCCATTTGTATTACTTTACCTATGGATGCAATACTACGATGGTCTTCTACAGCTTTACCCGGTAGATATATACCACCCTTAGTTTTGTCTTGAACATCAAGAACTTGAACTAATATCCTGTGACCTACAGCTACAGGATGATTCTTTTCTAATTTTTCTTCTATTAATTTAAATTTAGTTGTCATCGTTTTCAATATACTTTGCTGATTCTTGTAACAAATCTTTTGCTGCTCGTAAACCCTTTAGTTCACCAACAGAAGAATCAAAATTCTCTTTAGGAATTCTGCCTTGTTCAAAAGCATCTTTTATATTGTCGATTTCCTTACTAATCTTGTTTTTGAAATAAGTTATAAATTTAGCAGTATCCACTATTTCTTTTTAACTCTTTTCTTTTTAGCCATACCACCACCACGCATTTTAGCCATGCCTTTTTTAGTAGCCATACCACCTTTTTTCATCATCATCTTACTTTTAACTCTTTTCTTTTTTCCCATCATTGTAAATACTCCTATATGTTTTACGTTTAACTACAGTATCACGATAATATTCTTTATCCCATTTATCATAATACCCTTTTTTGTGAAGAGTTTTTGATGCCTCTTCCAACTCATTATATGGTTGTATTAAAACCATATAAAAATCATTTTCTGTTTCTAAATTATCTTCTAGAAACTCTACTTCTTCTCCATCATCTTCTGGATGAAAAGCCATTAAGTATACATCATCCATTACAAAAGTATAGTTTAATGCATCAATATAGTATCCAAGTTCACTTGCTTCTATATTAAAATCATCACTAGCAACAACAATAAGTTTTTTATTTTGTTTTTTTATTGTTCTAGCTTCTTTTACAACAGTAGGTAAAAAATCTTTGCTTTGTTCTACTTCTACAATCTTAACTTGATTTTTTAATCTAGCTGATTTTGCATAAGGACATACAGCCCAACCACCAAGTTTATCACTTGGTTTTTCTAAAAAATTTTCAGACCAATCTAAAATTTCTTCAGTTATTGTTTTTGACATTTATAATATCTTGCAAGTCATCTTCATGACAAACAATCCAAAATCCTTTTCTATGTTTCTGACACAAAGCTAACACAGTTGTTTTGTTTTCAGCTTTTGCCATTTCATTAGTTTTATCCCACAAAGAAATAACAGAGTGTTTATTTTTCTCAATCCTTTGTAATTTAATCTTTGGATGCTTCTCTATCTTTTTCTCTTTGCTCACGTTCTATAATTGTTTTTGCTCTTTCAATATCAGATTTGGAATCTACCATTTCTTTTTGATATTCTGCTCTAGCAATATCACGTTCTTCATTAGAACGCAATTTCTCTCTGTCAATTTCCATGTCAGCCATAGTCTTATCACGATCAAGAGCCAATTTAGAAGCATCAAGTTGTGCTTTAGAAGCCGCTTGTTCTTCTTTAAGTTGAACCTCTTGTGCTTTAAGTTGTGTTCTTGCTGCACCTTCTTCAGCTTTACGTTGATTTTCTTGTGCTCGTAATTGTAAATCTTGTTGTGCTAATTGGAATCGAGGATCTTGTGCTTGTTGTTGTTGCTGTTGTTGTTGAGCCTGCATCTGATTAGCTTGTGCAATTTGTCCAGAAACTTGTGCTTGTGCTTGTGCAACTGCATTTTCAATATCTCTATCCATTGATTCGTATTCATTATCTTTGCCCGGATTAAATCTATCGTATTCTGGTGCATTTGGTAATTCAATATTAGCATTAGCCATAATAGCCATTCTATATTTGTGTGCTTGGTGTTCTTGTATGTGTGCTTGTAATGCTCCAGCTAGTGCCTGTTGCATTCTAGGATCTTGTGGAATAACAGAAGGATCACTCATAAACGCTTCATGCACAGAAATATGTGCATCATGATCTTGCCATCCATATGCTTTAACAGGTTTCTGATACATCATAGTATAGTTTTCTGTTGCCGGATCCATTGGCTTACTTCCCATTTCTGGAATTAACATTTCATCTACATTATCTACATCAAGTGCTTTATATAATCTTCTATACGCTTCTCGTAAATCATGTATTTGAGGTGCTTGTGTAGCAGCTTGTATTTGTGTTTGTGCCATTAGAACTCTTTGTGCTGTTGAGAAGATGTTAGGATCGGATACAGGGAGTACATCGATTGTTCCATCAAAATCTTGTTTAAAGATTTGACGGCTAACACCTTCAACAGCGTAGGGGTAATCACTTGGGAGGAAATCGTGATTCGTTCTAGCTAGTATCTTAAATTCTTCTCTTTGTGCTTTATGTAATCTTTTATGAATAGAAGACATTACTTTAATGCCTTGTTCTAATAAAGCTATAGTTGTACCTACAGGTGCTTGTGAATTCATATCACCTGTTTGTAAATCTGTAATTGCGGCTAGTCTTCTACCTTCTTGTGTTATTGATCCAAGTAAAGCAGTTAAAACTTGTGATGGTTCTTTAAATGGTAATGGCACAATAGATTTTCTAATGTCATCGCCATAACCTTCTACATCTCTAAATTCACCAAAGCCTACAGGTTGATCTCCATCAACTCGCATTCCACGAGCTTTAAATCCACCCGGCAAGTTTGCAAATTGACCTGCATCAACGAGTGAACGTAAAATTGTTGTAGATGTTTTTTGTAAGTTTCCTAATAGGTGTACATAACCTAAACCATAAAAGTTAAAACCCGGTAAAAATTTGTAATGAACAAAATATTGTAATCTTTTAAACTTAGGATCTTCATCTCTAAAGTTTTGTCGTATAGATAAAATATCATTTGTTTCTTTACAAATAGTTACAATGTATGGACATGCAAATTCTTTATCACTTTTAGGTAATTCTAAATCAACATGCATTTCTAGTAAAGTAAAACGTGCATCTTTTGTATAAGTGTTACTAGGCTTTACTCCTTCTATAGATTGTATCTTTTCATTAATACCAGTCATAGAAGTAGACTCAGAAGATTTATCTTCTTCCATTAATTCTATGTCTCTATAAAAACCACTTACTTGTCTTTTCTTTAACTCATTGCCTTCCATACGAATAACATGAGTGTATCTTCCACTTGTTCTTAAATCAGTTGTATTTGTTGATACAACAAAATCTGTAACAGGAATAAACTTTGCTACAGGTCTTTCTAATTCTGAATCATAATAAACTTTTTTAAAGCAACTACCAACAATAGGTAAATAGAATAACATTTGATCTAAGTCATCAAAGTATTCTTCCATTTGTTCTGTAACTTGATAATTCATAAAGTCTTTTACACGTTCAGCTTGAGACTCTATGTCTTTTGTTTTCTCACCTATTATTTGTGTTTTAACAGGGCCGTTAGATGGAAATAATTCTTTTAAGGCTTGAGCATGAAATTGAACAGCCGCTTCAATCATTAATGGATGATGTGCAGAACATGCACCGGGAAAAGGATTTTCTATTTCTTCTAGTTTTAAACCTAGAAGATCCATTCCTTTCTTAATTGTATCTTCCCAATCACCACGACTCTGTAAGTCTGATTCATAAGCAGACACAAGATCAGATGCTATCTCATCTAAATCCTCATCATCAATGTCTTCAGCTAAGTTTTCTGATTGTTGAACTTCCTCTATAGGATCTTCACCTATAACTATTTCAACTTCTTCTACAGAAACTTGATCAACTGGTTCATTTATTTGTCTTGCCATTTAGAATGATCCCTTAAAATATTTTTTTGCAATAGATTTAGAATTTTTTTTAG
>NZIO01000059.1 GCA_002689925.1 Candidatus Pelagibacter sp.
AATAAGGATGCAGCAGTAGCTCAGTTGGTTAGAGCACTAGTTTGTGGAACTAGGGGTCGGTGGTTCGAGTCCACCCTGCTGTACCAAAAAATGACAAAAGAAAAAAACAACAAACCTTCTAAAGATCTTCCATTGGGGTTTGTAGACAGGCAAGAAAAAGAACTACTCATACGAGATTTTATAATTTCTAACATCAAAGAAGTTATGATTAAGTATGGTTTTCAGTATCTTGAAACACCGAGTTTTGAATATTCAGATAGTATTGGAAAATTCTTACCTGACAAAGATAGACCGGACGAAGGAGTCTTTTCATTTAAAGATGAAAATAATTGGTTGTCTTTGAGATATGATCTAACAGCACCATTGGCGAGGTATGTTGCTAAAAATTATTTAGAAATTCCAAAACCATTCAAAAGATATCAACTAGGAACAGTCTGGAGAAATGAAAAACCAGGCCCAGGAAGATTTAGAGAATTTTTACAATTTGATGCTGATTATATTGGTACAAAAAATCTACAAGCTGATGCAGAATTATGTATTTTAATTGCTGAAATACTAGAAAAGTGTGGCTTAACTAAAAATGATTATATAGTAAATATATCTTCAAGAAAATTTACAGAAAATTTATTCAAAGAATTGAATATAACAAATCCCAAAAAGATATTAGTTATATTGAGAGCGCTTGATAAAATAGATCGTTTGGGCTGGGAGGAAGTAAAAAAACTTTTGGCTGAAGGTAGAAAAGATAGATCTGGCGATTATACAAAAGGTGCAAATTTAAATGCAAAACAAATTAAATTATTAGAAGAAAAAATAAAAGATACTAAGCCAAATAATAAAGATGTTTTAGAAATGATAAAATTTTTTGAATTATATGGGTTTACTAATTTTAAATATGATCCATCAGTTATTCGAGGTCTTGAATATTATACCGGTCCAATATTTGAGGTTAATCTAAAATTTCAAGTAAAAAATTCAAAAGGCCAAGTTATAAAATTTGGTTCAGTCGGAGGAGGAGGAAGATATGATAATCTTGTAAATTTATTTGGTAATTTAGATTGTCCAGCAACTGGAATATCAATCGGTGTTGATAGGTTAGTTTATGCTTTAATGCAAAAGAAAAATTTTAATATTAGGCTTGTTAAACCAGTTATTATTTGTGTGTTTGATAAAGAAAAGATTAAAGAATATATTAGAATATTAAAAAAACTTAGATCATCAAATATTAGCGCTGAAATTTATTCAGGAGAAGGTAATTTAAAAAAACAAATGCAATACGCAAACAAAATAAATTCACCTGCAGTAGTTTTATATGGAGATAATGAAATTAAATCGGGCAAAGCAACTTTAAAAAATCTTATAAACGGTAAAGAAATTTCAATTGAAGTTGAAAATTTATCTAATGAAATCAAAAAAATACTCTGAAAACTTATTAAGTCTTTTTAAAAAACAAGGATTTAAAGTTAAAAACTTTGAAAATATAATAGAGTCTAAAATTATAATTGAGAGATCAGGGGAAATTTTTAAAAAATCATTATTATCTTTTGAAGATGACGAAGGAAAAAGCTTTAGTTTGAGACCTGATTTAACTATTTCTGCTTGCTTGGATTATATTAAAAATATTAAAAGAGGAATTTATAAGTATACTTATTTTGATCAAGCCTACAGAAGAACTTTTAGCAAAGAATCCTTGGTAAGAAATCAACTTGGTTGTGAAATTATTGGATCCAATTCAAAAATATCAGATATCAAAATTATCAATTTAATTGATAGTTCTTTAAGAAAAGTAACTAAAAGGAAAACAACTATTAAAATAAATGATTTAAACATTTTTTATGCCTTAGTTGATTCTCTTAAATTACCTGCTAGATGGAAATTAAGATTAAAAAGGCACTTTTGGAGACCTGATTATTTTAATGAGTTATTATTGAGATTAGAGACAGATTCAGATCTAAAAAATAATGTATTTGAGCTTGATAAAAAATCCTATCTTAAAATGAAAAGATTAAAAAAAAACAGTAAAGTAGCGGGTAGAAAAATTTCTGAAATTTTAAAAAGATTTGAAAAAAAAATTAAAGAACCAAGATCTAAAATAAATGGCAAAGAAATTAGTAGGATACTTAAAGAATATCTAAAAATTAATTGTTCGCTTAAAAATGCAAGAAAAACTCTAAAAAATTTTGAATTTAAAAATAAATTAGATTTAAAATTAAACAATATAGAAGTACTTAATTTGAATTTAAAAAATTTAAACTCAATGTTTTCTTCAAACATAGGAAGAAACGCAGAATATTACTCTGGATTTGTTTTTGAAATTTATACAAAAGAAAAAAATATAAATCTAGCTTCAGGAGGAAGGTATGATGATTTAATGCAAATCTTAGGAGCTAAAAGAAAAATTCCAGCTATCGGTGGAGCAATTAATTATGATAATTTATTAAAAATATGAAAAATCAGATATTGAAAATTGGAATACCTAGCAAAGGAAGACTTAAAGACCAATCTTTATTGTTACTTAAAAAAAATAAGATCACTATAAGAAACAGTAAACGGAGTTATATAAGTGAAGTAAAAAATTTTAAAAATAATGAAGTTATTTTTTCTCATGCTAGAGAAATAATAGAAAGGATTGCAGGTGGTTCATTAGATGTAGGTATTTCAGGTTTTGATTTACTTAGAGAGGCTCTGCCTGGTGTTCAAAAAAAAGTAAAAATATATACACGTCTAAAATTTGGATTTGCTAATTTAGTTGTAGCTGTTCCTAATGACTGGATAGATGTACAGACTATTGCTGATCTTGAAGAAATATCATTTAATTTTAAAGACAAATATACAGGAAAATTAAGAATAGCTACAAAATATCCTAATCTTACAAATGAATTTTTAACATCAAAAGGAGTGACGCAGTATAAAATTGTTAATAGTTTAGGGGCTACAGAAATTTATCCTTTTACCAATCAATCAGAAGTAATAACAGATATAACTTCATCTGGTGCAACTTTGAAAGCAAATAAGTTAAGAATCTTATCAGATGGTTTAATACTAAAATCCTCTGCTTGTGTTTTAGTTTCCAAACAATCTTTTAAAGAATCTAATAAAAAAAAACTATTATTATCATTATTAAAAAGATTAAAAACAGAAACAATTAGTTTTTAAATTTTTGATTGACAGTAGTTATAATTATAAAATATTGTTTTTTTTGATTAATTATGAAAAAAATTATAAAATTTTCTAAAACTTATAATAACGTTTTATCTATAAAAAAAGATTTTTATGATGAAAATTGGCAAAATCTTAACAATCAAGTTAAAATTAATAAATATTACAAACAAAATCCAATAAGAATATCTTGTAAAAATTGCCAAAAAAAAACATTACAAAAATTTATAAAAAATTTCTTAATCGAATACTATGTTTGTAGTAATTGCTCTCATCTTAATGGTAAATATCAAGACACAGAAAAATTTGCCAAGAAACTTTATTTTGAAAGATCTGGAAAAAATTATTATAAAAATTATTTAAATGATTATAATGGTAGAGTAAAAAATATTTATTTACCAAAAGCTGAATTTTTAAAAAAAATAATAAAAAAAAAAATAAATTTGCTTGATATAGGAAGTGGTGGTGGTCATTTTTTAAAAGCATTAGAAATAAAAAAAATTAATGCTCAAGGTTTTGAACCTAGTAAAGTTTTGTGTGATTTAGGGAATATAAAATTAAAGAAAAATAAGCTTATCAATTCAGATTTTAATGAAATTTATGAAGTTGTTGCAAATCAAAGTAAATTTAACACCATTTCTCTTATAGGGGTGCTTGAACATTTAATAGATCCTCATTTATTATTGAAATCATTTAAAAAGGGGAAAGCAAAATTTTTATATATTTCCGTTCCCTTATTTTCTTTAAGTGTTTTTTTAGAAAATTCATTTAAAAATGTATTTCCAAGACAATTATCTGGTGGTCATACTCATCTATACACAAAAGATTCATTAAATAAAATGGCAAAAAAATATAATCTAAAGATAGTAGGAGAATGGTGGTTCGGGACAGATTTTCCTGATTTATACAGAAGTTTAATAAACACAAGCACTTCTTTAAACAAAGAAATTTATTTAAAAGAAATAAACAATAAGCTTTTTAAAGTAATTAATGAACTGCAAGCTGTTTTGGACAGAAATAAAATATGCTCAGAAGTTCATATGGTATTTAAAAAAAAATAAAAAAAAACGCCAAAAGTATTGCTACCTTTGGCGTTTCTAGAATCTTTAGAAAGGATTTGGGTATTACATTCCCATACCACCCATACCACCCATACCGCCCATGCCGCCCATACCGCCCATACCTCCNGGAGGCATTCCACCGGCAGAACTATCTTTTTCTTCAGGTTTGTCAGCAACCATAGCTTCAGTAGTTACTAGTAATCCAGATATTGAAGCAGCATCTTGTAAAGCTGTTCTTACAACTTTTGCAGGATCAATAATTCCTTTTTCAAACATGTCACAAAAAGCTTCTGCTTGTGCATCGTAACCTTTTGAAGGTTTGACACCCTCAAGTAGTTTACCTACTATAACAGAGCCATCTACACCAGCATTTGAACAAATTTGTCTTATTGGAGCTTGAAGTGCTTTTCTAACAATATCAACACCCGCTTTTTGGTCATCGCCTTTAATTTTTACTTTATCTAAATCTTGAGAAGCATAAAGTAATGCACATCCTCCACCAACAACTACACCTTCTTCTACTGCAGCTCTTGTTGCATTTAGAGCATCTTCTACTCTATCTTTTCTTTCTTTAACTTCAACTTCTGTAGCTCCTCCAACTTTAATTACAGCTACACCTCCTGCTAATTTAGCTAATCTTTCTTGTAGTTTTTCTTTATCATAGTCTGAAGTTGTTTCTTCTACTTGCTGTCTAATCTGATTACATCTAGCCTCTATGTCTGCTTTTTTACCAGAACCACCAACTATAGTAGTATTATCTTTGTCAACTTTTATTTTTTTACAAGATCCTAAGTCTGTAATTTTAACAGATTCAAGTTTAACACCAATATCTTCAGAAATTACTTGTCCGCCAGTAAGAATAGCTAGATCTTCGAGCATAGATTTTCTTCTATCTCCAAAACCTGGTGCTTTCACTGCACAAACTTTTAAGCCACCTCTTAATTTATTTACAACTAGTGTAGCTAAAGCTTCTCCCTCAACATCTTCAGAAATAATCATTAAAGGTCTACCTGCTTGAACAACTGCTTCTAAAAGAGGAACCATTGGTTGCAAGTTTGATAATTTTTTTTCATGTAAAAGAACAAAAGGATTTTCTAGTTCTGTTGTCATTTTATCTGCATTGGTTATAAAGTAAGGAGATAAATAGCCTCTGTCAAACTGCATACCTTCAACTACATCAAGCTCTGTTTCTGTACCTTTGGCTTCTTCTACAGTTATAACTCCTTCATTACCAACTTTTTGCATTGCTTTAGAAATCATATTTCCAATTTCTTTTTCTCCATTTGCTGAAATAGTTCCAACTTGTGCAATTTCTTCACTTGTCTTTACTTTTTTTGCAGATGAAATTAACTTTTCTTTAACATGATCTACCGCACTATCGATTCCTCTTTTGACATCCATAGGATTCATTCCAGCAGTAACATATTTAATTCCTTCTTTGACTATACCTTGAGCGAGTATTGTTGCTGTAGTTGTTCCATCACCAGCAGTATCATTAGTTTTGCTAGCTACTTCTTTAACCATTTGCGCTCCCATATTTTCAAACTTATCTTCTAGTTCAATTTCTTTTGCAACAGTAACACCATCTTTAGTTATTCTTGGAGCTCCATAAGACTTATCTAGAACTACATTTCTTCCTTTTGGACCCAAAGTAACCTTTACAGTATTTGCAAGGATATCAACCCCTCTTAGCATTGATGCTCTCGCATCAGAGTCGAATTTTACTATTTTAGACATTTTTTCTCCTTTTATTTATATTTTATTTAAAATAATTATTTTTTACTTTTTGTTATACCCATAATGTCAGATTCTTTCATTATACTGTATTCTGTACCATCAATTTTGACTTCTGTTCCAGACCATTTGCCAAAAAGGACTTTATCACCCATTTTAACATCCATAGAAATAATTTTTCCATCTTCAGTTTTTGCCCCAGGACCTACGGCTACGACTTCACCCTCTTGTGGTTTTTCTTTAGCTGTATCAGGAATAATTATTCCACCAGCTGTCTTTTCTTCACTATCAAGGACTTTTATAAGCACCCTGTCGTGTAAAGGTCTAAATTTCATTGTTAAACTCCTTATAATTTTATATTTGATACATCATATAGTTATGAGCTATATAAATTTCAAGTGTGCAAATATAAAAAAATGCTAATTTATCCAAAAAAAGGCCTTAAAATAGTGTATTTTCTAATTACGTTAAGCTAAGCATTAAAATGAAAAAAAATTTTACCAAAGGTTTAAGAGAGATCCATGAAAAATATGATACTTTTTTTATTGATTTATGGGGTGTAATTCATAATGGCATTAAGCTTTTCCCAGATGCAATTGAAGTTTTGTCAAACCTTAATGAGATAAAAAAACGTTACGTCTTAATTTCAAATGCCCCTCGACCATCTAAAAGTGTTGAAAAATATCTTTATAACCTAAATATGGAAAAAAAATTAATCAAAAATATTTTTACATCTGGAGAAGCTGCTTTAGAAAGTTTAAAAAATAATATTTATGGAAAAACTTTTTTTCATATTGGTCCAAAAAGAGATTTTGATTTATTTAAAAGTTTTGAAAAAAATAAAAGAACCATAGATAAATCTGATTTCATATTATGCACTGGTCTTTTTGAGGATTATGAAAAATCTTTAGATTACTATAAGGATTTATTAAAAAAACAAACTAACTTAAAAATGGTCTGCACAAATCCAGATTTAGTAGTTCATAGAGGCCATATAAAAGAATATTGCGCAGGTAGCGTAGCTAATGTATTTAAAGACTTAGGTGGAAAAGTGGTTTACTTTGGTAAACCCTATCCAGATATATATAATTTTTGTATTAAAAAAAATGAGCGAGTATTAGCAATAGGAGATAACCTGAATACAGATATTCTTGGGGCGAATAATCTAAAGCTGGATTCGTTATTTATTACAGAAGGGATACATAAAGAAGAATTTTATAATGCTAACGATGATCAATATGAAACGATACTAAAAAAATACAATGTAAAAATAAATTATTATCAAACAAAACTTAAATGGTAAAATGAAAGTTTTTAATAATTCAAAAATTAGTAAAGCTTATAAAAGAAGTATAATAGCTATAGGAAACTTCGACGGAGCCCATATTGGGCATCAAAAAGTTTTTAATGAAGCTAAAAAATTTGCAAAAAGAAATAAAATTAAATTTGGCATTTTAAGTTTTACACCTTTGCCAATTATGTTTTTTAATAANAAAATTAAAAATTACAGATTGTCATCAGAAAATCAAAAAATTAAACTTTTAGAAAAATATAAAAGTAATTTTATGATTAAATTAAAATTTAATAAATCTCTTTCAAATATGTCTGCAGAAAATTTTTTAAGAAATATAATATTTAAAAGGATTAATCCTAAATATATTTTTGTCAGTAATAATTTTAAATTTGGAAAAAATAGAATAGGCAACATTGGCATGCTTAAGAGACTTAGCAAAAAATATGATTATAACTTAGTTAATACTAATCCAGTAAAATATGACAAGAAAATAGTTTCATCTACAAGAATTAGGAAATGTTTAGAAACAGGTAATTTATTTTTAGCTAATAAATTGCTAACTAGAACTTGGGTGATTGAAGAAAGAGTTCGAAAAGGAAAAAGAATTGGAAAAAAATTAGGTTACCCAACTTGCAATATAGATATTGGTAGTTATGCTACTCCTAAAATTGGTGTTTATGCTGTTAAAATAATTATAGAAAATAACAAAAAAGTTTTGAAAGGAATTGCAAATTTTGGCAATCAGCCAACTTTTGGAGGAACAAAACTTTTACTAGAGGTCAATTTATTTAAATTTAAAAAAAATTTATATAATAAGAAATTGAAAATTTATTTTATTAAGTACATTAGGAATGAAAAAAAGTTTAGAAATTCAAGAGAATTAATTCAACAAATAAAAAAAGATGTTATTTTAGCAAAAAAACATTTAAAAACAAAAATAGTTTTATGACCAAGGAAAATATTAATTTACCTAAAACTTCATTTTCAATGAAGGCAAACTTGCCTAAAAAAGAACCTGAAATTTTAAAAATTTGGGAGAAATTAAGTTTATATAAAAAACTAAGAGAATCAGGCAAAGGAAAAGAGAAGTTTGTTTTACATGATGGACCACCTTATGCAAATGGTCATATTCATATGGGAACAGCTCTAAATAAAATTCTTAAAGATATAATTACAAAATTTCATCAAATGGATGGTAAAGATTCTGTTTACGTGCCAGGTTGGGATTGCCATGGGCTGCCTATAGAATGGAAAATTGAAGAACAATACAAAAAGAATAAAAAGAACAAAGATCAAGTTCCAATTAAAGATTTTAGATTAGAATGCAGAGAGTTTGCACAAAAATGGATAAAAATTCATATTGAAGAGTTTAAGAGACTTGGAGTTGAAGGAGATTGGGAAAATTATTATTCTACTATGAGCTATAATGCTGAAGCACAGATAGTTAGAGAATTAGGTAAATTTATTATAGATGAAACTTTATATCAAGGTTACAAGCCTGTGTTATGGTCAACTGTTGAAAAGACAGCTCTAGCTGATGCCGAGGTAGAATATAAAGATCACACTTCTAATACTATTTATACTTCTTTTGAAGTTAATAAAACTCAAAATGATTTTTTAAAAGGTGCTTATATTATAATATGGACTACTACTCCATGGACAATTCCAGTTAATAGAGCGTTAGTTTATAACAAAAAAATTAAATATTCAGTTTTAGAAATTGGTCAAGATACAGAACATTTTAAAAACAAAAAAATAGTTGTAGCTAGCAATCTTATTAACAAAGTTTCAGAGGAATGTAATTTTAAAGATTTTAAAATTTTAAAAGAGTTCAACGGAAGTGAATTTAAAGATACAATTTGTTCGCACCCATTAAAAGATATAGGTAATGATTATGATGTCCCAATGTTAGAAGGTAGCTTTGTTACTTTGGAACAAGGAACAGGAATAGTTCATGCTGCACCTAGTCATGGTCCTGATGATTTTAATTTATGTTTAAAGCATGGCATCAAGGCAACAAACACAATAAATGATGGAGGTTTATATTCAGATGAAGTACCTTTTTTTTCAGGAACACATATTTTTAAAGCTGATGAAAAGGTAATAGAAAAATTATCAGAATATAAAAGTTTATTAAGCAATAGTAAGCTTCAACACAGTTTTCCTCACTCATGGAGATCCAAAGCACCTTTAATATATCGAGCTACTTCTCAATGGTTTATTTCTATGGAAAAAAAAGATTTAAGAAAAAAAGCTCTTAAAGCAATTGATGAAACTATTTTTTATCCTGATAAAGGAAGGGATAGAATTAGGTCAATGGTGGAGACAAGACCAGATTGGTGTATTTCAAGACAAAGAATATGGGGTGTTCCTTTGCCTTTGTTTGTTTCAAAAAAAACAAAAGAGGTATTAAAAGATCCTGAGGTGATAGAAAATATTGCAAAAATTTATGAAAAAGAGGGTTCTGATTGCTGGTTTACAGATGATGCGCAGAAGTTTTTAGGTAAAAAATATAATAAAGACGATTATATAAAATCCACTGATATTGTTGAAGTATGGTTTGATAGTGGGTCTACACATAGTTACGTTTTAGAAAAAAGAAAAGATTTAATGTGGCCAGCATCAATGTATCTAGAGGGCTCTGATCAACATAGAGGTTGGTTTCATTCATCATTATTAGAATCTTGTGGAACTAGAGGCAAAGCTCCCTTTAAAAGTATTCTCACACATGGATTTGTAGTAGATGGAAAGGGATTAAAAATGTCTAAATCCACAGGAAATGTAATTGCTCCTGAAGAAGTATTAAAAAAATATGGAGCAGATATATTAAGAACTTGGGTTGCAGCATCTGACTATTCTGAAGATTTAAAATTAGATCATTCTATTTTGGAACAACACGCAGAGTCATATAGAAAAATTAGAAATACATTCAGGTTTTTATTAGGAAATCTAAATGATAAAAAAAATAATCTTACTTTAGACTCAAAAGAAATCAATGAATGGCCAGAACTAGAAAAATTTATGTTACATAAAGTTTTTTTATTAAATAAAAACTATGAAATGTATTTTAAGGAATACAATTTTCATAAATTATACAAGGAATTAGTAAATTTTTGCTCTTTAGAATTGTCAGCATTTTATTTTGATATTAGAAAAGATACTCTTTATTGTGATAGTATCTCTTCAACCAAAAGAAAAGCATGCATAAATTTATTAGGATTAATTTTGGATATGTTATTAAAATGGTTTGCACCAATACTATCTTTTACTACTGAAGAAATTTTTCAAATAATTAATACAGATAAAAAATCAAGTATACATTTACAAACATTTCCAAAAATTCCAAAAAATTGGAAAAATGATAAATTGAATGAAAAATGGGAGAGTTTTAAAAAGATTAAAAAGGTTGTTAATGCTGCTATTGAAGTAAAAAGAACAAATAAAGAGATAGGATCAAGCCTAGAAACAGATGTGCAGGTTTACCTAGATGACAATTATTTAAAAATAGTTAAAGATTTAAATTTATCTGAAAATTTTATAACTTCCAAGGCAGAAGTTAAAAAATTGAATAATAAAGATGATTTCTTTAAATTGGATGATATAGAAAATGTAAAAGTTTTCGTAAAAAAAGCAGATGGAGAAAAATGCCCCAGATGCTGGAAAATTTTTCTAGGCCCATGTCAAAGATGTGAATCAGCTAATTAATATTTATGAAAAAATTTGCATTAATTATTTTTTTATTTTTGATAGATAGAGCTGTTAAATATCATTTTGTACAACTGCAAGAAGCTGGAACAGAAATAAACTTTTTTATATATCCATTTTTAAATTTTATTTTAGTTTGGAATACAGGGATAGGTTTTGGGTTGGCATCATTAGATGCAAACATTTGGTATCATTGTTTTACCGCATTTATTGCTATTATTAATATAATTTTAATTTACATAATGTTAAAATTAAATGGGGTTTATTCAATAATGTTTGCTATTGTAATAGGTGGTTCTTTAGGAAATTTATTTGATAGAGTTTATTATTATGCGGTTCCTGATTTTATTGACCTTCATTATGGTGGTTTTCATTGGTTTATTTTTAATATAGCAGACATTTTTATTACAATTGGTATATTAGGGCTGGTAATACTAGAAATGAAAAAAAAAGATTAGAATATGTTTAAAAAAATATTATTTATTTTGATTTTTGTTTCTATAACAGCATGTGGAGCAAATATAGGAGAGTCAATAAAAGGGGGATTAACTGGTAAAAAAAAAAGTAATACAGATGAATTTTTAGTAAGAAAGAAAGCACCCCTAATTTTACCACCTAATTTTGATGAATTGCCTCTTCCTAAAGACCAACAAGTGAAGGAGGAAGATGATACAACTCTTAAAGATGAAATACTTTCTATCGAAAAAATAGGTAAAAAAACTCAGAGCGATGGTATTTCTAGTACCCTAGAAAATAGTATTTTAAAGAAAATTAAATGATTCATAGAACCTTTCTTCATAATACACAAAAAAATATTAATAAAAGAGTAATATATGAATTTAATAAATTAAAAAAAAAAATTAAAAACAAACAAAGTCCTTTATTGGAAGTTTATTCCAAGAATTATGATCTAAACATCCCCTACAAAAAAATAAAAAAATTTAGAAAATATGAAAATATTATAATTATTGGAATGGGGGGCTCAATTTTAGGAATTAAATCTATTTATAGTTTTTTATCTTCAAAAATAAAAAAGAATGTTATTTTTTTTGACAATTTGAATGAACACTTTATTGATCAATTTAATAATATTAAAAATAAAAAGAAAACATGTTTTATTATAATTTCAAAATCAGGAAATACTCTAGAGACAATAATTAATTTTAATTTAGTATATAAAGATATTTTAAAAAAAAACTTTATAATTATAACTGAAAATAGCAATAGCATTCTTAGAAATTTTGCTAAAGAAAAAAATTTGATTTATATTGAACATAGGGAATATATAGGTGGACGATTTTCAGTTTTATCAGAAGTTGGAATGACTCCAGCTTATTTGATGGGTGTAGATATTAAAAAATTTAGAAATTTGTTTACTCTTTTAGAGGGTAAAAAAATTCAAAATAAGTTGATAAAAGATGTTTCAAATATTTATCATTTTTTTAAAAAAAAACAAAGGATTAACGTAAATTTAGTTTATGACTCAGATTTAAAAGATCTGGTTTATTGGTATCAGCAATTAATTTCTGAGAGCTTAGGTAAAAGCAAAAAAGGAATATACCCTACCATTTCTACAAATCCAAAAGATCATCATAGTTTGTACCAACTGTATTTAGATGGTCCGCGAGATAAATTTTATACTTTTTTTGCATCAAATGTAAAATCTGGCAATGGAATAAAAAGAAAAATAACAAAAAATTTTAATTTAATAAAAAATATAGATTTAAATAAAATAATAAAATCCCAATCTGAAGCATCTCAATCAGTCTTTAAGAGAAATAAAATACCTTTTAGAGCTTTTGAATTTAAAAAGAAAAATTCTGAAAATCTTGGATTAATTTTTAAATATTTTATTTTAGAAGTAATACTTTTATCTAAAATTCTTAAAGTAAATGCTTTCAACCAACCAGCTGTTGAAAGTATCAAAGCAGAGACTAAAAAAATTTTATTAAGGTAAAGCTTTAATAAAAAGAATTCTAGATAGTCCATAAATTCTTTCTTCGATTATATTCAGGTGTTTGTCAAAACTTTCAATTGTATTCTTATTTCTATGAATAATAATTATTCCATCATTTTCTATAATTTGATTTTTATAAATTGTATCTAAAATATTATTTATTT
This sequence comes from Candidatus Pelagibacter sp., assembly GCA_002689925.1. Classification (GTDB taxonomy): domain Bacteria; phylum Pseudomonadota; class Alphaproteobacteria; order Pelagibacterales; family Pelagibacteraceae. The sequence continues at coordinate 13,075 of NZIO01000059.1, forward strand.
TGTTTTCTTTAAATGGAGGGTCACAAAATATTAAGTTAAATTTATTATTAAATTCTTTTTTTATATTATCTAAATTTTTAACATCTTTTAAAAAAATTTTTATCTTGTTTTGTAATTTCAAAATTTCAATATTTTTTTTTAATATTTTTGTAGCTTCATACCCATTTTCAATAAAAGTTACATGGCTAGCTTTTCTAGATAAACACTCTAAACCAAACGAACCAGTCCCTGAATATAAGTCTAAGATTTTAGATTTTTCAATTTTAAAACAAATTTTCTTAGAGTGATCTAAGAGGTTAAAAATACTTTCTCTTACTTTATCTTTTAATGGTCTTGTTGATTTATTTAGTGTTCTTAAAATATTTCTTCCTTTTAAATCCCCAGATATTATTCTCATAAATTATTTTTTTTGATAATCTTCCAACCAATATCTTTTCTAAAAAAACCATCTTTCCAATTAATTTTTCTTATAATCTTTATTGTACTTATTCTAGCATTATACAAGTCTTCATCAATTGATGTAATATTTAAGACTCTTCCTCCATTAGAAATAAAATCATTGCCTTTTTTATATGTCCCAGCATGAAAAATTTGATTTTTGCTATTTAATTTAATTTTAGGTAAATTCATAATCTTACTATTTTTAATATATTTTGCTGGATAACCTTTGGAGCATAAAACTATTGTTATACACTTTCTTTTATCCCATTGTATCTTTAATTTTTTTAAATTATTTTTTGTTGCCAGATCTATAATTTTAAATAAATCAGTTTTTAATCTCATCATAAGAACTTGACATTCAGGATCACCCATTCTGATATTATATTCTATAAGTTTTGGTTCTCCTTTATAGATCATTAGTCCAGCATATAAAAACCCTGTGTATGGATTTTTTAATTTTTTTAAAGCGTTAATTGTAGGTTCTATAATTTTTTTTTTTATTTTTTTTTCAAGTTCTGGCGTTAACAATGGGGCAGGTGAGTATGCTCCCATACCACCAGTATTTTTTCCAGTATCTCCCTCTCCAACTCTTTTATGGTCTTGGGCTTCACCAAAAAAACGATAAGAATTTTTATCAACAATAACAAAATAACTTAATTCATCTCCTTTTAAAAATTCTTCCAAAACAACTTTATTGGAAGACTTAAATTTTCCAGCTAAAATTTCTTTAGTAATCTTTTTAGCTTCATTTTTTGAATTACATATAAAGACTCCTTTTCCAGAAGCCAATCCATCAGCTTTAACTACCAATGGAGTTTTATTTTTTTTGATAAAATTTTTAGCTTGATTAAAATTATTAAAAACGCCAAAGCTTGCAGTTGGTATATTATTTTTTTTACATAAATTTTTCATAAAAGCTTTAGACCCTTCTAATTGAGAAGCAAATTTATTTGGACCAAAAACTTTAATTTTTTTCTTACTTAAGTAATCCACAATTCCATCAACAAGGGGTTGTTCAGGACCAACTATGACAATATTTATATTATGATTTTTAAGGGTTTTGTAGATTAAATTAAAATTTGTAATATCAGCTTTTATATTCTTTGCAATTAAGGCGGTACCTGCATTCCCAGGAATACATATTAATTTTTTAACCTTATCAGACTGTTTTAATTTGTAACAAATAGCGTGTTCTCTTCCACCACTTCCTATAACTGCTAAATTCATATAATATAGTTATATTAATAATTAAATAAACATGAATAGAAATAAAGCAAAACTTAAATTTAATCCAAACAATTTTGAAGTTATTGAGGAAGGAGATTATGTTCCTTGTGCAGTTTCAGGAAAAAGTATTCCATTAAATCAATTAATTTATTGGAATGTTGAGTTGCAAGAAGCTTATTTTTCTCCAAAAGAAGCTCAACAACGATACGAAGAATTAAAAAAAAAATGAGAATCTTTATAATTGTTTTTTTATTATTAATTACAACCTCAAGTTTTGCTGTTACATTTGAGGGTAAATTTATTCAAGGTTCATTTATTCTTGGAAAAACAAAACCAAACTATGAGGTTTTTATTGATAAAAGAAAGGTAAGAGTTTCGCCAGAAGGATATTTTGCTTTTGGATTAAGCAGAGATAGAAAAAGTGATGTTGTAATTCAAATAAATAAAGAAAGGATAATTAAAAAGGTTTTTAAAAGAGAGTATAAAATTCAAAGAATAGACGGGCTTGAAGAAAAAAAAGTAAACCCACCAGAAGAAGTTTATGAAAGAATTAAAAGAGAAAATAAATGGATAGGTGAGGCCAGATCACTTAATAGTGACTTAAATTTTTTTAAAAATAAATTTATATATCCATTAGAAAATGCAATAGTCACTGGTGTTTATGGCAGCCAAAGAATTTTAAATGGAAAACCAAAATGGCCTCATTACGGTATAGATTTTGCTGCTGAAGAAGGTACAAATATTAAAGCAATGTTGGATGGGGTTGTTACTTTAGTTGAACCTGATTTATTTTATACTGGAGGAACTTTAATTTTTGACCATGGTCATGGTATTTCAACACTATACATGCATATGAAAAAAATTTTAGTAAAAAAAGGTCAAAAAGTTAATCAAGGAGATATAATTGGAACAGTAGGTTCTACTGGAAGGTCAACAGGAGCCCATTTAGATATAAGACTTAATTGGTTTAATGTTCGATTAGATCCAGAAACTGCTCTTAATCTTAAAAAATAATTTTATATTAAATCTTTACCAGCTGATAAATACATACAGCTTTCACAATGATTATTTATTTTAGGTACAATTGGAGATTCTAAAGTTTTTTTCATTTCAAGAATTTTACCATCTACCCATGTAGTATTAGTTTCATATGGTACTAATGTTGTTGTAAAATTCAATTTACCATTGAAGTTTTCATAATTTTTTTCACCATTACAAACATAAAAGTAAGCAGTATTAGATACTTTAAAATTCATTTTTCTTAAAATATGCACGTAAATATCCATCTGAATTTTGTATGCCTGATGATAAGGGTTGTTTAAATATTTGTTAATTTCGACAGGAGCGTTATTAGATTGAGCCTTATAATCTACAACTACTAGCTCTTCTTTTTTAGGATCAAACCATATATCATCAACTCCACCATGGATTTCTAAATTAGTATTTGTGTCTAAAAAAGAAATACCACCTCTCAGCGCGTCCCTCCAATAATTTATTTGATCATGTTGAAATGGAATAAGATTTAAATTATTTTGCTTAATAAAAGGATGGATTTTTTGTTTTTTTCTAAATTCATCAAATTCTTTTTTTAATAAAGAGTCAACGGCTGAGTTCAGAGCCCATCCTGGCATGCTTGGGTCTTTTAATCCTTTAACCCTATCTAGATAAAAACATCTTTTACATTCTAAAAAATTACTAAATTTTGATCTACTAATTCTGAATACAGAGCTAGTCCCCCTTTCATAAATACTATTTTTTCGAGTTCTAAGTGGGTTTACCACCTTAGGATCTCTCATATTACTTCCATCTATTGTGTGACCAAATCCATTGATTTGGATTCTTTTTAATCATTTCTTCTAGGATAAGATTAACTTTATGAGTAGTGCTTTTTATATCGTTTTGATAGTTTTCAGTTTTATTAGCATCAAAGGGAGCTTGAATTGTCATTTCAAAATTGAGTTGAGAAATTCTTTCAAAAAAGATTGGTACAATTTTACATCCGAATTTTCTAGCTATTTGTGCAGGAATAGTTGTTGTGCTAGCTAATTTATTAAAAAATAAAACTTTCTCTCCCTCAGTAACGCTTTGATCGACCATTAAAGCAATACTGTGTCCATTCTTAAATTTTTTTAAAATTTCTCTAGTTCCAGATCTTCCTTTTGGAATTTGGTTAGCACAAATATATTTGATTCTTAAATATTCCATTAATGGGTTTAAAAAAATGTTATTTAATGGACGGTATAAAGCGGCTAAGTTAATATTAAATTTATCTAGTTCCATAGCCATAAGTTCGAAATTAGAGAAGTGACCAGAAAAAAAAACAACTGGTTTTTTAGATTCTTTTATCTCTTGCAAATATCTAGAACCAATAATTTTAACATAACTGTTATTTCCTAGACTTTTTCTAAACTTTTTTAAATGTATATATTCTCCCAAAATTTTACCATAATTAATCCACATATTTTCAATAATTGTTTTTTCTTGATTTGCAGAAAGATTATTATTAAATGCAATATTCAAATTTTTTTGTATTATTGATTTAGGCCTAAATATTGGACCAATAACTTTCCCAATTAACCCACCACAAATAGAAGCTAGTTTTAATCCAATTATTTTAAAAAAAGAAAGTAAAGAAACAACAACTAAAAATTCAAAAAAATATCTTATTATTTTCATATTAATAGTTTTATTTGATCTAAAAGGTTATCTTTATTTTTAATTTCAACTTTAACTTTTAAAAAATTTATATCATTTTTTTCATTTATTCCCAATCTCATGTAATCTTTTTCTGTAGTTAGAAGAATTGCTTCATTTTTTTGAGCCATTTCAGATAAATTTTTTAAATCATTAGATTTATATTTATAATGATCAGAGAACTCCAAACAATTAATAATATTTAAATTTTTTTCTTTTAACAGTTTGAAGAAATTCTGTGGATTTCCAATACCAGCAAATGCAATAATTTTTTTATTTTTAAAATTATTTAAATTTATTGGTTCATAACTTGAATAATAAATATTTATATTTTCATTAATTTTTTTTATTTGATTCTCAAAAAAAATATTTTCTTTTCCATTAATAATAACACACTGGGCTCTTTGGAGTGATTTTAAACTTTCTCTTAATGGGCCAGATGGAATAATCATACTATTTCCAACAAGCTGATTTTCATTAAAACATACTATTGAAAAATCTTTATTGATGGAAAAATCTTGAAACCCATCATCTAGAACTACAACATCATGACCATTCTTTGTCGCATCCTCAATAGCAAAATACCTTTTTTTGTTTTCAAAAACTTTTCCAATTTGACTTAGTAAATTTTTTTCATCATCAAATTGAGTATATTTTTTTTTTATAAATGCTGGATTTTTATTGATTTTTTTTAAAAGTGAGAAAATTTCTATACAAGTTGGTGTTTTCCCTGTTCCACCTAAATAAATATTTCCAACACAAATTATTTTAATAGAAAGTTTTTTTTTAAAAGTAAGGTTTTTTTTAATTAAAAATATTATTTGATAAATTAATGAAATTGGTAATAGTAAAATTGATAAAATTGAAAGTTTTTTATCCCAAAATTTAGGTTTGATTAATTGCATCTTTATATTTAAAAATATCTTTTAATTTCACTTAATATCTCATTAGAAATTTTATCTCCAAAGGCTATAATTTTACTAGAATATTCTATCATATCATTTTTTTGTTTTTCTAAATCTTGAGTTAAACAATCTTTTAAATCATTTACTTTTTCAATTTCTTTAGCACAACCTAAACTTTTAAGATGTTCATAAATTTCTTTAAAGTTATTAATATAGGGACCATGATAAATCATGCAATTATTTCTTGATGGCTCTAAGGGATTTTGTCCTCCGTGGGGAATAATTGATCCGCCTAAAAAGACAGAATTTGATAACTGAAAGTATTTATTAGTTTCACCATAAGTATTAACTAAAATAATATCTAAATTTTCATTAGTATTTGTTAATTGATTTACAACTTTAACTTTAAGATTAAGTTTTTTTATTTCATTATATATTTTTTCAATCCTATCAACATGTCTTGGAATTATAATAACTAAAATATTATTAAATCTTTTTTTAAGCTCTAAATGTACTTTTGCACAAAATATTTCTTCTTTTTCATGGGTGCTACTAGCACACCACATTATTTTATTTTTTGTGTTAATTGTTAGTCTTTCATCAAAAGTGTTTTCTGGTTTATCCTTTAAATTACAAAATTTTATATTCCCAAAATTTTTAATATTTTTTGCACCTAATTTTTTAAGATAGTTAGAAGTTTCAGAATTTTGAGATAAACAAAGATCAAAACAGTTAAATATATTTTTAGAAGCATTTTTAAAAAAATTCCATCTATTAAAAGTTTTTAAAGTTATTCTTGCGTTTAATAATATTATAGGAATATTTCTTTTTTTTATATTTAAGATAGTGTTTGGCCAAATTTCAGATTCAACAAAAATTGATAAATTGGGCTTCCAATTATCTAAAAATTTATTAATTATTATAGGTATATCTAAAGGAAAAAATTGGTGTATAATTTTTTTTTGATTTCCCATTTTATTCAAAAATACTTTTGAAGAACTTAATGTAACAGTTGTAACTAAAATTTTTGTTACTTTTTCACTATTAATTAAATTTTCTATTATTGGTAAAATGCTTTGAACTTCACCAACACTTGATGCATGAAACCAAATTAACAAGCCTTCATCTCTTTTTAAATTAATTATGGATAATTTTTCCTTATATCTTATTGGATCTTCTTTGTTTGTTAAACTTCTATATTTAAGAAAAATGGGAGCTAATGGTAAAAAAAAAAATGATAATAATTTATAAAAATATAACATCAGGCCATTTCAATTTGTTTTTCATAAAGATTTTTATATATATCTGATTTTTTTAATAACTCATTATGTTCACCTGAATCAATAATTTCACCATTATTTAACACAAATATCTTTTTTGCTTTTTTTATTGTGGAAAGGCGGTGAGCTATAACTATTGTTGTCCTATCTCTTGTTAAATTTACTATTGCGCTTTGAACTTGGCTTTCTGACTCGGCGTCAAGCGAAGACGTTGCTTCGTCTAAAAGAATTATAGGACAATCTTTTAATAGTGCTCTAGCAATTGAAATTCTTTGTTTTTGACCACCTGATAATTTGAAGCCGTTTTCACCAACTAATGTTTCATATTTTTCAGGTAATTTTTCAATAAATTCATTTGCAGCAGCAAATTTTGCTGCTTTCATAATTTCTTCTTTTGAGGCCTTTAAATTCCCATAAGCAATATTAGAATAAATTGTATCATCAAAAATCACTACATCTTGACTGACTATTGATATGTTTTTTCTTAATGAGTAAATAGAAACATCATTTATAGCTTGATCATCTATTAAAATATTTCCTTTTTCTGCATCATAAAATCTAGGTATCAAGTTAAATATTGTGCTTTTTCCAGAACCACTATGACCAACTAACGCAACAAAAGAGCCACCATCAATTTCCATATTGATATTTTTAATAGCCCTATCACTACTTTCAGGGTAAGAAAAATAAACTTTATTTAATTTAACAGAAGCTTTTTTGATTTCTAATTCTTTACAATCTTTTTTATCTTTTACAAAAATTTCGTTATCAATTACCTGAAAAATTCTTTTTACACCTGCTAATCCTTGGCTGATACCTATATGAATCTGTCCTAATGATTTTACTGGCTGATAAGCTAACATCATTGCAGCTAAAAATGAAAAAAATTTATTTATATCTAACTGTTCGTTTATAACCATATATCCTGAAAGAAAAATAAAACCTCCAACTATAAAACCTGTAATAACCTCCATTATTGGAGTTGATCTCATGGCTGCTAGATGCATCTTTTTCATCTTTTCAATAAAAGTTGTGCTACTTTTTTTTGCTCTTTCTAACTCAAATTTTTCTTGTTGATATATCTTTGTTAATCTTGAGCCTTTAATTAACTCAGAAATAAAAGTTGATAAATCTGCTGTGCTTACTTGAACACCATGGGTTGCTTTAGACACTCTTTTGCCAATTGATCTAGCAACAAATATTGCAAAAGGCATTATTAGTAAAGCATATATCGCTAATAACGCATTTTGATAAAACATCAAACCAACCAAACATAACAAAGTTAAAGAGTCTTTCATTATTCTAAGAAGTGACTCACTTACTAGGTTTGTTATTAAACCTGCGTCTGCCAAAAAATTTGATATAAATCTTCCACTATGTTTACTTTCTAAATGATAAACATCTGCTTTTAAGATGCTATTACTCATTTCTTGTTGTAAATCATTTCTGACATCTAGACCTACTTTTATTGTTATAGAGCGAGCAAAATATAAAGATAAGCCTTTTGCTGTAAACGCACAAATTACACCAACTGGAATAATCATCAACATTTCTAAATTTTTATCTAAAAATATTTTTTTTATCGCTGGGTCAAGTATCCATGCTGTTGCTGAAGTACTCACTGCAACAACCACTGAAAATATAGCAGCTAAAACAAGTTTCCTAAAATATTTTTTAACGTTATCTTTTAATAATCTTTTAAAAGCTTCTTTATTTGTCATTTTATAATTTAGAAAAATTTAATGTTAAAATATTTAAAAAAATTAAAAAGCCCATATAATTGTTACTTTTAAAGGCTCTTAAACAGGATTGAGGATTTTTATCGTTGAATATTTTAATTTGATAAAAAAATTGAATTACAATAATTGACATAGTTAAAATAAATAAATAATTAAAGTTCATTTTAATACCAAGAGTTAATAATAATAAAAAACAAATTATGTAACATATACTTACAAACATTTTTATTTTTTTCTTAAATTTAATAGATGTGGATTTGACACCAATAATTTCATCATCCTTTATATCTTGTAATCCATATATAGTGTCGTAGCCTAGTGTCCAAAATATGGCTGATGCATAGAGAATAAAAGGCTTAATATCAAATGAATTAGTTACAGAAATCCATGCCATTATAATTCCCCAGTTAAAAGTTAAACCTAGAAACATTTGAGGCCAATATGTAATTCTTTTCATAAAAGGATATGAAAAAGCAAAAAACATTGAAAATATTCCTAAACAAATTGTTAGATAGTTAAATTGTATTAAAATTATAAAAGCTAAAATACATAAAACCACGGTATAAATCACCGCTTCAGAAATTGAAATCTTCCCTGATGGTATTGGCCTTGATTGTGTTCTAAAAACTTTTTTATCGAAGTTTTTATCCACAATATCATTTACAATACAACCTGCACTTCTCATTAAAACTGATCCAAGAAAAAAGAGAATACAAAAATATAAGTATGATAGAAGATCTTCTTCTAAATTTGATGCTAAAGTTAGACCCCATAAGCAAGGCCAAAATAAAAGCATATAACCAATAGGTTTATTTAATCTTGTGAGTTGAATAAATATTTTAATTTTTTCCATCGAATTATTCTTGTAAATATCAAACAGTATCCTCATAATCAAATCGATTCGTTATGAATATAGATTATACAGTTACAGCTTTAATGTTTCCTGCAATTCCACTTTTAATGAGCGTTTATAGTAATCGATTTCATACTCTTAGCAGTCTTATAAGAAAGCTTCACGATGAGCATATTTTCGAAAAACATATTCCACCTGAATGGAAGAATCAGTTATTGAATCTTCATGGTAGAGTCGAATTACTTAAATACACTATTGGGTTTGCTAGTTTTGGGTTTTTATTCAATATGTTAACAGTTTTCACACTTTATTTTAATAGAATTTTTGAGGCCAGATTATTGTTTGGTACATGTTGTTTATTAATGATTGTTTCAATAATATTTTTTATCAGAGAAATACAACTATCAACAAAAGCTTTAAAGTTTCATTTATCTGATATGGAAATAGACTTATAAGCCACCAACTAAGGAATAAGAATTGCTGGACCAATTATTTTTCTAGACTCTAGATCTTTATGTGCTTGAATAACATTTTCTAAATCGTATTTTTTAAATATTTCTATTTTTACTTTTCCATAATTTAATTGGTTAAATAGTTCACTTGAAGCTTCAAGTAATTCTGCATCAGTTGACAAATAATGACCCATGGACGGTCTAGTAAAAAATAATCCTTTTGGCTGAATTTGTTTTGTAACGTTAATTTCTTTTAAAGGACCTGATGCATTTCCAAAAGAAACCATAGTTCCTCTTATTTTTAAACAATCCAAAGAACCTTCAAATGTTTTCTCTCCAACACCATCATAAACTACTGGAACGCCTTCTCCATTAGTATACTCCAAAACTTTTTCTTTAAAATTATCTTTAGAGTAATTAATTACTAAATCACAACCATTTTTTTTTGCTATACTTACTTTTTCTTCAGACCCAACTGTTCCTATTACTTTGCACCCAATACTTTTTGCCCATTGACAAAAAATTTGTCCAACCCCACCTGCTGCAGCATGAAATAATATTACTTCATTAGCACTAACTTTATATGTTTTATTTAGTAAATAAAATGCAGTTAACCCTTTAGTCATAATGGTTGCTGCAACTTCTAAATTAATTTCTGGAGGAAGTTTTATAACTTTATTGCAAGGCAATAGTCTTTCTTTTGCATATGCTCCAATTGGTAGTGAAGCGTAAGCAACATTGTCACCAATTGATAAGTTTGATACTTTTGATCCTATCTCTTTTATTACACCTGACGCTTCTAAACCTATTCCCGAAGGTAGTTTAAGAGGATACAAGCCAGATCTATGATAGGTGTCAATAAAATTAAGGCCAATTGCTTTGTTTTCAACTAAAACTTCATTAGGCGCTGGTTTTCCAATTTCAATATTTTTCAATTGTAAAACTTCAGGACCGCCATGTTTTTCAATCATTATAATTTTTGTCATTTTTTTACAAAATTCCCACTATGATAATCTTCAACTGCTTTTAATATTTCTTCTTTAGTGTTCATAACAAAAGGACCACCCCTAGCTATTATTTCACCAATTGGTTTTCCAGATATTAGTAGAAATTTTGCTTTAGTCAAACCAGAAACTTCAAGTTTTCTACCCTTAGTTAATATTATTAATTTTGAATTTTTGGCCTGTTTGTGATTTTCTTCTCCTACTTTAATTTCTCCTTCAATCAAATAAATTAAAGAATTATGTGTTGGAGAAAGTTCAAAATTAAATTTTTTACCTTTTTCAATTTCAACATCAAAATATACAGGACTAATATTGTGATTTTTTACTGGGCCTTCTTTACCTTTAAATTTTCCTGCAATTATATTTATTTTTTTTTCATCATCTTTGTAAACTTGCATTTTTTTTGCATCAATGTAGATGTATTCTGGTTGATTCATCTTTAATTTAGCAGGCATGTTTATCCATAATTGAAACCCATGAAGTTTCCCTTCTGTCATTGCGGGCATTTCAGAGTGAATTATTCCACTGCCAGTCTTCATCCACTGAACATCTCCTGCGGACATCTTTCCTTTAGCACCTGTGCTATCCTCATGCTCGAATTCACCACTCAGCATATATGTAACTGTTTCAATTCCTCTATGTGGATGAGGAGGAAAACCTCCTATATAATCATCTTTATTTTCAGAGCCAAACTCATCAAGCATTAAAAAAGGGTCATGATAATCTATAAGATGTGTTCCGATGCTTCTTTTTAATTTAACACCAGCACCATCTGATGCTGCTATTGGTTCTATAATTTTACTTACTTCAATGTTTTCCATTATATTTATTTGTTTCCTTTAATCAAAAAATATAATCCAATAATAAAAAGAAATATTTGCTCACTAGTAAATAATTTAGTTGTGATAAACCAATCCCTATGAGCTAAGGCAAATGCACTTGTCATAACAATCACAATTGTAAGTGAGCTTACTCTTGTTATTAGATTGCCCATAGGACCTTTTATAAAACCACCAATAATCAAAAATAAACCAGCACCTAGTTCTGATAAAGCTATCAAAGAAGAAAGAAAAGGAGAAAAGCCAAAGTATTTTATTAAAGCTTCTGGGGGTAATGGAAATTTGCTAAAGCCATGAATGCTAAAAGCAACACCTAACCCAATTCTTATTAACCATGATGATAGAAAATGTATATTTAAGAAAATTTTATTAATTTGACTATCTAATTTTTTCATATTTCCCTTTTTTATTTGTTATGCGAACCATCACAAAATGGCTGATTGTTAGTTTGCTTGCAAGCGCAAAAAAACATTTTTTTTGTTTCTTCAGCTTTATATATAATAGGATTAAACTCTGAATCTTTGTGAGATCCATCACAAAAAGGTTGTTTTTTGCTTAAACCACATGAACACCATGCATAATTTTTTCCTTTTACTACTTCTATTGCAATTGCTCCATTTCCTGCTTTTTGTCCTCTAATCATTTTTACTCCATTTATTTTATTAACTTTATTGACTTCTATATAAGAATTTTGAAGAAGATAGAATTAGATAATTTTAAGCAGTTCTTCTAAATTGTTAATAACATATTTTGGTTTATAACTTAATTTATCAAACACTTTATTAAAGCGATTCACCCAAACAGCATTATAACCAAAAACTCCTCCACCAGAAACATCCCAAGTATTTGAACTCATAAAACAAATATTTTCAGATTTACAGTTGTATTTTTTTATTGGAATTTCGTACACTTTTGAATCAGGTTTATAAACACCAACTGATTCAATAGAAAAAATATCATCAAAATAATTTTGAATATTATTGCTTTCTACCAATCCTTTTAGAAGATCAGGAGTTCCATTGGACAGAATTGATATTTTAATTTTTTTTTCTTTAAGTCCATTTAAGCATTTTTTAACCTCGGGGTAGGGACTAAGTTTTTTATATAAATCTAAAAGTTCACTTCTCATTTCCTTTTTAATTTTGAAACTTTCCATAGTGTGATCTAAAGAGTCTTCGGTAATTTCCCAGAAGTTTTTATGTTTTTTCATAATACTTCTTAACCATGTATATTCAAGTTGAGTAGTTCTCCAAGCATTTGCAAAACCCTCCCATTTACTTCCAAGTTTTTCTTTACATTTTGCTGCTGCTGAATTTACATCAAATAGAGTGCCATATGCATCGAACACACAAGCTTTAACATTTTCTATTTTCATAATAAGTCTTCTATTTTTTTAACTTCACCAATTTTAAATATAACGGCATCTTCTTTTTTAAACCCATATTTTTCTGCACTTGCTTTAAACCGAACAGGTGGTTCCATTATCGGTTCAAGAGATAATACAACTGTTCCCCAGTGCATGCCAATCACTTTCTTACTTTTTAAATCCTGTCCAATATTTAATGCTTCCTCAGGATTTGTATGGTAAATAGATTTATCTTTTTTGGGCGCCATAGGATAAAAATTATAGGCTCCAATATTAATAAAAGTTAAATCAATAGGGCCGTACTTTTCTCCAAGTTCTTTATAAATATTTCCATAACCCGTATCACTAGCAAATAATATTTTTTTATTTTTATATTCTATTATGAAATTGCCCCATAATGTTTTATTAGTGTCCCATAAACTTCTTTTTGACCAGTGAACCGCAGGAACAAAAGTAATTTTTAAATCATTTACTTTTATTTTATCATACCAATCCATTTCATTTACATTTTTAAAACCATTTTTTGTAAAATATTTTCCAAGCTTAAGTGGAGCTAAAACTTTTGCTTCTTTGAAAGGAAATCTTTGTATTGTTCTGGTACTTAAGTGGTCATAGTGATTGTGTGTTAGTAAAAATAAATTTACCTTAGGTATTTCTTTAAGACTTATTGCAGGATCTACAAATCTTTTAGGACCAAAGATTAAAGGTCCCATATTTTTTTCAAAAACAGGATCAGTAATTATAGTAGTATTTCCTAGTTTGATTAAAAATGTAGCATGCCCTATCCAAGCAACATAATCTTCATCCTTATATTTTTTAAGATTCTCCAAAACTTCTTTTTTGTTAATAATATGATCAGCAGGGATACTCATATTAAGTTTCTTTTTTTCTTCTTTAAAAACTTTAAAGCTCCAATTAAAAGAAGAGTCTCGTACTGGAGAGCCCTCAGGATTTCTAAAGGTACCGTCAGGCAAATGATGATAAGGTAAATCTTTCATAGTTTTTGCAAAAGTATTATAGTTTAATGAAAATATAATAATCAATAAGGATATTAATAATTTTATTTTCATGGACACAAAAATAAGACTATATTTTTATGATAAGATTAAAAGTGATTTAGTGGCACAGCTAAATAAGGAGCAATCTCACTATATAAAGAATGTAATGAGATTAAAAGTTGGTGATAGTTTTTTAATTTTTAATATTCAGGGAGAGTGGCAAGTAGTTATTAAAAATTTTGAAAGTAAAAAAGTTTTTATAAAAGTTCTAGACAAACTTAGAAACGAAGCAGTCAGTAAAAATTTATGGTTAGCATTTTCTCCAATTAGACAAAATTTACTTAATTTTATGATTCAAAAAACAACTGAGTTGGGTGTAGAAAACTTTATACCAATAATTTCCGAAAGATCTATTACCAAAGAATTAAATACAGAAAGAATGAAAAAAATTTTCATAGAATCTAGCGAACAATCAAATAGATTGAATGTTCCAAAAATTATAAGTCCAATTAAATTAAAAAATTTTTTATTAGAATTTCCAAAAAATGGCACATTAATATTTTGTGATTTAAATTCATCAAAAAATGATTTGAATAAAATTTTATTAAGAAAAAAACAAGGTCCTATTTGCGTATTAATTGGTCCAGAAGGAGACTTTACTGAAAAAGAAAGAAAATATATTCTCTCATTTGATCAATCTCACTCAATATCACTAGGTCAAAATATTTTGAGAACTGAAACTGCGGCTATTGCTGCAGTCAGTATTGTTAGCTTTCAACTATAAATTTAAAAATAGTAACAGTTTTAGCATGCTAAAATGTCGCAAAATTATATTATTATATGCATTATTACATATTTATTGTAAAAAGCTGTTAATAAATTAATTAAAAAAAATTTTAAATATGAATACTTCTTACGTACTATTATCAGGAATAATTATTTTTTTGGTGTTGTTTATTTATTTTTCTATATTTTCTGTTTCTTTAAGAATGGAAAAACAACAAGAGGATAGAGAAATTTCTATTAAGCGTAAGACTAAAGCTTGGAGCTGGAGAAATTTAATTGATGGAAAAAATCCGAATGTAAGTTTAATGGATTTAGGGAATCATCTTTTAATAATTGGCATAGTTTTATTAGCAATCTTAATAATAAAAAATGCTTAAAATAATAATGATTAGAAAAAAATTAAAATGTTTGTAGCAATAATTCTTATTTTGATAACTGTTGGCTCAGTAGTGTTTCATTTTTGGTCGCCTTGGTGGTGGACACCTATTGCATCCAATTGGGGTGGAATGGATGATACAATTATTTTGACATTCTGGATCACAGGAGCAGTGTTTGTTGCTATATGTTTATTTTTAGCATATTGCGTTTGGCGATATAGATATAGAGAAGATAGAGTAGCAGAATATAAGCCAGAAGATAAAAAAATAGAATTTAGATTAACTGCTTTAACAACACTAGGAATTATAGCGCTATTAGCACCAGGACTTTTAGTTTGGAAAAACTACGTAAGTGTTCCTGAAAATGCATTAAAAATTGAAGTAGTTGCCTACCAATGGGGATGGAAATACAGACTACCAGGTGAAGATGGGGTTTTAGGCAAAACAAGTATAAAATTTATAAATGACGATAATCCATATGGATTAATTTTAGATGATCCAAATGGAAAAGATGATCTTATCGTAGATAGTGATGAACTTCATTTACAGATAGATGTACCTGTAAAATTTGAATTAAGAGCGCTAGATGTGCTTCACAATTTTTATGTTCCACAGTTTAGAGGAAAAATGGACATGGTTCCTGGTACGGTGACTTTTTATTGGTTAACCCCTACTAGAGAAGGGGATTTTGAAGTGCTATGTGCTGAGTTTTGTGGAACAGGGCATTATGCTATGAGGGGGAGAGTTATTGTAGATGATGAGGAAAAATATAATATTTGGTTAGCTGAGCAAGTTACATTTGAGAATATGCTTGCTAAAAACCAAGAACAAAAAACAGAAATAAAATTAGTAAAAAAAAATTAATATAGGAGAAAAAAATGTCGGATGATAATGATTATAAAATAGAAACAAAGTCAGATACAGTAGCAGATAGTTCAAATGATGGATATACATCAACAGCAGAAGTTGACCAACTTCCTCCAGCAGAATTACCAGATCAAGAACTCTACCATTCTCATAGTTGGTGGACTACTTATGTGTTTTCACAAGATGCCAAATATATTGGTGTTCAATATGCTTTGACAGCAGTAGGAACAGGTTTATTAGGTTTGGTTCTTTCATGGTTAATGAGAATTCAGCTAGCTTTTCCAGGCTTGGGTCTTTTAGATCCTGCCTCTTATTATCAGTTTGTAACAATGCATGGAATGATAATGGTAGTTTATCTTTTAACAGCTTTATTTTTAGGGGGTTTTGGAAATTACTTAATACCATTAATGTGTGGATCAAGAGATATGGCATTCCCTTATGTAAACATGCTCAGTTATTGGATGTTTGTTGTTGCTGTACTCGTATTACTTTCAAGTTTTTTTGTACCAGGAGGTCCAACTGGAGCAGGATGGACGTTATATCCTCCTCAAGCAATTACATCTGGAACACCAGGAAGCAACCTAGGAATTGTACTAATGTTAATATCTTTAATATTGTTCGTGGCAGGCTTTACGATGGGAGGCTTAAATTACATAATTACTGTCTTGCAGCTTCG
Source organism: Candidatus Pelagibacter sp. (assembly GCA_002689925.1). Taxonomy (GTDB): domain Bacteria; phylum Pseudomonadota; class Alphaproteobacteria; order Pelagibacterales; family Pelagibacteraceae. Next base: position 29,579 of record NZIO01000059.1, read on the forward strand.
TGCACGTGGAATGACTTTAATGAGATTACCTTTAACAATCTGGGGAATTTTTACTGCAACTGTTTTAGCGCTATTAGCTTTCCCAGCGCTTTTAGTTGGCTGCTTAATGATGACTTTAGATAATATGTTGGGAACAAGTTTCTTTATGCCTGCAATGATTTCGATGGGAGAAACGCTGTCTTATGATGGAGGAAGCCCAATTTTATTTCAACATCTTTTTTGGTTTTTTGGTCATCCAGAAGTTTATATTGTAGCATTACCTGCTTTTGGAATAGTTTCAGATTTAATATCTATTCACTCACGAAAAAATATTTTTGGTTATAGAATGATGGTATGGGCTATAGTTGGTATAGGAGCTTTAAGCTTTTTTGTTTGGGCCCACCACATGTATGTCAGTGGAATGAACCCTTGGTTTGGATTCTTTTTTGCTACCACAACTTTAATTATTGCCGTACCTACAGCAATTAAAGTTTATAATTGGGTTTTAACAATTTGGAGAGGAAATGTTCATTTAACTTTACCAATGTTATTTTCTTTAGCTTTTATAGTAACTTTTTTAAACGGAGGATTGACTGGTCTATTTTTAGGAAATGTAACAGTTGATGTTCCTCTGTCAGATACTTATTTCGTTGTAGCTCATTTTCATATGGTAATGGGAATTGCACCACTTCTAGTAGTATTTGGAGCAATATACCACTGGTATCCTTTGATAACTGGAAGAATGTTAGATGAAACTATGGGTAAAATACATTTTTGGATAACTTTTGTTGGATCTTATGCAATTTATTTTCCAATGCATTACCAAGGATTTATTGGTGTTCCAAGAAGATATTTTGAAATATATGATAGTCCATATATAGAGACGTCTACAGTAAGTTTAAATATTTTTATAACTATTGCAGCTTTAGTTGTTGGTGCTGCACAGTTATTATTTTTATATAATCTTATCACCAGCACAAAATTGGGTAAAAAGTCAGAAAGAAATCCTTGGAAAGCAAACTCTTTGGAGTGGCTTACTCCAAAGATGCCACCTGAGCATGGTAATTGGGGAGAAGAGCTTCCAAAAGTATATCGTTGGCCTTATGATTACAGTGTGCCTGGTGCAGACAAAGATTATATTACCCAAACCACACCTCCAAGCCAGGTAATGACAGCAAAAGTTGAAAAAACATGAAAAAAAAAGAAAGTATATTTCAACTACTAACACAAAAACCTTGGGAAAATGATCAGTCTCAAAAAGATAATGTTCACGAGGGTAAAACTTTAGATCTAACAAAATACAAATTAGGTTTGAGAACATTAATGGTAGTAAGTTCTGTTATCTTTTCTTTATTCATTGTCACTTATTCTGACAGAATGTTAGTGCACGATTGGAGAAATATGCCAGAGCCTCTACTTCTTTGGGTTAATACATTTATTTTAATTTTTAGTAGTATAGCTTTTTATTTTACTCAAAAATCATTCAAAAAAAATGAAAATGAAAAAACAAAGAATGGTTTATATTTAATAGGTTTTTTGGCATATTCTTTTTTAATAGGTCAATTGTTGGTTTGGTATCAACTTATGAATTCAGGGTATTATGCTACCACAAATGTAGCTAACGCCTTTTTTTATCTTTTCACTACCCTCCATGGCCTCCATTTAATTGGCGGTCTGTATTTTTGGGGCAACACAACATCTAAATTTTTAAAAGGAAATTATAGAATTTCTAAGATGCAACATATGTTAGAACTTTGTGGAATTTACTGGCACTTTCTTCTTTTTGTTTGGCTTGTATTATTTGGTTTAATGTTGTTTACATAATAAATAAGGAAAAATATGGAAAAATTAGCTTTAGATAAACTACCAAAAGGTTGGAAAAGTGTTTCTAGTGATTTAGGGTCTGATCAAACTGCATTCAAAGGTGTTCAATGGGGGAAAGGCATGATGTGGCTCTTTCTTTTAAGTGATACATTTATTTTTAGTTGTTTCCTGATTTCCTATATGAAAGGTAGAGGGTCTACGGTTATTGATTGGCCAAATCCAAGTGAGGTTTTTGCTCTTCATGTAGGACATGTGCCTGTGCCTTTATTATTAATAGCGATCATGACATTTGTTCTTATAACAAGCAGTGGAACTATGGCGTTAGCTGTAAAGTATGGATACGAAAAAAATAGAAAATTGTGTGGATACCTTATATTAGCTACTGCTATAGGTGGCCTTACATTTGTTGGTATGCAAGCATTTGAGTGGACTAAATTAATTTCTGAAGGTGTTAGACCCTGGGAAAACCCTTTTGGAGCACCACAATTTGGATCTTACTTTTTTATGATTACTGGCTTTCATGGCACACACGTTTCTATTGGGGTTATTTTTTTATTTATTTATGCAAGAAAAGTTTTAAAAGGAGACTTTGACACTGGAAAAAAAGGCTTTTTTACTTCTATGAAATCAGATTATGTTGCAATAGAGATTCTAGGTCTTTATTGGCATTTTGTAGACTTAGTATGGGTTTTTATTTTTGCATTTTTTTATTTATGGTAAACTAAATTATGGATGAAATTAAAAAAGAAAATAACGAAACACATAAAATAGGAATTTATCTTTGGATTTGGGGTTTATTATTCGTCCTTAGTTTTTTTTCTTATATGGTCGACTGGTATCAATTTCAGGGAATGCTTAGATGGTCATTAATATTATTTTTTATGTTTTTAAAAGCAGGATTAATAATGGCTTTTTTTATGCATTTGTTTTGGGAGCGCTATACTTTAGTTAATGTACTTTTGTGGCCAATGACGGCTATCGCTTGTTTTGTTATATTAATGGTTGCAGAGGCTGAATATACAGTATTTACGAGATTTGTTTTTTTTGTATTAGGCAGCTAAAATATTTACATATAAATTATATAAAATGCATTCTTCAGAGAATAAATTAACTTCTATCAAGATAAATTATATCAATTTTATAAAAGCTTTATTCAATTTAATGAAGCCAAGAGTAATGTCTTTGGTAATTTTTACTTGTGTCGTGGGTTTGGTGATTGCTCCAAAACAAATTGATCTAATTCCTTCATTAATTGCAATATTTTTTGTAGCTTTAGGCTCTGGAGCTGCAGGAGCTTTAAATATGTGGTACGAGGCTGATCTAGACTCTCTAATGACCAGAACATGTCTTAGACCTATTCCAACTGGGAAAGTAACAAGAAATCAAGCTTTGCTTTTTGGAGTTTCATGTTCAATTATTTCAGTAGTAGCTTTATATTTTTTTTCTAATTTAGTAGCAGCGAGTGTACTAGCACTTACTATTCTTTTTTATGTTTTTATATATACAATTTGGTTAAAAAGAAAAACACCACAAAATATTGTTATTGGCGGTGCGGCTGGTGCGCTACCACCAATAATAGGGTGGGCGATTGCAATGAATAATATTAGTTTAGAGCCAATAATATTATTTCTTATTATATTTATTTGGACTCCTTCTCATTTTTGGGCACTAAGTCTGTATAAAAGTGACGATTATCGTAAAGCAAATATACCGATGCTACCAATAGTTTCTGGTGTATTAAAAACGAAATATAATATTTTTATATACGCGCTTCTTTTATATCCGATTTCTTTAGCACCCTATTTTTTAAATTATTCAGGTACTGTATATTTTTTAGTTTCATTGATATCGAGTTCTTATTATTTGTTTATATGCTTTAAGTTAATGAGAGAAAAAAATTCATCTAAAGAAAAAAAATTGTCACAGCATATTTTTGGATATTCAATATTTTACTTGTTTATAATATTTACAGCTATTTTAGTGGACGCCTTAATATAAAACAAATTTATTGTTTAAAAATGAAAAAAAAAATTAAACCAGCTATTTTTTATATAGTATGTTTTATTTTCCTTCTTTTAATTTGCTATCTATTTTTTTTTAATAATAATTTAAAAGAAACATCAAAAAAACAATTTATAGAACTAGATTTAATTACTAGTGTTCACCCTGAATTACCTTGGAAATTTGATGCTGAGAAAAGCAAAATTAACCTAGAAATAGGAAAAGTAACAACAATAAATTATAATGTTAGGAACCTTTCTGGCAAAACTAACAGTGGAGCTGCTGTGTTTAACTATTATCCCAAGTATTTAGGTAAATATTTTAATAAAATAAACTGTTTTTGTTATGATTTACAAACTTTAAAGCCTGGAGAAGAAAAGCAGTATTCTCTCGTTTTATTTATTGATCCAAAAGCGACAAAAGAGATCATAGCAAAAAAACCAAAAAAAGTTATACTTCAATTTACTTTTTTCGGCAAAAAAGAATTTAAAAAAATAAAGAATTAAATGGAAATTTTAACACCAGAAATAAATAATTTTATCACTATGTGCGCTGTATGCGTATCTGATAGAGGTGGAGCACAAATAGCAATTTTAGTAATTGTGGGATCTCTTTCAGTTCTTGGTCTTGCTAATTGGGCGTGGAACAAATATTTAAAAAAAAATAATCAAGAGTTTACAATAAAAAAATAGCTCATAATTAAAAAAATAGTTTTAAGGGTAGCTAATAATGAGATTCTATACTAAAAAAAAAGAATGAAATATATTAGTACTAGAAATAACTATAAAAAATATAATTTTAGAGAAGTTTTTATAAGAGGGTTAGCACCAGATGGAGGATTGTATATTCCTTTAAATATACCAAAGTATTCTTCTACAAAACTTAAAAAAATGAGCAATTTTTCTTACAAAGAGATCGCAGAAGAAATATTGTCAAAATATTGTAATTCAGCCTTTAATAAACAAGAAATTAAAGAAATAGTTAAAAAGGCATACTCAAAGTTTAGAGTAAAAAATGTTGTGCGTATTAATAAATTTAAAGATGTAGAGCTACTTGAATTGTATCATGGACCTACTTTAGCTTTTAAAGATATAGCGATGCAGATAATAGGAAATATGTATGATAAAATTTTAAAAAGGACGGATGAACAAATCAATATAATAGTGGCAACTTCAGGAGATACAGGTTCAGCAGCAATTAATGCAATAAAAGGAAAAAAGAAATTAAATATTTTTGTATTACATCCTTATAAACGAATTTCTGAAGTTCAAAGAAAATTTATGACAACAACAAAAAATAAAAATGTTTTTAATTTAGCAATTAAAGGTAACTTTGATAATTGTCAAACATTAGTTAAAAATCTTTTTCTTGATAAATCTTTTAATAAAAAAATAAATATGTCTGGAGTGAATTCAATTAATTGGGCAAGAATAGTAGCTCAGGTAGTTTATTATTTTTTTTGTTATTTTAAGAAAAGTAAAAAAGAAAAAAAAATTAACTTTTCAGTACCGACAGGAAATTTTGGTGATATTTTTGCAGGGTTTATTGCTAAAAAAATGGGCTTGCCAATAAATAAACTTATAATTGCTACAAACAAAAATGATATATTAAAAAGAGTTATGAGGTCAGGAATTTATAAACCAAAAAAAACTCATAAAACTATTTCACCCAGTATGGATATCCAAGTGGCAAGTAATTTTGAACGATTATTGTTTTATTTAAATTCTGGTGATTCAAAAAGAACACTGCAATTGATGCTTGATCTTAAAAATAAAAAACAATTTAAATTAAATAAAAAACAAATGAAAGCTATAGATAAAGATTTTCTTTCTGAAAGTTTGTCAGAAGCAGATACAAAAAAAGTTATAAAAAACTTTTATAAAAAATTTAAGGTATTTATAGATCCACATACAGCTATTGGAATAGGTGTTAAAGATAAATTAAATATTTCAGGAAAAAATATTGTTCTAGCCACTGCCCATGCTAGTAAATTTCCTTTGTCGGTAAAAAAAGCAACTGGAAAAAAACCCCACCTTCCTAAAAATATTAATAGTATTATGAGGTTAAAAGAAAACTATAAAATTTTTCCTAATAACATTAATAAAGTAAAAAAATATATTTTAAATATTGTTGAAAGTTAGGATTTAATAGCTTCTTTTGCAAATTTATCAGCTAAATTATTAAAAGAGTTTGTTGAATGAGCTTTAACCCAACTCCAACTAACCTCATGAAGTTTAATTAGAATCTTTAATTTTTCCCAAAGATCTTTGTTTTTAACATCTTGTTTTTTTGAATTTTTCCAATTATTTTTTTCCCATTTGATGATCCATTTAGTAATTCCATCTTTTAAATATTTAGAGTCTGTATATATGCAAATTTTTTTTTTTGATTTAAAATATTCAAGTGATTTTATCGATGCTGTTAATTCCATTCGGTTATTTGTTGTTTTTACTGATTGTCCAGAAATTACTTTTTGATTACCATTAATTAAAATAATTGCTGCCCAGCCTCCTGGACCTGGATTTCCTAAACACGCTCCATCAGTATATATTTCAATCATATCTTTTATATATAGTAGTCATTAAAATCTTTTACCTGTGAATGAAATTCTAATCTTTTCAAATATTCAATTGGATCTTTAATAGTAACAATAGCTCCGGAGCTAGAATTGATAAAATCAAACACTCTAGTTAGTAAAAATCTCATTGCAGCCCCTTGAGATAGTATTTTGAGATTATTTTTTTCATTTAAAGTAATTTTTCTAATGCTAGAGTATCCATCTAAAAATTTTTTTGATTTTGTAATATTAAAACTTAAATTTTCTTTTCTTCCATCAAAGCATAAAGCATTAATGCATACTGCTATCTCAAAGCAGTAAAAATCATTACATGAAAAATAAAAATCTATAATTCCACTAATTTTTTCATCTTTAAAAAAAATATTATCAGGAAATAAATCTGCATGTATTATTCCTGATGGTAAGTTTTTAGGCCAATTTTTTTCTATTTCTTTTAATGATAACTCAATTATATCTGACATATTGTTATGTATTTTTAAGCAATCATTTTTTATTCTATCAAATAATTTAGGCCAAGATTTAATTGAGAGACTATTATCTCTATTTATTTTCATATTTTTGGTAATGAGGTGTAGCTTTGCAGTTTCAACACCAACTTCATAGCAGTTTTGTGGACTTAAAGTTTTTTTAGAGGAACCGTTAATAAAAGTTACTACAGCAGCATTTTTGCCGTGAATATGTGTAATATAATTTTGGTCATTATTTTTAATTGGTCTTGGACATTTAAAATCAAATTTGTATAAATTGCGCATTAAATTTATAAAAAATGGAAGATCTTTTTCATTAACTCTTTTTTCGTATATAGTAAGTATATATTTACCTTTTTCCGTTTTAATAAAATAATTTGTATTTTCAATTCCTTCCTGTATTCCCTTGTACTCTAAAACTTTTCCTAAATCATATTTTAAGAAAAAATTATTCACATCTTCTTCTTTAAGTTTAGTATAAATTGCCATTTAGTTTATTGTAATTTATTTGGTATTTTAAAAAAAACTTTTTCTTTAACAACTTCAACTTCATTTACAGTTACAGTAGATATTTCTTTAATTGATTCTATTAATTTATTAACAAGTATTTCTGGAGCAGAGGCTCCCGAAGAAATTCCAATATTTAAAGAGCTTTTAATTTTTTTAATTGGTATATCTTCCTGTGAAGAAATTAAAAAAGATTCTTGGCAGCCAGATTTTTTTGCTACCTCAACTAATCTAACTGAATTAGAAGAATTTTTACTCCCAACAACAAAGAATATGTCACATTTTGGTGCTATTTTTTTTACTGCAGTTTGTCTGTTTGTTGTGGCATAACATATATCATTTTTTATCGGCTCTCTTATAGATGGAAATTTTTCTTTAAGTATTTTTATGATTTTTTTAGCATCATCAACAGAAAGTGTTGTTTGAGTAATATAAGCATAGTTTTTATTAATATTTGAGCGCTTATATTTTAATGCTTCTTCATCATTTTGAATTAAATCAATTGCCCCAGGAGGTAACTGACCCATAGTTCCAACGACTTCAGGGTGGTTTGCATGTCCTATTAGTAAAATTTTAAAGCCCTGTTCATATAAATTTTCAGCTTCACGATGAACCTTAGTAACTAGTGGACAAGTAGCATCTATAAATTCTATTTGTTTCTTATTTGCATTATATGGAACAGATTTAGGAACTCCATGTGCAGAAAATATAACAGGTCTGCTTTTATCTTTTATTTCATCCAATTCTTCAACAAACTTAGCTCCTAACTTTTTTAAATTTTCAACCACATATTTGTTATGAACTATTTCATGACGAACATAAACGGGAGCTCCATATTTCTTAAGACTTTTTTTTACTATTTCAATTGCGCGTTCAACACCAGCACAAAAACCTCTTGGAGCAGCTAAATAAATATTAATTTTATTTTTCATTTTTTTCAATTAAATATTCAAGCAATATATGCGGAAATGTTAGTGACGCCAATCCAATAAATATAACTTTGTATATGGATTCATTTAATTCGTAGTAATTATTTAAAAAATATAAAGAAATAAGATAAAGCAACGCAGTAATTACTGATAAAGGAAGAGCTTTTTTAAGAAATAAAAGAAAACCTTTTTGGATATTTTTGTTTAGTTGAAAGACTAATGATAAAGAGTGTCTTATTGAATGTAAAAAGCAAAAATATATTGTAAATGCCACAAGTGGGTTTAAAAAATAATTTAAAATTAGTATTGAAAAAAAATCCATTAGTAAAATGAACTTTATTGCTATTTTTTTTTTAAAAAATAAAAATAAACAAGAAAAAAAACTTAAGAATAATAAAATATATAAAATTATATTTTCAATAAAAATGATTCCTGAAATATTAAAGTTTAAAGATTGAAATATTAATATAGTTTCAATTTTATGAAAAAGTAATGGAGAGACTATCACCACCGAACCTTTTAAAAAATATAAAATTTCATCATAAATTTTTTTTTCTTTTTTTATAAAACTCATATCTTCTTTTCCAAAATGATACGAAGAAACTATTATAAAGATGAATAAAAGTGTTTTTGGGAATAAAATCCAAACTAGTATTATAAATAAGCTAATTAGTGAATATCCAATGTAAAATATGGACATAGATTTTATATCTAGAATTTTCAAAAGTTTTTTACCTTTAATGTTATCTAAAGACCCATGAGAAATACCTAGAGTTAATATTAAAAATAAACATAGTATTATAAAATTGTTGTTTCTTACAAAAGCAAAAGCAGAAGAAAAAATACAAATATTAAAAAAAATTAACGAATGATAGAAATTTATTTTTTTTATCATCTTATTTTTTCCAGATTGCTTTTATAAAAATTAATTTGGGCATTTTTAAAATTATTGTTAAATCTTCTAAAATATTACTTTTATTAGATAAAAATTTTATAATATTGTGTGCTGAACCAGAAAACATTTTAAAGAATATAGCAGGCATTTTTTGCGGATAGTTTCTTAACACTTTTAAAAATAATTTATCCAGTATTTGATATTTTTTACCAATTTTAAAAATTTTTAAATTTCTAATATTTTCAATATTTTCTCTTATGTATTTACTTTGGTCCTGAATATTTAAAAAAGTATAACCCGTACTTAATCGTGTCATACCACCAGCAGTTCCTATATTTATTATATTTTTTTCTCTAATATTTAAAGGATAGAATAATGGTATGGATCCTTCTTCACTATAGTTTATTTTATAGTTTTTTAGTCTTAGTCGATTATTAATATAATTTTTAATTTGAATATCATAATCTTTTAAAGAGTTATCATCATTTTTAGATATCCAGGTAGTTTCAACTAACGCTTTATTTTTTGTGCTAGGTAGAAAGTAAAAGAAATGAACATTATTTTTTTGATCACAATCAAAATCCATTAAACAAATAACATTTTCATTAAAAAAATTATCTTGTGTTTCAATTTCAACGCCATAAAAATGTTGCCAAAGGTTATTTCTATTTTCTTTAATAGATGGAACACTATTAAAAATAAATGAGTTACTTGAGTCTAAGTTTTTTGTGTCTTTATAAAAAAAAATATTTTTATTTTTTTTTAATCTATTAATTATTTTTTTATAAAATAGCCCACTATCTATACTTTGATAGGGAAAATTATCACATTTAATAATTTTAGAATCAGAAGGTATTTTTATAGAAAATTCTTTCCAATTTTTTTTAACACAATCTTCGAAATTATGAGGGCTAACTTTCCAAAAAGACCATGTTTTATCTCGTTTGTATTCTATTCTTGGTTCTACTATGGCTAATGTTTTATTATCTAGTTTTTTATGAATCTCTAACTCATATGCTAATGATAGGCCAGAACAGCCACCACCTATAATTATATAGTCAAATTCTTTCATGCAAATTTATTACCTCATTAATTATTTGATGATCAGCCTTTTTATTATGTACACTTGATTTCATAACTAAAAGTATGAAAAAATCAAAAATAGATAGTATTGTTTGAAAAAATTTTCCCAAATTAGATACATATATCTTTCCAGATTTATTATAATTTTCAATATTTCTTTTTTTTAAAATATTATTTCCAATTTCTCGATAAACTCTTCTCGCAACTAAAATGGCAAACCTATAATTAATTGGAATATCACCAATTGATGAAAATGAGCTTTTATAGAAGTCATCAGCAATTATTAAAGTATTTTTTATAGATTCAAAATTAGATTCTATATATTTTCTATTTTTCATCTCATCTTCAACCACATCCCTAGCAATATTTGTTAATTGCATAGCAATTCCTAAATCTATTGCTGCTTTAAGGGAAGTCTCTTTTTTCACATTTAGTATTTTTGCCATCATTAATCCCACTGTACCTGCAACTCTATATGAATAAATTAACAACTCTTTTTTTGAGTTAATTTTTACCTCTTTTTTTAAATCAGATTCAATTCCATCAAATAAATCGTAAATAATTTTTTTTGATATCTTAAAATCATCTATTAATTTATATATATTTTTAATAATTTGATTAGTAAAATTTTTATTTGTAAAATTATCTTTGAACTCTTTAAATTGTTTTATTCTTATAATTAATTCTAATTCTTGGTCAGCAATATTATCCATTGTTCTACAAAAATCATAAAGGATAGAACAACTCTGATATGTTTTTTTTGGTAAAAAAAACCCTGCCCATTTAAAAGATTTTGCATATTTCGATAAATAGTCTTTAGACATTATAAAATTTTATCTAGAACCTTTGCTGAAGATAATACTCCAGGTACACCTGCCCCTGGGTGAGTTCCTGCACCAACAAAATAAAGCCCATCACATATTTCTGATTTATTGTGAAATCTAAAATAAGCTGATTGACTAAATTTAGGTTGAATAGAAAATCCTGATCCATATTTAGTATTTAATTCTTTTTCAAAATAATCTGGTGTTAAGTAAAAATCTTCAATAATATTATTTCGAAGATTAGGTAAAAGATTTTGTTCCATTTTATCTATCACTAGATTTTTTATTTTTTCTCCTTCTATAGACCAATCAATTTTGGATTGGTTATTTGGCACTGGAACTAAAACATAAAAACAATCATGTTTTTCTGGAGCCATAGCTTTGTCTGTAGCAGTAGGTCGGTGGAGGTAATAACTAATATCATTATTTAATTTTTTATTATTAAAAATATCATTTAAGTGTTCTTTATATTTTTTACCAAATTTAATAGTATGGTGTTCTACACCTTCATATACTTTTTTAGTTCCAAAATAATAAACAAATAAACCCATTGAATATTCCATACGTTTTTTTTTCCATTTAAACAGATAGTTAAACTTAGGATTATTTAATAGTTTTTCATAAACAGATGGTGGATCAGCATTACAAATAACATTATCAGCATAAATCTCTTTTTTATTGTTAGTCCTAACTCCTTGAATTTTATTATTATTTAAAATTATTTTTGTTACTTCTGTGCCTTTAATTATTTCAATTTTTTCTTCTATCATTAATCTTTCGAGTCCTTCAATAATTTTTCCAGTACCTCCCATTGAATAGTGAATACCCCATTTTTTCTCTAAATATAAAATAAGTCCATAAATAGAAGTGGTTGTAAAAGGGTTGCCACCAACCAGCAGTGGATGCATACTTAAAATACGTCTTAATTTTTCATTTTTCACATATGAAGAAACAAATGAATAAAGAGATTTATAGCTTTTAAGATTTAATAATGAGGGTAACTGTTTTAGCATAAAGAAAGGTTTATTAAATGGAACAGAAGAAAGCTCTGTAAAACCTTTGTCGAAAATTTTTTTTGTAAATTTTACAAGATTTTCATAGCCTTTAACGTCATTTTTATTAATTTTTTCAATTTGATTTTTCATCAAATTTTCATCACCAGAATAATTAAAGTACATTCCATCTTCAAAAATAAATCTGTACCAAATTTTAAGTGGAGTCATTTCTATATAATCTTTAGGATTTTTATTAAATAGTTCAAAAAGTTCATTAATTAAGTAGGGTGCTGTAATTACTGTTGGACCTCCATCGAAAGTAAAACCATTTTTTTTAAATACTCTAGCTCTTCCACCAAGATCTTGATGTTTTTCAATTAATGTTACATTGTGATTTTTTGCTCGGAGTCTTAATGCTGCAGCCAAACCTCCAAATCCAGAACCAATTACTATAGATTTTTTCATATTAAATATAATTAAATTAAAATTATTTACTCAATATATAGATATTTGTTGGATAAAGAAAAATTTTTTATTAAAAAAAGGTTTTGTTTATGTATTTTTTATAAATATTTTAGGTTTTTATTTTGTATAAAGCAGTTTTTGCTTTATCTAAATTTTCTTTATAAATTAAATCAAGTTTTTCTTTATCTATTGAGTTTTTTAAAATATTTTTTACCGACTCAATTGTAATTTTTATAGAAGCATTCTTTACATCTTTAAGAGCTTGATTTTTTAGTTGCTTAATTTTTTCTTCTGCTGATTTTTTTCTAATTTCAGTTA
>NZIO01000060.1 GCA_002689925.1 Candidatus Pelagibacter sp.
ACAGGCATGAATTTGAAAAACAGTTGATCTATATTGAGGTGCTCCTTTGATATAAATATCTGTTTCAAATATCGTTTGTCCTATCGGCAATCTATGTGTAATTTCTTGTCTGCCAGAATAATCATATTTATCTATAACTGGTTTTTTGTCAGTTGGACAACTTCCTATATCACCTTTGTCAAGTTTAAATACTACACTCTCTAATTTAAATTCCTTTTTTTTTACATATCTTGTTTTTGGCTTACCATTAACTACTAAAGATTCTTTATCAACAATTCCACACGAAATTTTCCATTTATTTTTAACTTTCCAATCAGCTGCAAATGAGTTCGCACTAAATAACAAACCCAGAACCACGATCCCTAAAAGCTTTATCATTTAATTAATGGTACCAAGAAAAAAACTAATTGATATATATTTAGTATTTTTCTTATCTATCTTTTTTTTCTGTCGAAAGATCAGCACCAGTGCTCGGGTCTAATTCAAGACCAAGTGGAGTAATAGTTCTAGGCAGTGTAGTATAAGTTGAATCTGGGTTATCTTCTGTTTGTCTTTTTGTCATTCTATAAATTCCAAACACACCAATGATTAGATGGAAAATAAATAAAAAAAGAAAAAACCCATTAATACCAATTAAATTCATAAAAATTGTACAAAAAATAGGACCACCAATAGCACCTATACCAAAGACTAATTGTAAACCACCTCCAGCTGCAACAAATTTTTCTTTTGGAACAAAGTCGTTTGTATGTGCTAAGTTAAGAGAAAATAGTGGTAGAGCTAAACTAGAATACAAAGCAACAGCAAGAAAAAAAAGAGTTTTATTCAATCCCCAGTTATTTGCTAAATACATAACTTGAAGGGATTCCCCTGAAACAATTATTGCTAAAATTGAAAAAAAACCACCACCCAAAGCTGTTAAAACTATAACTAGTCTTCTGTCAAACTTATCAGATAGGTAACCAATAGGACCTTGTGTAAATACCCCAGAAAGAGTTACTAAAAATAATAATAATGATATCTCAAAAACAGTAAATTTAATAATAGCTGCATAAACTGCTGCTAAAGAAAATAGCACAGAATGAATTACTCCTGTACAAAAAGAACTTACAACACCTAGAGGTGAAATATTATAAAGTTGTTTTATCTTTATTGTTCCAATCTTTTTAAATTTTGGAGCAGGACGTTTAGTTAACAAAATAGGTATTAATGAAATTGAAAGTAAAAGAGAAACTAAAATAAAAGGTTCATAATTTTTTGGACTATCAAAATTTAGTAAAAGCATTCCTATACCTAAACCNGTAAACAAGGTAATCATATATGCAGATAAAATTTTACCTCTAGTTCTATTTGTTGCTCGGTCATTAAGCCAACTTTCTGCAACTATGTAACAACTTACCAAACTTAAGCCAGTTATAAATCTGGCAAAAGTCCAGACAACTGGATTTACAAAAACAGCAACTATCAAAACACTTAATGAAGCCATAGAAGCAAAAGCTGCAAAAACTCTGATATGCCCAACTTTAGCAACTAATTTTGGTGCTGAGTAGGATCCNAAAAAGTATCCAACATAATAACCAGACATAAAAATACCTGTTGTTACTACATTGAAGTTTTCAATAACTGCTCTGACACCCATTAAATTTCCTTGAAGGCCATGAGCAATCATAACTATTCCAATACCTGTGAATAGTGCCCAAGAATTTTTTAAAACTTTAAACATTTAATGAGTGATTATTCCTTTATAATAATAAAGCAAGTAGTTAAATTTAATTTATGTTTTTTTTATGGCTAGCAAGGAGTGTGTTGCTATAGTCATAATTATTATGCTTCCCCCAATGATAGTTTCAATACTAGGTTGTTCTTTTATTACAAGCCAAACCCAAATAGGGCCTAATATCGTTTCTAATAAAAAAAATAGATTAACCTCAGCAGCAGTAATATATCTTGGAGCCATAGTAACAAGAACAAAAGGTATAGCTACACACATTACACACATAAGTGGAACAAATGTTAGATCGCTGCCTTTTAGACTTAAATTATCTGCAAAGTAAAAAGCTATTAAAGCCACTAAAAGCTTACCAAACATAGCAGATGGCACTAAATTAATTTTTTTTGCAGACCTTATGATTACTGCCCCAATCGCTAAACCTAAAGCTGTAAGTAAACCTAAGGCATTTCCTAATATATCTCCAGTATCCAGAGCGTCATAAAAAATATAAAACACTGACAAAGTAGTAATAAAAATAGCTACCCAGGTTTTTTTATCAGGATTTTCTTTTAAAAAAATAAAACTAAGAATAGCAGATAACATCGGTGCCAAAGCAATCATAATTAAAGTGTTTGCAACATTTGTACTTTCTATTGAAATGACAAAGGTAATATTTGTTACAGTAAATATGAGTGCGTAAGCAACTCCATGCCAGCTATTACTTAAAGTTTGTTTAAAAAAATTAGCTTTATAAACGAACAATAATCCAACAAAAACAAGAGCAAAAGGAATAATTCCTCTATAAAAAATTAAATTCCAATAACTGATACTAGATAGACGAATTAAAAGAGAATCTGGAGTCAAAAACATTACAGCGGTAAATGCCATAAGCATACCTTTTTTTTGATCGTTAAATTGCATAATCTTTTATAATAGATTTTAATTCTTTTAAGGTTTTAATTTTATTTGAACATGTTTGATTTTTACATACAAGTAAATGATTTTCTTTAGAATCTTTTTTGTAGATAATTATAGAAGATTTTAGATAATTACTTTTAATGTAATTATGAATTTCTTTTATGTTTTTAATATTTCCAAACAAAGTAAATGTTATTAAGTTTTCACACATATCTATATTTTTTATATAACTAACCATTTGTGTTGATTGTAAATTTAAATATGAATGAAAACTTTGCGTTAAAGTTTCTATCATTTTTTTCCATTGNGATTCCTCAGTAATTAATTCAACTTTTTTACAATTTAACAAAAATATACTATTTCCATTAGGTATATTATTATCATTTACATCAGAAGGAGGAACAAACAGATCATTTTTTTCAACAGGATTTTTTTGAAGTATTTTATTTTTTTTGTCATAAAATAAATCCCAGGTTTTTTGGAGCATTTGTTTTGCTTCATCTAAATAGTTTAACTCACCAGTGATTTCATAAAAATTAATCATTAGTTGTGAAAGATATACATAGTCATCAAGAAAAACTTTTACTCCATTCTTTTCTTTATAACAGTGATAAACTTCATCTTTAGTAAGTTTCTTAATAATATTATAATTTGTTAGAGCTAATTTTTTCCAATCTTCATTATTAAAAATTTCTGATACAAAAAGCAGAGTACTTGTCCAATAAGCATTTAAATCAATTTGTGTCTTATCGTCAAAAAAAGGCTTTGGTCTTTTTTCTCTCAACTCTAAAAGTTTTTGCTTAATTTCTATTATTTTTAGAAAATCTTCATTTTCTGGTTTAGTTTCTTTTTCAATTAAAATATTTTTTCCCTCCCAATTACCATTCTCTGAAATATCATAATATTTTGCAAAAAATTCATAATCTTCTTTAAGTATTTTTTTTAAATCTTTACCTTCCCATACATAATATTTTCCTTCAATTCCTTCGCTATCAGCATCATAAGCAGATCCTAAAAGATTTTCTTTATTTTTAAATGACTTATTAATAAATTCTACAGTTTGTACTAGTTTATCTTTATAATATTTTTTTGGCTCTTCAATATAAAGTTGACCTATTAAATTAACAAAAAGTATATTGTCATAAAGCATTTTTTCAAAATGTGGAGCTATCCATTTTTCATCTGTTGAATATCTGGCAATTCCTCCTTGTAAATGATCATATAAACCTCTTGAACAAACATTATTGATTAAAATTTTTACAGCATCAAAAAATTTTTGATCTTTATCTTTTTTATAGAAATGTAAAAAAGTTTCAAAAATATAAAATTGAGGGAATTTTGGGCTCCCTTTAAATCCTCCCCATTCATAATCCACATAATTAATCATTGCCTCAAGGTGGGGGAGTAAGTTTTGACTAATAACAGAAGATTTTCTTTGATCCTGATCAAAAATTTTTTTAATTTGTGTGACTTGTTGAATAACTTTATCTCTATTACTTTGGTAAAAATCTGAAACTTGATTTAAGATATCTTTAAAAGAGGGTCTGCCATGCATTGGTTTAGGAGGGAAGTAAGTCCCACCTGAAAAAGGAACTCCATTTTCATCTAAAAACATTGATAAAGGCCATCCTCCTGGTGTGCCAGTTAAAATAGCCAAACTTTTTTGAAATACCTGGTCTAAATCTGGTCTTTCTTCTCTATCTACTTTTATATTAATATATTTTTCATTCATTATTTTAGCAGTGTCTTCATCTTCAAAGCTTTCATGAGCCATTACGTGACACCAATGGCAACTTGCGTAACCAACGCTTAAAAATATAGGTTTTTTTAATTCTTTAGATTTATTTAAAGCTTCTTTCCCCCACGGATACCAGTGAACAGGGTTATTTTCATGTTGTTTGAGATAAGGACTATTTTCTTTTTTTAATAAATTTTCCAAAAAACTCCTTAATTATTTCCAAAAAGAGTAAGCAGTTCTGCTAAATACTTTTCTTACATAAGGTTCAAAATCTTTTAATTTTAAAGATTTAAAATTAGGATCAAAAGATTTTTGATCCCATTTTTCACAAAAATCAAGAGTATCTTTATAATATAGATGTCCTTTATATTTATCTCTTTCATTTTGATTTTTACCTAAATGATGAGCATAGTAGTATAATTGAAACACGCCATGTTTTTCTATTATCCAATGTGTTTTTTTACTCACATAAGGTTTTAATATAGATGCTGCATATTCTGAGTGGTTATCTGGAGCTAGTTCATCACCTATATCATGAAGCAATGCAGCAACAATCATTTCATCATTTGCTTTATCATGAAGAGCACGTGTAGCAGTTTGCAAAGAGTGCTCTAATCTAGAAACCTGGTATCCTTCTAAAGTAGATTTTAATTCACCCATGAATTTTAGAATTCTTTCAGCGGTTCCTTCAATAAACTTTTTTTCATGTTTATCTAAAAGAATATAATCTTCTTTTGTACCATCTTTCATTTCAATAAATTTTACTTTTTTCATTTAAAATTAAACTTTCTTTCTAAGTGTCTTAATTTACCTTCAGAAGAATCAAAATCTATATAACCGCCTTGAAGATGTCTCATTCCTTCTTTAGGATCATATGCTGTTCTACCATGTAAAGTTCTATGATTATCCATCATTAATAAATCACCTGGCACAAGTTTAAATTTTATTTCAAATTCATTTGAACAACAAAGTTCTCCCATTTTTTTTCTAGCATTATAAAATAGCTCTAAACTTTTTTTATCCAAATGAGGAACATATTCAATTTTTGTATTATATCTTACTTGCTTCAAGTTTTTATTTTGATCTAACTCAATCAACTCTCCCCAGTTTTCAAGAATTATATCTTTATCAACAAATCTAAATCTAACTTTTGTTGATGTTAAAATATCAAAATACTCATTAAATTTTTCTTTAATATGATTAGCAATCGCAAAACCATCTACAAGAGTTGAATGACCTCCTGAAACTTCATTTTCAATACAATGCAATAGCTGAATGCATGGAACAGGTTTTCTGTAAGGGTTATCCGTATGAGGAAATAAATGCATAGGTGTATAAGCTAAATCATTGTATTCAGGTATAGATTTAACATCAAAATATACACCAAAGTTTGTTGGTCTTATTGCCCCAATAGAGTTTGCAAAATTAACAATATAATTATCTTTTGTCGGTACATTTTTAATTACAACAAAACCATATTCGTGAAATTTTTTAAGCATTTCAAAAGTTTCTTTACTTTCAAAATCTTTATTAAAGTTTGTTATTGGTATTTTATTAAGTTGACTATTCCACAAAGTTTTAATTTTTGCAGGGCCTTTCATCATAGTCTCAGTATCAAGCTCTTTGTATAAATCACTTATTTTAAAATTAGATAAAGTTCCATCTGTAAATTCAATATTTAGAGAATCTTCTATAATGTTTGCTTTTTTAATTGTTATAGTTTCACTTAAAGTAGAAGGGTCATAGATTCTTTGTTCAGTTAATTGATCAATTAATTCTTTTGTATTGGCTCTTTCTCTTAACCATAGCGGATGGATCTCAAAATTATTTTTGGAAGTATTAATAAAAATTTTTTTATTATCAATAATTTCAATTTTCATTTTCAGAGCTTATATTTTTTATAAATTATTACAATAAGCAGCGCTAATTTTTAAAGAATTGAAAGCTTGTCATTTAAATAAGAATTGTTATTCTATTTGATGTTTATCAATACTTGTAGGGAGTAAAATGTACAGACCTTTACCAGACGGTTTAACTATAAAAAAGTCACCAATTGAAGGGCTAGGTCTATATGCAACAAAAGACATAAAATCTAATACATTTATAGGTGTTACTCACATTTTAGATGAAAGATTTGAAAATAATTATTTGAGAACACCCTTAGGTGGTTTTTACAATCATTCTGACACACCAAATGTTGCGAGGATGATTACAAATGTTTTACCAACTTTAAAATTTGGTGATGCAGCTCCACCACCTGATGATAAAAGTGAAGTAAAAAATATTGAGGGATCAAGAGAGCATTTATATCCAAATGTTTATGCAAGATTTATGTATATGGTTAGTATTAAGGATATAAAAAGTGGAGAAGAACTAGCTGCAAATTATAATTTATATACATATCCTAAGACAGGTATTGGGCTACAATCTTTTTAGCTTTTTGAAATTAATTTAATGGATATTATTTATAAAAAAAAAAAAGAATTATATTTTAAATTTTTAAATAATTTACCACAAAAGATTAATAGTAATTTTTTTAAGAAGTTTAAAGGTAGCTACGAAATAAACAACAAATCTAAAAAAAAAAATCTTTTTGACCCCGTTACAAGCATAGATAAAAATTTAGAATTATTTTTAAGAAGATTAATTAAAAAAAAATTTCCAAATGATGGAATAAGAGGTGAAGAATTTAAAGAAGTAAAAACTAAAACAGGTTTTACTTGGATTATTGATCCAATCGATGGAACAAGATCTTTTATAATAGGTGGTCCAACATGGAGTAATTTAATAAGTTTAGATCATAACGGAACTCCATTATTAGGATTAGCAAACTTTCCTGTATTGAACAAATATTATATAACTGGGCCTAATCACAAATCTTATTTGGTTCAAAAAAAAAATAAAAAAATACTAAAATCTTTAAACAATAAATCTTTTTCAAAAATAAAAGTAGCTGCAGGCTTATATGGATTTTCTTTAAAAAAACAAATGAAGGTTAGTAAATTTATAGATTTAGTTGAGTACCCTTGTTGTGATGCATTGAGTTATTGTCAGGTTGCTGAAGGAAAATTAGATGTTGTAGCTCAAAGTTCTAATAAAATTTGGGATATACATCCATTGATTTCAATTATTGAATCTGCTGGTGGAGTAGTAACAACTTGGAAAAATAAAAATGCTTCTAAAGGAGGAAATATTTTAGCTTCAGCAAACAAAACTATTCACAATAAAATACTTAAATTATTAAAATCAGAATTTAAATAAATAAATGGAAATTATTATTTTACAGCATATTAAGATAGAAGACCCAGGGTACATAAAAGATTTAATGTTAGCTGATAATGTAAAGCTCACAACTATTCAATTAGATGAAGGAGAAAAAATTCCTGATGATTTGACAAAATTTGATGCTATGTTTTGTATGGGAGGTCCAATGGATACTTGGATGGAAAAAGATTATCCTTGGCTTATAGAAGAAAAAAATAAAATAAAAAAATTTGTTATAGATTTAAAAAAACCTTATCTGGGTTTTTGTTTAGGGTGCCAACTACTTGGTGAAGTCGTTGGAGGAAAAGTAATTAAATCAAAAAAATCTGAAATAGGAATAATGGATATTAATTTTTTAGAAAGTAAAAAAAATGATGAATTATTTTCTTCTTTTCCACAAAAAATAAAAAGTTTACAATGGCACTCATATGAAGTCGATGAACTTGAAAAAAATAACGATGTAACAATATTAGCATCATCACCTATAACAAAGTGTCAAATTTTTAAGTATCAAGATCATGCATATGGCATTCAATTTCACATAGAAATTAAAGACACCACAGTAAATGAATGGGGCTGTGTGACAGAGTATAAAACTGCCCTTGAACAACAGTTAGGCAAAGGAGCCTTAGAAAAGTTTGATAAAGCAGCCAAAGATAATATGACTAATATGAACAACTATTCAAAAATATTATATTCTAAATTTAAGAATAAAATTATAAATCACTAGTTATGAATGCTAAAGCACAACAAATATTAGACTTTTGGTTTAAAGAAACAGAGCCAGAAAAAAGATTTAAAAAGGATGTTGATTTTGATCAGTTAATTAAAAAAAAATTTTTAAAGGATTATGAAATAGCTAGTGCAAATGATTATGATGATTGGCAAGATACTCCACTAGAATGTTTAGCTTTGGTAATTCTTTTTGACCAGTTTTCAAGAAATATATTTAGGGATAATAAAAAGGCATTCGAACAAGATCATAAAACAAGATTAATTGTGAATGAAGCTGTCTATGCTGGTTTTCTTGAAGACATGGATGTTCATCAAAGATTTTTTATGATTTTACCACTTATACATAGTGAAGAAATTACTGATCACGAGATGGCTTATTATTTATTAGAAAAATATTTAAAAGATCATTCAGGACTAGATAAAATCAAAAAATTTTGGAAAGATCATACTAGTGCAATAAAAAAATTTAATAGATACCCTCATAGAAATAAAGTTTTAGGAAGGGAGTCTACTAAAGAAGAAATTAATTTTTTAAATAGACCAAATTCTTCTTGGTAAAATAAATGCTTTTAAAAACAGAAAAAATTTTGAATGACTGGACGGATTATAATAAGCATCTTAATGTTGCTTATTATGTTTTAATTTTTGAGAAAGCTTCTGAAGTTATTCTAAATAAATTTGATATGGGCAGTGTATCTGCTCGAAAAGATAAAAAAAGTACATTTACAATAGAAACAAACAACATTTACAAAAATGAAGTAAAACTTAATGAGGAAGTTGATATTTTTTTAACATATTTTGATCATGATGAAAAAAGAATTCATTATAAAATGTCAATGGTAAATAAAATTAAGAAACATGTCTCAGCCACAATAGAAGTATTATCGATATATATTGATTTAAGTAAAAGAAAAGTTGTAAATTTTGAAGATAATAAAAAAAAAATGATGGATAACTTTATAAAAGAAAATTTATTAAGATTTGAAAAAAATGATTTAGTATTTAAAGAAAAATTAAAGAAGAATTTAACAAAAAACAATTAATAATGTCTGAAGTATTTGAAATTGGAATATCTAAATTTTCTGGTAAAGAAATAACAAAAGTCAATAAGATTGAATTAGAATCTGGAAAAGGAATAGTTGGTGATAGACATTTTCATGACTATAATGATCCATATAATCAATTATCCTTAATAGAGAGTGAAAATATAGATTATTATAATGAGAAATTTGATTTAACAATTCCTTATATAAATTTTAGGAGAAATATAATTACTAAAGGTATTAGATTAAATGACTTAGTTGGTAAAAAACTTTTAATAGGGGAGGTTAAAGTAGAAGTTATTGACCTTTGTAGACCATGTAAAAATCTAGAAAAAAATTTAGGCAAAGATAATATAATCAAAGAGTTTTTAAGAAGAGGAGGCTTAAGATGTGAAATTCTTAATTCTTCTATTATTAAAGTTGGTGATAAGATTAAATGTTTTTAAAATTATTAGAAAAATTAGGAAGAAAGAAAGTTGTTTTAGATAGAGGACCAAATCACCCTGAATTTTCAAAAGCTAAACCTTGGATGAATAGATATTATGTTTTATTTAGAAGAAGACCTAGATGGTTTCCTTTTAATATCATAATTCATGAAATGTTAGATAATGATCATGGTGAAGGAGTTCATAATCATCTTTGCCCTTATATAACATTCGTAATAAGAGATGGGTACTGGGAAACGTTGAAGGATGGTAAGTATTGGAGGCCACCAGGTTATATAGGATTTAGATCAGCAGATAATTTGCATAGGGTTGATTTAGATCCCAAAACAAAGCCTTTAACTCTATTTATTCCAGGTCCTTTTGGTTTAAGAAAAAAACCTAGGACTGATTATAAACAAGAATTTAATAAATATTAATGAAACAAGTTTTTTATAAACTTAATATTAATACCACAGGGCAGGGATTGTATAATTTTACTGACAAAACATCAAAATGGTTAAGTGGTCAGCAAATTAAAGAGGGATTACTTAATATAAGTATTCTACATACAAGCGCTTCATTGATTATACAAGAAAATGCTGATCCTGATGTTTTGGATGATTTAAAATTTTTTTTTGATAAATTAGCTCCAATGGACAATAGCTTGTATAAGCATACAGCCGAAGGTAAAGATGATATGCCATCTCATATAAAATCGTCACTCACAAATACTCAAATTACCTTAAGTGTTAAAAATAAAGAATTAGTTTTAGGAACTTGGCAGGGTTTATATTTATTTGAACACCGAATTAACGATCATTTAAGAGTTTTGAATCATCATTTAATTGGAGATTAAATTTTTTTTTGATATAAGCTTGATATATTATGAAACTATTAAGATGTGGAAATAAAGGAAGTGAAAAAGCAGCTGCATTAGATAAAAATGGTGTAATTAGAGACCTTTCATCTTTAGTTAAAGATTTTGATGTAAATAATATTAATTTTGAAACACTAAATAAAATTAAAAAGATTGATCTTGAAACTTTACCTGAAATCTCAAACTCAACAAGAATTGGACCTTGTGTACATAAACCAGGAAAATTTATTGGCATAGGTTTAAATTACTCTGATCATGCTGCAGAAACTGGAGCTGAGCCACCACCAGAACCTATTGTTTTTATGAAAGCAACTAGTTCAATTATTGGACCAAATGATGATGTTATTATCCCAAAAAATTCAAAAAAAACAGATTGGGAAGTAGAAATTGCTTTTGTAGTTGGAAAAGAAGCAAAATATATTAGTGAGTCGGAAGCAGATGATTTTATTTACGGGTATTGTTTAGTAAATGATATTAGTGAGAGAGAGTTTCAAATTGAAAGAAGTGGTCAATGGGTTAAAGGAAAATCAGCAGATACCTTTGGTCCAATAGGACCTTATTTGGTAACAAAAGATGAAATACCAGATATTAATAATTTGAATCTTTCCTTAAGTGTGAATGAAGAGATAATGCAAAAAGGTAATACTAAAAATATGATATTTAAGATGAAATATATAATAGCGTACTTGAGTAATTTTATGTCTCTTCAACCTGGAGATATCATTACAACAGGAACGCCACCTGGTGTTGGAATGGGTAAAAAACCACCTAAGTTTTTAAAACCAGGTGATACAATGAAATTAAAAATAGATCTTCTTGGTGAACAAACACAAAGAGTAAAATAAATTTTTTTAATTATTATTTATTAGCAATCTAAAGTATTATCTTTTTCCCAATCAGTTATTGGGTTTTTCTTTGAAAATGAATTATCTGAGTTAAACTCTTTTAATTCTTTTTGTCTTAGTTTTATATAACTCTTTATATTTGACGGTCCAAAACTTTCATTCATAACTTTATTTTCACTTAGATATTTCAAAGCAGTTTCTAAATCTGAAGGCAGTTTTTTTAAATTTGGATAGTTGTCAGATTCTGTGTACATATTTATATTTAATGGTTCACCTGGGTCACTTTTTCTTTCCATTCCATCTTTTCCTGCTGCTATTATTCCTGCCTGAAGAAGATATGGGTTAACAGAACCATCCATTAATCTAAGTTCAAATCTACCAGGTTCTGGCACTCTAATCATATGAGTCCTGTTATTACCACTATAAGAAATTTTACTAGGAGACCAAGTTGCTCCAGAAGTAGTTGTGGGAGCATCTATTCTTCTATAGCTGTTTATTGTTGGATTAAAAAGAGCAGTTAGAGCTTCAGCAGAATTAATTATTCCACCAATGAAATTATAAGCTTTTTTGGCTAAACCTAATTTATTTCCTTTATCTAAAAAAACATTTTTATCATTTTCCCATAAAGATACATGGGCATGACATCCATTTCCTGTTAAATTTTCAAAAGGTTTAGGCATAAACGTGGCTCTTATACCATGTTTTTCTGCAATAGATTTTACCATAAATTTAAAAAACACATGTCTGTCTGCTGTCTCTAAAGAATCTGTATAGTCCCAATTCATTTCAAACTGACCGTTTGCATCTTCATGATCATTTTGGTAAGGATTCCAACCTAAACTTATCATTGAGTCACATATTTCTTTAATCAAATCATATTGGCGCATTAGCGCAGATTGGTCGTAACAAGGTTTTGATTGAATATCATTAGCATCCGCTATTGAGTTTCCATCTTTATTAATTAAAAAATATTCACATTCTACTCCAGATTTAAGTACTAAATTATTTTTTGCTAATTCTTTAATTTGATTTTTCAACATAACTCTAGGTGATGCATCAACTGGCTTTCCATTCATCCAAAGATCTGAAGCTAACCAACCTATTTCTTTTTTCCAAGGCAACTGAATCAAACTATCTGGATCAGGTATAGCAAACATATCACTATCTGCAGGTGTCATATCTAACCATGTTGCAAACCCAGCAAATCCAGCACCATTTTTTTGCATTTCTTTAATAGATTGAGCAGGTACTAGCTTTGATCTTAGTACACCAAATAAATCAACAAAACTTATTAAAAAATATTTAATTTTTTTTTGTTTAGCTATTCTAGATAAATTTTTTGTCATAAAATTAATTACAATATTAGATCTTTATAAATTATTAATAAGATTAAAAAAATTAGTGTAAAGGCAATATAAACACCATACTTAGCTTTTGGAAAAGCAACTCCTTGCATTTTTCTTGGCCTTAATTTTTTATCTTTATTATTTTGAAGTTTCATATAAAAAAAAAGGGGCGCTACAATTAAGTAGCGCCCAAATCTCTATTTTAAATTACCATTCACTAATGTTATTTTTATGAGCATTTGCTCCAGGTGATTTCCTAGATAATTTTTTATGCTCTTCAGCTTCACCATTGCCAGTAGCAATGTGCCAAGCTAACCAAATAACAACAGCAATTAGGAGTAGCCATCCTTCAGTTCCAACCATAGGATAAATCTCTCCGGCAACTTGCATTCCTTCTGTCGCTGAGTCAGTGTCAGTAGTTAAATGCTTTACCCAACTTG
>NZIO01000061.1 GCA_002689925.1 Candidatus Pelagibacter sp.
GCTCCCTCTTCAATTATCCTTTTTTCTAAAGCTCCTGACTTGCCAGATACTACATTTACTTTAATTCCAGTCTTAGCTGTAAATTTTTCATAAAGTTGAACATCTGAGTCATAGTGTCTTGCACTGAATATATTTACTTCGTTAGCAAATAAGTTGCTAGTAAAAGCAAATAATAATGCATAAACCATTATTGATATTTTTTTCATTTATTCTCTTTTTTTATTAGTTGATAATAGTTCGCAACTTACATGATAATGATAATGATTATCATTTGCATTAATGACGCACCCTATGCTAGAAGGTTGTTGATAACATTTAATAAATAAGGTTTATATAGGTATGTTGCAAATTAATCCTAAAAAATTCAAACATATACAAAATAAGACTATTCCTTCTCCGCTGAGACCAAAGTTTAGAAATAGTCATGAGACGAATATCTATTTTTTATCAAAAAGAAAGTTTGATGGGGAAAAAAAAGATTTACTGATTAAAAGAATAAAATATGTCGTTTCAATACTAATTATTGGTACCGTTGGTTATTTCTTATCCAGTTAAATTATTTTAGTTTTAACAGAACCAAATTTTTCTATTTTACCTGTATAAAAACCTTTTCCTAAAATCGGAACAACGCCAACTGTTGAACCTGTAAAAACATAAAAATTTTTATTTATTTTAACTTTATCATTTCTTAGTTTATTCAAAACAAATTTTAAAGCATTGATAGGATTAACATAAACAGTATTAGTATTTCCATTGACCGAGTGATTAATCTTATTGTTTGAAATATTAGTTTTTAAATTATTTAATTTAATATTTTTAAATTTCTTTTTTTTACCAATTACAAATTTGACATTAGCNCCAAAATCAGAACAGAGATCTCCTAANGATCTNATTCCTTTTTTTCTTTGTCTATAGCCNACAACTTCAATNCAGGGAGCCATNTGNGTAATATATTTCATTATATTTTTTTTTGTAACAANTTTTTTNNATTTANAGAAATCTTTTTTAATTAAATAACANACTTCTAGTTCAATACCCAATGTATATTTATTAATTCTAACAGTTTTCTTATTTTTTAAAAAATTGTGTTTATAAACTGTTGCATAAAAAGGTTCTTTTTCNTTTAATTTTTTTAATAATGGTATTCCAGTTCCNCCCGCTTTAAAACCAATAATAGGTCTTTTTATTTTACTTTCACAAAGTTTTTTAAGTTTTTCTGCTTGAACAATTTTTTTTGTATATCGACTTGGAATAGGTGAAATAATTTTATTTTTTAAAAAAGCTTTCACTAATTTATTTGCGATTAATTCTATATTTTTGTCATTCATATTTTTTAATTGTTTTATTTTTATATAGCTAATGATATANTTAATCAATGAAAGAAGAGTATACTATTAATGAAATTTTAAATGCAGTTAATGATCTGCAAAACATAAAAAAAGAANGAAAAATTGATACAATTNTAATAAATAAACCTATTGCAAAAAAAAAANNTGATATACCTTCNAACACCTTGAAATTAATTGAAGAAGCTGAAAAAACAATTAGATCAAAANTGAGATCTTAANTATAAAAATCANAGTTTTTTTACAACTTTTTTTAACAAATCTAAGAAGAAAAATATTAACTTTAAATTAAATATTAATAATATATTTAATTTTAAACCCATTGAATTAAGAGTGCCTAAGGCAAAAGATTTAGTAGATTTTATAAACCCTTCTTTAGTTGACTCAAAACANCCATTTACTGTTAAAGTATCAAATCCAAAATCATNTTTGAAAATNAATTGTAATGACTCACTATGCATTTTAATATCNGATGTAGTGNTATCTTTTNGNTGGAAGCCATTTATTAATGAAAATTCATAGTTTTTATTATGATCCAATAAAAAGATATTTATAGGCTGAAAAAATTTTAGGAATTTAATCTTTGAAGCAATATAAATTAATATTTTAGAATTAAGTTCATATATTTTTTTTTTATAATTCTCATAATCTTTATGTAAAATTTCAAAATCAACTGTATTCGTAAATTCGTCAACTGAGAGATTTTCNATTTGATCATATTTATNTTTCCAAAAATCAATTGAGTCTTGTTTTTGTTTTAAATCATTCAAATTCTGTTTCTCATTAGGAGCCATAATAATAACATTAACAATATTTTTAATATCGTCATATAAAATATGCGGTTTATTAATATGATCATTCATATATTTATTTAATGTATTGGAAAAATAAATAAAACTTGCAAAAGGAATAACCTTTTTACAATTCAAAATTTTATACTGNTTTACNAATGTATTAATTTTNTCTTTCGCTGCTGACTGTCTATANTTAGATTTATCNTTTCCTCCTTTCCANGCCGCATAACTNAATTGTGATAACANGATATCAAATTCACCATGTTTTTTTTTAAAAGCTTCTATTTCACTTTCTTTACTAAGAGGACAATCATTTGCATTTAAAATTTTAATATTTGGAGTCTCTATTATNAAAGCNGAGTCAATATANCCAAATTTTANTATTTTNATTTTTATTTGATCTGACAAACTGAAATACTTNTCATNAGATATTTCTAAAATTTNATATTTATTTTTTTTTAAGAAATTTANAACTCTTTTATCTTTAGTTTCTTGAAAAAGAATTTTAGTATTATTGCTANTTAAGATNGATTTNACTTCTTTGTCTAAAAAAAAACTTGGACTNAAATGATCAGGATGTTCATGTGATATATAAATGTAATCAATATTTTTTATGGAATTTATAATTTTATTTTTTTCTTCCTTNTGTANTAATTGCCATCCCTTATGGAAAACTGATCCTTCATACCATGGATCTGTTAAAATTGTTNTCTCTNCAAGCATTAATTTTACAGAAGCATGATTAATTAGTTCAATTGAAGAGTTCATATTATTNAAATNTTAAAATTTAGATAATTTATCAGCTAATAAATTTAAATTTTTTGATACAATTTTTATTTCTTTTAATGTTAACGATGAAGAAGATGGTATGCATAAATAATTAGANATATTTTCCTTTGATTTATTAATTTTANATTTCTCGTANNNTTTATATTGTTTTTGATCGTATAATAATTTCCAAACNGGTCTTGCTTCNATTTTATTTTTCTCAAGAAATTTAATTGCATANTNTAATACNTTTTTTTTACTATTNAATTTAACNGCAGATAGCCAGTGATTGCTNTCACTATATTTTGGTGGTTCTAAAATTTTTATTTTTTTAGATANAAATTTTTTATAATNTTTAAAGTTATTTTTTTTATTCTTTATAAATCCATTNAGCCTACTCATTTGTTCATATCCGATACCACAATTAGGATTTGGTAATCTAAAATTATATCCAACTTCNGTATGTTCAAAATAATAAGTATTTTTTTTTGCTTGAAATTTTAAAAATCTAGCTTTTTCAGCAAATTTTTTATTATCTGTAACTAACATTCCTCCGCCTCCGGTTGTAATAATTTTGTTAGAGTTAAAAGAAAAGCAACCAATATCACCAATTGTACCAGTGTGTTTTCTCATTCTTTTNTGTNTAAAAAAAGTGCCAAGACTTTCTGCGGCATCTTCAATCAGATATATTTTATTNTTTTTACAAATCTTTTTTAACTCTAATAAATTTGCGCTATTTCCTAAAACNTGAACTACAACAACAGCAGAGATTTTCTTCTTTGTTTTTTTATTATACGTAAAACCTTTTTTTTTATAAGTTCTATGTTCTATATAATTCTTTAAATTTTCAATATTCAAATTTAGATATTCGTCTGTATCTAAAAAAACTGGTGTAGAATTGTTGTAGATAACAGCATTCGCTGTTGCAATAAAGCTAATCGATGGAATTAAAACTTCACAGTTTTTATCGCAGTCGATTAATCGTAGTGCAAGCTGTAAGGCACTTGACCCGTTTACCATACATACTGCATGCTTAGATTTTATGTAGTTTTTAAATCTTTCTTCAAATAATTTTACNTACTTGCCATCAGAAACCCAACCTGTTTTTATTGCTTCCGAAGCGGAACGTATTTCCTTGTGAGACATATTTGGTAAATTTAATCTAATCATAATGACAGAATGTTTAACTATCTAAATAAATTTTGCAATTTGAATAGTTGTATCACACATTCTATTAGAGAAACCCCACTCATTGTCATACCAAGAGAGAATTCTGCTAAATTTACCTTTAATAACTTGAGTCTGNGTCANATCAAATATTGAACTATGAGNATTNTGGTTAAAATCTTTTGAAACNAATGGTGCAGAGTTAACTTGTAATATTCCTTTCAAAGGTCCATTTGATGCTTTGGTCATTGATTCATTAATACTTTCAACGCTTATTTCTTTTTGAGNAACAAAAGTAAGATCTATCAGAGAGACATTGGGTGTGGGCACTCTAATAGCNGTTCCATCTAATTTTCCTTTCAAGCTTGGTAATACTAAACTCATAGCTTTTGCGGCACCAGTTGATGTGGGGATCATTGAATCACCCGACGCTCTCGCTCTTCTTAAATCTTTATGCAAAGTATCTAAAAGTTTTTGATCACCAGTATAACTATGNATTGTGGTCATATATCCATATTCAATTCCAAAAGTATTTTCTAAAACCATTGCGACTGGCGCAAGACANTTAGTAGTACAAGAACCATTAGAAATAATATCATGTTCTTTTTTTAAATTTTTACTATTAACTCCTTGAACGATAGTAAAATCAACTTCTTTAGCNGGTGCNGAAATTATGACTTTTTTNGCTCCAGCTTGAATATGTTTGCTAGCAGAGGGTTTATCTAAAAATAANCCTGTGCANTCTAAAACAACATCAGCTCCAACTTTATTCCAGGGTATTTTTGAAGGATCTCGCTCAGCAAAAACTTTAATATCTTGTTTTTCAATTTTAAAACCATCANTTGTCGTGCTCAAATCAGACTTTAATGTTCCATGAGTGCTATCATACTTGATTAAATGTGCGTTAGCTTCTATAGATCCTAGATCGTTTATTCCGACAACCTGTATTTTGCCTGAATAATTCTCTAGCAAAGCTCTCAATATCAGACGCCCTATTCTACCAAAACCATTTATTCCAACTTTAACCATTTTAAAATTATAATCTATTTTAATTTAATTTCATCACTTATTTTATTTAAAAATTTATTAATTAACTCTGCATCATCATCATTTAAAATTTTTTCTTTCTTTAAAGACTCTTTTAATTCATTACGTATTTTTTCTTTTATAAAAATAATCTTTTCTTTTGAAAAAGTATTATAAAATCTATTTTCAAATTTTCTAATGGTATATCCAAATGTCAAATGAAATAAAATAAAGACAAATANACATATCACTAAAACTTTATANACAAATATTTTCATTATTGAGTACTTTTATTTTTATAAATTGAATATATTCTTGTATCATTTAATTTCAGTTTTTTAAACAAATAGAAATTTGCTGGAATATCATATTTCTTATTATATCTAATATCANTTTCATAGAAATAATTNGTATAAATAAAATCAGCNGATTCTAAATCTGTTGTACCAGTAAAGANTAATTTATTTCTATCTTCAATACTTANGAANTACTTAGCATTTTCTAGNGGTGTCCAAGAANCCGTTCCAACTTTTATTTTCTCTTTATTTGNTGAATTTTTTACAATAAATTTAAGTGCNTCTACTCTGCTTAATGACTGCGTATCAATTTCAAAAAGTTGACGNGTTTTTTCATTTGTAAGNTTATTGAAATATACACTTTGATATGGATGGTATAAATATAGTTTAAAAATTAATTCTATGAAAAAAATACTTATAAAAAAAATGCTTAAAATTTTTAATTTATAATTATTTTGTATTTTTAAATAAAAAGTGTATATCCCAAGTGAAGCAAAGTAAGAAATAAAAAAATTTAAAAATANAAATATTCTCCAGCCGCCATANAANTTAATTTTAAAATTTATATAAAGTATCNNAATNTGTATTAAAATAAGAAAAATAAAAAAGTCTTTTTTTTCATTCTCACTTCGCCAAATGTCGTATGAAATTGAATTTTCTTTTATACTGATTAATCTTAAAAAAATTCTTTTTAANTAGTAAAATATTCCACAAAAAAATAAAAAAAGTATAAANAAAGGNGTTGATATTAAAATCCACAAAGGAAGATAGCTTATTGGNAAGAAGTTATTACTATAAAATTCTCCATTAAAAAAAACTGTGGTTTCNGTTAAACTTTTAAAAACATTAAAAAAATNTAAATATTCTTGAATGTTTAAGGTCCATAAATAAGGCCANTGTANAAANAAAGTAATTAAATAAAAANAAATGAATAAAAATAAAATTTTTAAATTCTTAAAAATGTTGTCTTTATTAAATAATTTTAAAAGGATAATTAAGATAAAAGAAATGGGAAATACTAGACCTATAATTCTTGAAGAAGTGGAAATGGCACAAAATAATGAAAAAATTAATAAATTTAAAAAACTCTTTTTTCTTTCATAATTAAAATAAAAGAAAGTAGTTATTGTAAAAACTGATAAAAAAAATAAATCTTTACTGTCAAAAAAACTATTTCCGTAAATTCTTGGAGATAATAAATAAATTACAAAACCTATAAAACAAATTAAATTAATTTTAATTCTNATTTTAAGTATAATGAAAAATAAAACACCGCTTAAATAAAAAATAAAAAAATTAATTAGATGTCTAAAATAAAAATAATCCTTAATGTCTTCAAATTTAAATAATATTTCTATAAATGCTGCAGGTACATCGAAGATAATACCATAAAACCTTACTCCTTCTACAGATGGTAGGTATGGAGTATTTTGGCCAATTAAAAAAATTTTACTTTGTGTTATTTCTTTTAAATTTTCAAAATTTGTAAATTGCAATAGATANTTAAGCCAATAAAATCCNGAGCTTCGNTGAAAATGCTCTTCAATGCCTAATCCATAATCTTTATAAGTATATAAACCAACTGCAAGATAAATTATAGAAAATAGTATTATTAAATAGTNATCTTTAGAAAATTTTACCATTAAAATTTATATTAAAATAATATGACTATTAATACACATTATATTATTATATTTCATCTATTATGAAATTTAAAAAAACTGCTTTATTGNTAAAAAAAAATTAAAACATATTCTTAAAGATTGCAAAATCAACAGATGAATTCAAATGAATATAAAATTGAGACTTTAGAACTCAAAAATTGTAATGAAATTATAGAAATTTGGACAAAATCTTTGCCCGAAAATTTAAAGTCTATAATTGGAAAAGAAATAATAAATAACTACATTCAAAAATTTTTTAAGATTAAGGAGAACTTTGGATGTGGAATATTTAAATCAAATGAATTAATTGGATTCATTCTATTTGGAAAGGATAATATAATTATTGAAGAAATTAAAAAAGAAAAATTTAAATTAATTATATTTTCATTTTTTAAAAACTTATTTTTATTAAAATTAAATAAAATTTTAAATTATTTAGATGTTTTAATCTTCTTGCTTTTATCAAAAAATGAAGAAAAAATTATGATGGAAGGAAATTGTGAATTGCTAATAATAGCAATAAAGAATGACCAGCAAAATAAAGGAATTGGTTCAGACCTTTTAAGAGATAGTCTTAAAATTTTTAAAAAAAATTTTTTAAATTATAACTATATTTACGTAAAAACTTTAAATAGATCAGAGAGAAATTTACATTTTTATAAAAGAAATAAATTTGAAGTACAAAAAAGTATTTTTGGGAGAGTTTATTTAAAATTTAAAACTTAATCTTTAAATTCCAAGCCTTAGTTTTACAGCTGATATGAAATAATTCACAATCATATAAAGAAACCTAGACTTTGAATGACCATAAATTCTTTCTTTATATTTAGTAGGTATTTCTTTTATTTTAAAATTTTTTATTTTTAAAAAATATAAAAGTCTAAAAAAATATTCTCCATATCCAAAAAATATTTTATTAAATGTAAGCTGATCTAATGCTTCTTTTTTGATACAAAAATAGCCTCCTGTATTATCTTTCACATCAGTATTTAAAATAATTCTTAAAAGAACATTGTATAAATAGCTCGCAAAAAAGCGAGGTTTGTTTTTCATAGAACCTCCGAAACAATAACGTGAACAACTTACAACATCATAACTAGTCGAAAGTTTTAAAAGTTCTGGAATATGAATTGGATTATGATTTAAATCAGTATCCATAACTATTATTTTTTCTCCGGAACAATTTTTTATCCCTTCTCCAACGGAGGCACCAAGGCTTCTTTTTGATTTACGTAAAATTAATCTTACTTCACTGTTTTTTTTAAATAATTCTTTACAATATAAAAAAGTTCCATCGTCACTATTATCATCAATAATTATTATTTCTTTTTTTATATTACTTGGAATTATTTTAACTAATTCATCAACTAAAATCCCAATACTACCTTTCTCATTAAATGTTGGTAAGACAATTGATAAATTCATAAGGTAATTTTTTTACTTATTCTAAATATCTTTATACTAATTATTTATTAAACTTTATCTCTTTTTGAAGTTATGGGTTTAAATTTAAAAGGCCATTTAAAATTGTGTTCAGTGCTATTCCATTTTATGGTAAATTGAGATTTTCTCTCGTAAAGAGTAGATTGTTTATAGTGAAATATTCCTTTTTGAGAAGTAATAATGTGAGCATTTCCAAAACCTGGAGGGACAAGAATTTGTAGCGGTTTATTTTCATTAAGTTTAAATATTTGCCATTTTTTGTATTCTTTATGAGTTTTTATATTGTTTACTATTAATAATAAAAAGGATCCTTGAATGCATGTTATCAATTTCCAAGTTTTAAAATCTCCGTGAATTCCTCTTAAAACATTTTTTTTTGATATCACTATATCATCTTGTTTAAAAATTATTTTCTTCTTCGTTTTTTTAAATAATTCTTTATTAAATATTTCTAAATATTTTCCTCTATGATCAATAAAAGGTTTTAACTTAATTGATAATACTCCCTTTAATCGTGTTTTTTTAATGTGCATATTCTAGACGTATTTAAATACAACAACGAAATAAGCTACACAAATAATTGATGCTATCCACAAGACACTACCAACTAATCCTAACCATGCTAAATGAATAAATGCACTGCCAAGCAATGAAACAAACAATCTATCGCCTCTAGTTGTGTCTAATCCTAAAATACCTTTTCTCGGAGATCCCCCTGGAACTTTTTTTTCCCAAATTAACATCACGGTTATGCATAAAGCTATAAAGATAAAAAAAGATGCAGTTTGCCAAGTCCAAGCCATCCAGGAAAATAAATCAAAATCAAAAAAACCTTTCTCTTTAGCTTTCCCTACTTCACCCCAAGTTGCTGCATTTAATTTTGAAAACATTAAACCCTTCCCATTGCAAATCCTTTTGCAATATAATCTT
>NZIO01000062.1 GCA_002689925.1 Candidatus Pelagibacter sp.
ATACCTTTTTAGAAGGATTGATCCCTAATGGTAAAGAAAGAGTAAATAAAGTAGTGCAAACTTTATATTAATAAAATTAGAAATGTTATAATTATTTTTTTCATTTAAGTTTTTAACACATTATCTTTTTAGGTGCCAGTTTAGTACCAGTTTAAAAATAGCAACTAATCTTTTATAATTTCCATTTAAACTTACATGGAATCTTATAATGAGACATTCTATTTTTTAAATACTCTATATTCATTTGACAATCGATGTAGCCTATTCGAATCAGATTCATGTATCTGCAAGAAGGTCTTTTAAAAGTGCATAGTTTCATTTTATAAAACATCACCTTTTTTTTATTTAAGTAAAAAAAATCTTTTATATAAATTGAAGGAAATTGTTCGTATAGATCTAAAATTTTTTCATGTTTCTTGCTGATTTTCCACACAGCACCTGGGACTTTTGATCCTTTCTTTTTAAAAACATTAGCATAACCAAAGACATTGTTTTTATTTGGGTGGCAAAATGATAAATCATGATCTTTTAAATAGGCAGTTTGTACAAATACTGAACCAACACATCTTTTTTTTTTCATTTGGTTGTGATTAAGATTGCTGCCGTATCCGAAATATAACATATAAGTTTATATAATTTGAATTTTTTTTGTCGAAGCTAAACTTATGATTTCTGACTTGCTTTTGTCAATTTTTTTTTGATCCTCTGATCTTAATACGATTGAAACACCTAATTTACCAGCTTTAAAAAAAGGATAGCTACCTATTTCAATTGAGCTATTATTATTTTGGATTATAGTAAGCTCTTTAGCTATTTCACTTTCAACTGTTCGTAAATTAATGCTTTCACTAATAACTGGTTGTCCACCTATAATTTCATTCTTTAAACCGCCTAACATAGATTTAAGAATTGAAGGAACTCCAGGTAAACAAAATACATTTTCTACAAAAAAACCTGGCGCACCACTTGTGGGATTTAAAATAAGTTTTGCATTTAATGGAGTTTTTGCCATTTTTTGTCTGCCTTCAGTAAACTCTCCTGGTTTATAATAATTTTTTAATAAATTAAAAGCTTCTGTATGAATCTCATATTTTAAATTGAAAGCTTTTGCTATCGACTCTCCAGTTATGTCATCATGGGTTGGGCCTATTCCTCCAGTTGTAAAAACATAATCAAATTTATTTCTTAACTCATTGATTGTTTCAATAATTTTACTCTCTATGTCTGGAATAACTCTTACTTCTATTAATTTTACACCCAAAGTATTTAACCATGTTGAAATAGTTTGAACATTTGTATCTTGTGTTCTACCTGATAATATCTCATTACCAATTATTGTTATTGCAGCTGTAAATTTTTTTTCTTTATTATTCATTTATAAGTTAATATTATAATTTTTTATGAAGTTTGAACAATCATTATTAAAAGGAAAATTAATAAAACGATATAAAAGATTTTTTGTAGATGTATGTGTAAATAAGAAAACTATCACATCTCATTGCCCTAACTCAGGCTCAATGTTGGGCTTGTTAGACCAGGGAAATGATGTTTGGCTATCAAAAAGTGATAACCCAAAAAGAAAACTCAAATATACATTAGAGCTTATCAAGGTTAAGAATAGTTTAGTTGGTGTAAATACTCATAGAGCTAATAAAATTGTTCATGAGGCTCTTATCAATAATAAAATTAAAGATCTTTCTAATTATAAAGAGATAAAAGCAGAAACTACATTTGATAAAGGTACAAGGTTTGACTTTTTTTTACAAAAAGATAAAAAAAAAGTATTTTTAGAAGTTAAAAATGTCACATTATCACTTAACGATAATATTGCTGAATTCCCAGACTCAGTAACAGAAAGAGGCAGAAAACATTTATTAAAATTATGTGAGGCAAAAACAAATGGTTATGAAAGTTATATTTTATTCTTGATTCAAAGAGAGAATATTAAAAAATTCAAAATTGCAGGACAAATTGACCCTAAATATTTCTCTTCTTTTTTACAAGCTAGAGAAAAAGGTGTTAATTTGCTTATTTATGATTGCAGTTTAGATCTTCAAGAAATAAAAGTTAATAAGGAAATAAAAATAATATAAATGTAGTTTATGAAAGATTACTCTAATTATTTCAAGAAAATGAAAATTGCTGGAAAACTGGCTGCTAAAACTTTAGATATTATTACACCCTATATCAAGCCAGGAGTAAGCACTGAAACTTTAGATAAAATTTGTTATGAACATATAAGAGATAACGGCGGTTACTCTGCCCCACTATACTATAGAGGTTTTCCAAAATCAGTTTGTACATCTACAAATCATATTGTTTGTCACGGAATTCCTTCAAACAAAGTCTTAAAAGAAAGTGATATTTTAAATATTGATGTTACAGCTATCGTAGATGGACATCATGGAGATACAAGTAGAATGTTTTTTGTTGGAGACGTTTCTGTAAAATCAAAAAATTTAGTTAAAGCAACTTATGAGTCTATGATGATGGCAATTAAATTAGTAAAGCCAGGTCTTAAACTAGGTGATATTGGAGCAACTATACAAAAATATACTGAAGAAAAAGGTTTTTCGGTTGTTAGAGATTTTTGTGGTCATGGGACTGGAACAACTTTTCATAAAGACCCAAATATTCTTCATTATGGTAAAGAAAATACTGGCCCTTCTATAGAAGAAGGTATGACCTTCACTATAGAGCCAATGATTAATGAGGGAAAATTTGATGTTAAAATGTTAAAAGATGGATGGACGGCTGTAACAAAAGATAAATCTTTATCAGCACAATTCGAACATACAATTGGTGTAACACATAATGGATATGAAATTTTTACAGAATCTGATATTAAATTTGATCAACCACCTTACTTATTATGATTAAAAGATATTCTAGAAAAGAATTAACTTCTATTTGGGAAGAATTTAACAAATATAAAATTTGGCTTGATATAGAAATTGCTGCAGCTGAAGGAATGGAAAAAATTAACTTAATTCCAAAAGGTATTTCATCTTTAGTAAAGAAAAAAACAAAAATTAAAGTAAACAGAATTCATCAGATTGAAAATAAAGTTAAACATGATGTCATTGCTTTTTTAACCTCTGTTACAGAACAAGTAGGCTATAAAGCTAGATTTTTACATCAAGGTATGACTTCATCAGATGTATTGGACACATGTTTTAATATGCAACTTGTTCAATCTGGGAAAATTTTACTAAAAGATATAGACCAAATATTACTAGTATTAAAATCTCAAGCTAAAAAATATAAAAATACTGTATGTATAGGTAGAAGTCATGGTATTCATGCAGAACCTATAACTTTTGGTTTAAAACTTGCATCTTATTTTGCTGAGTTTAAAAGAAATAGAAAAAGATTAATCCAAGCAATCGATGAAATTTCAACATGTGCAGTATCTGGTGCAGTAGGAACTTTTGCAAATATAGACCCAAGAGTAGAAAAATATGTAGCAAAAAAACTAAAATTAAAAATTGAACCAATTTCTACCCAGATAATACCAAGAGATAGACATGCATATTTTTTTTCTGTACTTGGAATAGTTGCTGGCTCAGTAGAAAGGGTTTCTACTGAAATTAGACATTTGCAAAGAACTGAAGTTCAAGAAGTGACAGAATTTTTTTCTAAAGAACAAAAAGGCTCTTCAGCAATGCCCCACAAAAAAAATCCTATATTAAGTGAAAACCTAACAGGTCTCGCAAGATTAGTTAGAAGTTATGTGATTCCAGCTTTAGAAAATATTGCCCTTTGGCATGAAAGGGATATATCTCATTCTAGTGTCGAGCGAAATATAGGGCCAGATGCAACAATTACATTAGATTTTGCTTTAGTTAGATTAAAAAGTATTTTAAAAAATATGAATGTTTATCCCAAAAAGATGTTAGAAAACTTACATTTAACAAAAGGAATGATATTTTCTCAACAAGTTATGCTTGAGTTAACAAAAAATGGTTTTTCAAGAGAAGAAGCCTATAAAATTGTCCAAAAACACGCTAAATTTTCTTGGGAAAACAAAGTTACTCTATTAAAAAGTTTGATTTCAGACAAAAATTTAACAAAAAAAATAGCTGTGAATAAATTGAATAAAATATTTAATATTTCTTATCATACTAAAAAAATAGACTATATATTTAAAAGAACATTTTAATATATTATGAAAAAAGGGAAAAAGTTATACGAAGGAAAAGCTAAAATAGTTTATGCTGCACCTGATTCTGGCTTGGCAATACAACATTTTAAAGATCACGCAACTGCATTTAATAACTTGAAAAAATCTACTATTGAAGGAAAGGGTGTTTTAAATAATAGGATATCTGAACATATACTAACTAGCTTAGAGGGAATAGGAATTAAAACTCATTTAGTTAAAAGAATTAATATGAGAGAACAGCTTATTAAATTAGTAGACATAATACCTATAGAATTTATAATTAGAAATATCGCCACTGGATCAATAACTAAAAGATTAGGAATTAAAGATGGAACTATTTTAGATCGTCCATTAATAGAATTTTGTTATAAAGATGATGATTTGGGGGATCCACTAATAGCAAAAGAGCATATCCTTGCTTTCAATTGGGCTACAGCAACAGAGTTAGATTGGATTACCGAGCAGTGTTTTAGAATTAATGACTTCATGCAAGGGATGTTCAGGGGTGTAGGTATAAAATTAGTAGATTTTAAATTAGAATTTGGAAAAACTAGAACTGGAAAAAAACAAATAATTTTAGCAGATGAAATTAGTCCTGACACTTGTAGATTGTGGGATATAGATAGTGATGAAAAATTAGACAAAGATAGATTTAGAAAAGATTTAGGAAACTTAATCCCTGCGTATAAAGAAGTTGCAAAAAGATTAAATATTTTACATGAGCTTACAAATATAAGTGAATTAAAATTTAATAAACCAACCTCAATTAAACTTAAAAAAAAATAAATTGAAAATTTCAGTAGTAGTCACGTTAAAAGAGTCAGTGCTTGATCCTCAGGGTAAAGTTATTCAACAAACAATGAATAATATAGGTTTTGAAAATATTAAAAGTGTAAGACAAGGTAAATATTTTGATCTTGAGATTGATGAAGAAAGTTTTTCTAAAGCTAAATCTGTTGCTGAAGAATTGTGTAAAAAACTTCTAGCAAACTTAGTAATTGAAGAATATAAAATTGTTGAAAAAATATAATTTTTAAATGAAATCATCTGTAATAATATTTCCTGGATCTAATTGTGATAGGGATATGTCTGTTGCTTTAGAGAAATTTGGATTTAAAAATAAAATGGTGTGGCATAATGATAATGAGCTACCTAAATCTGATTTAATAGTTTTGCCTGGTGGATTCTCAT
Organism: Candidatus Pelagibacter sp.; assembly: GCA_002689925.1. Lineage (GTDB taxonomy): Bacteria > Pseudomonadota > Alphaproteobacteria > Pelagibacterales > Pelagibacteraceae. The sequence goes on from NZIO01000062.1 coordinate 5,357, forward strand.
ATGGGGATTACTTAAGGACAGGTTCTATCGCAGCTAAATCAAAAATCATGGAAGAAGTAATAAATTTTGCAAAACAAGGAGGGATGGTGCTTGGTGTATGTAATGGCTTCCAATTATTAACTGAGTCAGGGTTATTACCTGGAGTTTTATTAAGAAACAAATATTTAAGATTTATAAGTTCAAATGTTTATTTAAAAATAAGAAACAATTCTCAATTTTTTTTTAAAAATGTTGATAAAGAAATTTTAGAATTTCATATAGCACATAATGAAGGTTGTTATTATATTGATAATAATAAGTTAAAGGAATTAGAAGATAATAGTCAGATTGCTTTAGAGTATTGTGATAAAAATGGTAAAACTTCTCAAGAAGCTAATCCTAATGGATCAATTAATAATATAGCTGCCATTTATAATAAAAATAAAAATATTCTTGGCATGATGCCCCACCCTGAACGGATGATAGATACTTTTTTAAGTGGAGAAGATGGCTCTCTTTTTTTTAAAGACATTATATCAAATAATTAAATGAATATTACACCCAAAATTGTTGAGAAACATGGATTAAAAAAAACTGAATATAAAAAGATCTGTGAATTATTAAAAAGAGACCCTAATTTAGTTGAGCTAGGAATTTTTTCAGCAATGTGGAATGAACACTGTTCTTACAAATCTTCAAAAATACATTTAAAGAAATTACCTACAAAAGGAAAAGTTGTAATACAGGGTCCAGGAGAAAATGCTGGAGTCGTTGATGTGGGAGATGGCTACGCAATAGTTTTTAAAGTTGAAAGCCATAATCACCCTTCTTTTATTGAACCTTACCAAGGTGCAGCTACTGGTGTTGGGGGTATACTAAGAGATGTTTTTACTATGGGTGCTCGCCCTATAGCAAATTTAAATTCTATACACTTTGGTTCTCCTGAAAACTTCAAAACAAAAAGTTTGTTAGATGGTGTGGTGAAAGGAATCGGGGGATATGGTAACTGTATGGGTATACCCACAATCGCTGGAGAAACTCATTTTGATGAATCTTATAATGGTAATATTTTAGTAAATGCTATGACCGTAGGTTTAGCAGAAAAAAATAAAATATTTTATTCTAAAGCAGCAGGAATTGATAAATCAGTAATTTATGTTGGCTCTAAAACTGGAAGAGATGGAATACATGGAGCTAGTATGGCTAGTGCAAAATTTGATGATAAAACTGAAGAAAAAAAACCAACTGTTCAGGTTGGTGATCCGTTTGCTGAAAAATTATTATTAGAAGCATGTCAAGAATTAATGCAGGATGAATCAATAATTGCAATACAAGATATGGGTGCTGCTGGACTTACATCTTCTAGTGTTGAGATGGCAGCAAAAGGAAATTTGGGTATTGAATTAGACTTAAATAAAGTCCCTTGTAGAGAACTAAATATGACACCTTATGAAATGATGTTATCTGAAAGTCAAGAAAGAATGTTAATAATTTTAAATACTGGACAAGAACAAAAAGCTAAAAAAATATTTGATAAATGGAATTTAGATTTTTCCATAATTGGTAAAACTACAAACAGTAAAAGAATTGTTCTTAAATTTAATAATGAAAAAGTTGCAGATATACCTATTAAATTTTTAGCTGATAAAGCTCCTTTGTATGATAGGAAATGGGTAAAAACATTAGTTCCAAAAAAACAAGAATTTAAAAAAGATAAATTAAATAAACTAACAATTGTTGATAGTTTAAAAAAATTACTTAAACATCCAGCTGTTTGTAGTAAAGAATGGATTTGGAAACAATATGATCATACTGTTATGGGTGACACTATTCAAAAACCAGGTGGTGATTCTGGTGTAGTTAGAATTCATAATACAAATAAAGCAATTGCAACAACTATAGATTCTTCAGCTCACTATTGTTCTGCACATCCTTTAACCGGTGGCAAACAAGTAGTTTGTGAAAGTTGGAGAAATTTAATTTCAGTGGGAGCAAAACCGATTGCAATAACAAATTGTTTAAATTTTGGAAACCCTGAAAAAGAAAAATCAATGGGTGAATTTGTTGAATGTGTTGAAGGAATTGCAGAAGCAAGCAAATACTTAGAATTTCCAGTCGTATCTGGAAATGTCTCTTTTTATAACGAAACCAATGAAGTAGGAATAAAACCAACTCCAGTAATTGGAGGTATAGGCCTTATTAAAGATATTTCAAAAATGATGCATATGAAATTAAAAAAAGAGAATAGTATTTTAATTATTGTAGGCAAAACAAAAGGTCATTTAGATCAAAGTTTATTTTCAAGGTACATTTTAAAAAATCTAAAAGGACCACCGCCTGAAATTAATTTGTTTAATGAAAAAAATAATGGAAATACAATATTAGAACTAATTAATGAAAAAATTATACTATCTTCTCATGATATATCTGTAGGGGGATTGTTAGTGAATTTAGCAAAAATGTGTATTTTAGGTAATATGGGAGCTAAAATTAATGGACCAAAATCTTTAGTTCAAAATCATGAATATTTTTTTAGTGAAGACCAAGGAAGATATATTATAGAAATAGAAAAAAATAACTTGGAGAAAGTAACAAAAATATTAAATAAAAATTCTGTTTTTTATGAAAAAGTTGGTATTACACAAAAAAATAATTTATCATTAGATAAAGAATTTGATATAAAAGTTACAGAATTAAAAAACCATTATGATAATTGGTTTAATAAATATATAGATTAAATATGGCAATGAATATTGGTGAAATCGAAGTATTAATTAAAGAAGCAATACCAGATGCTACAATAAATATTCAAGATTTAGCTGGTGATGGAAACCACTACTCAGCGACAATAGTATCATCAACTTTTGTTGGAAAATCTAAAATTGAACAACATAAAATTGTTTATAATTCTTTAAAAGGTAAAATGGGTAACGAATTACATGCACTAGCAATAACAACAAAGGAAAAAAAATAATGGATCAAGAAGTTAATAATCAAATTAAAAAAGAAATAGATAGTAATGATATTTGTTTGTTTATGAAAGGAACACCTGACGCTCCTCAATGTGGTTTTTCAATGGCTGTTTCTAATATGTTAAAAATTCTAGAAGTAGAATTCAAAGGTATAAATGTATTAGAAAACCAAAATCTTAGAGAAGGTATTAAAAAATTTAGTGATTGGCCTACTATTCCACAATTATATGTTAAGGGAGAATTTGTAGGTGGTTGTGATATAATTAAAGAAATGTTTGAAAGCAAAGATCTACAAAAATTACTAGACAGTAAATCTATTAATTATAAAAAATAATTATTTATCTAGAGTAATATTCAATAACTAACTTAGGTTCCATAATAACTGGGTAAGGAACATCAGCAAATTTAGGCACTTTTATTAATTTCGCTTTTTTAGTTTTTTCATCTAATTGTATATATTCTGGAACTTCTCTCTCTTTACTTGATAAAGATGATAAAATAGAAGTTAAGTTTTGTGATTTATCTTTAATATCAATGACATCTTCTTCTTTAAGTAAATAACTTGGGATATTAACTTTTTTTCCATTAACTCTTATGTGGCCATGATTAATAAGCTGCCTTGCTAAAAATACTGTTGTTGCAAATTTAGCTCTATATATAACAGTATCGAGTCTTCTCTCCAAAAAACCAACTAAATTTTCTGTAGCATCTCCTCTTTTTTTTGAGGCTTTTCTATAAATATTTCTAAATTGTCTTTCATTAATATTACCATAGTAAAATTTCATTTTTTGTTTCGCTTGTAATTGAATTCCATAATCAGACAATTTACCAGCTCGTCTTTGACCGTGTTGACCTGGAGCATAGTTACGTGAATTAAATGGGCTTTTTGGCCTACCCCACAGATTAACTTTTAATCTTCTGTCTACTTTATGTTTTGAGCTATGTCTTTTTGTCATTATTTATTTTATTCAAACTTATAAGCATAGTTAACAGATTGTCAATTAACCATTTAGTTTTTTCGGTTTTGAAGATTGGTAAAAATTCCTTGTAAAATATGTAATTCTTGATCTGAAAGATCAAATCGATGAAAAATATTATTGATGTTAATTATCATGCTATCTCTTTTTTGTCTAGGTTGTAAAAAACCAACCTTATCTAAAGATTTTATTAGTCTTTTTACAAATATATTAATTGAATTTTTATTTGCTAATTTGCTTGAGTATGAAGATTTAAAATTTAATTCTTTCTTATTTGCATTTTTAAAAATCTCATAACAAACTAAGATAACACTATGTGAAAGGTTTATAGACTCAAACTTGGGATTATTTGGAATTTTAATAACATTATTGGCTAAACTTATATCTTTATTGCTTAAACCTGAGGCTTCTGGACCAAATAAAATACTTATATTTCTATATTTTTTTATTTTTAATTTTAAATCTTTCAGTTTAATAAATTTTTTATTTGTATTTCTAACTCTGGAGGACATTGCTATAACTAAATCATCTTTACTTGTTGCTTCTTCCAAAGTTTTATAAATTCTAACTGAATTTATTATATCTTTAGCTCCAACAGATGTAGCTTTAGCTTTTTCATTTGGCCAGTTACAGGTAGGATTTATTAAATTTAATCTTTTAAAACCAAAGTTTTTAAGAGCTCTCGCACAAGAGCCTACGTTTTCACCTAATTGAGGGTTGACTAAAATAAAATTTATATCTTTATAATTCATTAATTATCATTAGCGGGCGCTTTATCTTTATAAAGTTTATAATCAAGACTATCTATCAAAGCTTTAAAAGAAGCTTCTATAATGTTTGGAGAGACTCCAATAGTAAACCAATTCTTTCCATCATTGTCAGAACTTTCAATTGAAACTCTTGTAGTGGCGTTAGTTCCTGTATTTAAAATTCTTACTTTATAATCAACTAATTTTAAGTCNTTTAAATATCTAGAATATTTACCAACTTTATCTACATTTGNTCTTATGGCATTATCTAAAGCATTTACTGGACCATTTCCAGATCCNTCACAAANAATTTCTTTTCCATCAACTAAAATATGTGCCTTAGCTGTAGAAATAATTTTATTTTTAGAATCTTTTTTTACAGTTACATCGTATTTAGATATAGTTAAATAATTTGGTATCTCCCCTAGAAGTCGTCTTGCCAATAATTCAAACGATGCGTCTGCGCCATCATAACTATAACCAATAAACTCTCTATCTTTTACTTCTTCCAAAAGTTTTTTAATCTTTGGATCATTTTCTTTAATATCAATACCAATAGTTTTTAAACGAGATATTATATTTGATTTCCCAGCTTGGTCAGAGACAATAATATTTCTTGAGTTACCTACTTCTTCAGGACTTATATGTTCATATGTTTTTGGATTTTTTTGGACAGCGGAAACATGTAAACCACCTTTGTGCGAAAATGCAGCAGCACCAACATAAGGTAAGTGCTTATTAGGTTTTCTATTTAAAATTTCATCTAAAAGTCTTGAACATTGAGTTAAATTTTTTATATTATTTGGTTTAATGTTAATTTCAAATCTAGATAAAAAATCTTTTTTTAAAAAAAAAGTTGGAATTAATGACATTAGATTTGCATTTCCACATCTTTCACCAAGTCCATTAATTGTACCTTGTATCTGTCTAACTCCAGCTAAAACTGCTGCTAAAGAGTTTGCTACAGCATTTTCTGTATCATTGTGAGCATGAATTCCTAAATTTTTTCCAGGTATTGTTTGGATAACTTCACTAACAATTTTAGTAACTTCATGTGGTAAAGTTCCTCCATTGGTATCACATAAAACTATCCATCTTGCACCTTCTTCAAAGGCTGATTTAAGGCAATTCATAGCATAATCTGGGTTAGCTTTATATCCATCAAAGAAATGCTCAGCATCAAACATAAATTCTTTTTTTTGTTTAACAAAAAGCTTTGTACTCTCTTTAATATTTTCTAAATTTTCTTCCTTAGATATTCCAAGTGCTACATCTACATGAAAATCCCATGACTTTCCTACTAAACAAACTGCTGGTGTGTTAGAATTAATAAGAGCAGACAATCCGGGGTCATTATCTGCGCTTCTTCCTGATTTTTTAGTCATACCAAAAGAAGTTAACTTAGCATTTTTAAAATTATGTTTTTTTTGAAAAAATTCAGTATCAGTAGGGTTCGCTCCTGGCCACCCGCCTTCTATATAATCAACACCTAACTTATCCAGTGCAACAGCAATCTTTTCTTTATCTTCTAAAGAAAAGTCTACACCTTGAGTTTGTGCACCATCTCTGAGAGTTGTGTCAAATATGTATAATCTTTCTTTGCTCATTTTAATCTCCAAATGGTTTTACCATCTTTATCTTCTAATACTACTCCTAAGTCTAAAAGTTTTTGTCTAATTCTGTCTGCTTCAGCATAATCCTTATTATCTCTAGCTTTATTTCTTAGTTCAATTGTTTCTTTAATAATTTTTACATCAACTTTTGCTGCATTAAATCTTGTGCGTTCCCAATCTTCTTTTGACTCTATTAATAACCCAACAAAATTACATGCTGAAATAAATATTCTTTTTTCTTTTTCATTTCCTTTAAATGCTTTATCAAAAAGTTTATGAAGATTAGAAATATAACCTGGGGTATTTAAATCATCATATAGTGGTTCTAAGATTTCATCTGGAATTTTTATAGTTTTATCTAAAATTTTTATTTCAAACGCGTCATACCATTTTTGAATTGTGTTTTGACAATCCTGAAAAAGCTTTTCATTCCAATCTAGTGGTTGTCGATAATGTGAACTCATTAAAGCTAATCTTAATACCTGTCCTGCTCCTAATTTTTTAACTTCATTAATAGATAATATATTCCCTTGGGACTTAGCCATTTTTTCATTTGACATAGTAATAAAACCATTGTGTACCCAATAATTTGCAAGCACTTCTTTGCCATTCGCACATCTAGATTGAGCTATTTCATTTTCATGATGTGGAAAAATAAGATCTATTCCTCCACCATGAATATCAAATTTATCTCCTAAATATTTTTTAGACATTGCAGAACATTCTAAGTGCCAACCAGGTCTCCCTTTTCCCCAGGGAGACTCCCAAAATGGTTCGGAATCTATAGATGGTTTCCATAAAACAAAGTCTTCAGGATTTTTTTTATTTTTTGATACTTCTACTCTTGAACCTGCTATTAAATCCTCTAATTTTTTATTAGATAATTTTCCATAATCTTTAAATTTTTTAACTTCAAAATAAACATGATTATTTTTTTCATAAGCAAAATTTTTTTTTATCAATGTACAAATCATTTCTATCATAATGTCAATATGATCAGTTGCCTTTGGTTCTTTGTTTGGTAAATCTAAATTCAAAAACTTACAATCATCATTAAAATTTTTTATTGTTTTTTTTGTTAAATCTTGTATTGAAATCTTTTTTTCTTTTGCTGATTTAATTATTTTATCATCAACGTCAGTAATATTTCTCACATAATTAACTGAGGTTTTTCCATATTTACATTTTAAGACCTTGAACAGAATATCAAATATAACTAAAGGTCTTGCATTCCCTATATGTGGGTCATCATAAACTGTAGGGCCGCATACATACATCCCAATTTTTTTTTTATCTAAAGGAACAAATTTTTCCTTTTTGTTATTAAGATTGTTTGTTAAAAAAATATCTTTATTCATTATTATAGAAATATACTTTAATTATAGATTTGTGAATCTATTTGATTACTTAGGAATTTTACATACTGGAATAGGCTCCATTTTATGCAAATTTAATTTTCTTATTCTTTCATATTTTTGACGATTTTGAGAATCTTGATTAATCATTGCTTCTTCTAATTCCTTATATTTTAATCCTAGTTGGCCTTCATCAGTTCTTCCATCGTCCCAAAGACCGTCTGTTGGTGCTGCATCAATAATATCATTTAAAATTTTTAGTTCTTTGCCCATTTCCCAAACTTCAGTTTTGGTACAATCTGCTATTGGAGATATATCAACACCACCATCTCCATATTTAGTATAAAAACCAACACCAAAATCCTCTACTTTATTTCCTGTGCCAACTACAATACCTTTATTTGCTGCTGCTACCTGGTAAAGAGTTGCCATCCTTAGTCTAGCTTTTGAATTAGCCATACCATGTTCACTAGAAAATGTAGACAAGCTCAATTCAAAAGTTTCAAATAGTTTATCTAGATTTAATGTATAAGGATGAACATTTTTAAAATTTTTAGTTAGCCATTCTTGATGTTTAAGACTTAAATTATGTTGAGAAATTTTTTGTTTAATTGGCATGGACAAAACAATTGTTTTTAAACCTGTCATCGCACTTAATGTGCTAGTGACTGAAGAATCAATGCCTCCAGATATTCCTATTATTAGTGATTGTGCTGTACTTTCCATTGTATCAACATATTTTTTTATCCAGTTACTTATAAAAAGCACTTTTTCAGAAGTTTTCATAATTAATAAAATTTAAACGAAAATGTATTTAATACAATCGTTTAAGATGCCGCTTTAATATTATTTTTTGAATATTTGGCATTTTTTTTAATCTCATCAGATATCAAAAATGCTAATTCCAGTGCTTGATTCGCATTAAGTCTTGGATCGCAATGTGTGTGATACCTATGTGACAAATCTTGATCAGATATCTTTTGAGCTCCACCTGTGCATTCTGTTACATTTTGGCCTGTCATTTCAATGTGTAGACCGCCTGCATAACTTCCTTCTGACTGGTGACATTCAAATACATTTTTTACCTCTTTAACAACACTGTTAAATGGTCTGGTTTTATAACCAGTGCTTGCTTTAATTGTATTTCCATGACAAGGGTCACAAGACCAAATTACATTTAATCCTTCTTTTTTAATAGATCTTATTAATTTTGGAAGATGTTTGTTTACATTTTCATAACCAAATCTAGAAATCAAAGTTACTTTACCTTTTTCATTTTTAGGATTTATTTTATTACACAAATTAATTAAATCATCTGCTTTTAATGTTGGTCCACACTTAATTCCTATTGGATTTTCAATACCTCTACAAAACTCAACATGTCCACCATCTATCTGTCTTGTTCGGTCACCTATCCAAACAAAGTGGGCTGACGTATCATGATATTCACCAGTTGTGGAGTCAACTCTAGTCATAGATTCTTCAAAGGGTAATAAAAGCGCTTCATGGGAAGTCCAAAAATTAACAGTTTTTAACCTTCGATTAAAATCAGAATTTATTCCACAAGCATCCATAAAAGCTAATGCATCTGCAATTTTATCTTCAAGTTCTTTAAATTTTTTTGCTTCTGGACTTTTTTTAATAAATCCAAGATTCCAAGTATGAACTTTTTTCAAATCAGCAAAACCACCATGAGAAAAAGCTCTAATAAGATTTAAAGTAGAAGCTGATTGTGAATAAGCTTTAAATAATCTTTTCGCATCAGGTATTCTTAATCTTTTATTAAATTCTATTCCATTTATATTATCTCCTAAATAACTAGGTAACTCTATACCATCTTTTTTTTCAATTGGTGAGCTTCTAGGTTTAGAAAATTGTCCAGCAATTCGTCCTAATTTAACAACTGGCAACGAGGCAGAATAAGTAAGAACTAAAGACATTTGCAACATGAGTTTAAAAGTATCTCTTATATTATCTGGATGAAATTCAGCAAAACTTTCAGCGCAATCTCCTCCTTGTAATAAAAATGCTTTACCATCAACCACATCAGCTAGCTGATCTTTTAAATGTCTCGTTTCTCCTGCAAAAACTAGTGGTGGAAACTTTTTAATTTTTCCAAGGACCATTTCTAGTTCTTTTTTGTCCGGATATTCCGGTATATGTTTAACTGGATATTTTTTCCAGCTATCTGGTTTCCAAATTTTCATAATTCAACTTCTAATTGTTATTATATAAAACAAAAAAGCATAAAATTAAATAGAAAGTTTTGTTAATTATTACTCAACAGTAACAGATTTAGCTAAATTTCTAGGTTTATCTATATCACAATTCTTTAGTAACGCTACGTGATAAGCTAATAATTGCAGAGGGACTGTCATAAGAAAAGCATTAAGATGTTCATTACTACTTGGAATAGTAAAGTTAAATCTAATGTTTTCACTAATTATTTCACTTTCATTATTTGTAATAACTACAACTTTTCCTCCTCGTGCAATAACTTCCTGCATATTTGAAATTGTTTTTTCATAATAACTATCTTTAGGAGCTAATATTACGACAGGCAATCCCTCTTCAATTAATGCTAAAGGTCCATGTTTCATCTCACCTGCTGGATAACCTTCTGCATGTAAATATGAAAGCTCTTTAAGTTTTAAAGCTCCCTCTAAAGCTATTGGAAAAGAATAACCTCTTCCCATAAACATTGTTCCTTTAGAACTTATAAAATCTTTTGCGATAACCTGTATTTCACTTTCTTTTTTTAAAACTTCTTCTATTAGTGTTGGTAAATTTAACAAATCATTAATTTTATCTATGTAATCTCTTTGGTTTATCTCTTTTCTTTGATAGGAAATTTTTAATGTTAATAAATATAAAACTAGCATTTGGCCTAAAAAAGC
>NZIO01000063.1 GCA_002689925.1 Candidatus Pelagibacter sp.
TTGATCTCATAAAGTTTCTAGCCTGATAATTTCGAATTCCATCCCAGAGAGTTTCTTCTTCTTTTTCTAAATCTTTAATACTGTAAGTATCTGGCTCACTCTTCATAAGCCAATAGTTAATTTCTTTATCTGACATGGATTATGGAGAAAATGCAGGGTTAGAGTAAAGTTAGAGTAACTTTGAATCTAGTGACTCGCTAACTTTCTTTGTTAGGTGAAGTGTAACGTAGATCAATCAGCCAAAACAGATCGCACGACACGCACGAAATAAACCCGACTTCTTCTCTTCTTCTATCCGTACAACTTCTTTTAAACGTTTGCTTTTCTGCTTGGCAAGGATTATTGAACGTTGGCTCAAGTACCAACAAGAGTCGAGGAAGGTGTCCCTAAGCAGCTTGTTCGACTCGATAAAACTGTCTTCTAATCTGGCATAACTACCTACTCATCAGTTACGCAAGGGTGTGAACAACTGAGGCATGACTTGATTTTGTTAATCATCTTTCAACTCTTCGCATAGTTATTGAGCGTTTTGGACACCAGCTGGACAGGAATCTAGACGTAAAACCACTAATAATAATACAATTGTACCAATAAGCAGCCCTGAAGGATGAGGCGGGATGGANGNTTGGGGGAGCCTAATGGCATGCCACTCTTGAAGACCCGCAGAAGAATGAGGAGAAGCTTGGCTGTTAACCATGGAATGACCTAATAGCGACTGGCTGGAGACGTATTAATCATCGATGGGAATAGCTGAGAATTAGAGGCGGTACAGGGGTAATGAGTTCATGCTCTATAGGTAAGTAATACGTCCTCAAATATTTTCGTCAAAAACATGAGGGACTGTGTTGTTTGCTTGAGAGGAGATTGTCTTTTTGTGATAAGTCCCACTTATGCGAAAAGGAACAAGCCGATATAATATAAAATTAACTATTTGCCTTGGTTTAACAATTCAATATATGAAATTATCTAGAAAGTTATTTGCTATTTTCACAGTCGGAATTACTGCAATTTGTTACCCAGCCTTATCAAAAGATTACCATAAAGGCATCTATAATACTTTTTACGTAGGTGCTGCTAGATTTAAAGATATTTATTTTGAAACTATAGGATCAAGAGGCTTGGACCCTGGATTTGAGTATCAGCTTGGTGTGGGATATGATTTTGGCAAAAGATACAGAATTGAGGGTNCATATATCAAAAGCATTTCTGAATTTGAAGGCACATCATCATTGAATAATACTTATTCTGAATTAACAGCAAATACATTTAGTATAAATGCATTTGTTGATTTTCCCAACGAATCAGGAGTATTTACACCATTCCTTGGTGTTGGACTTGGAACTTCAAACCTCGATATTGAAGGAGCAGATAAAGTAGACAATAACCTAAGAAATACTGATTTAATAGCTGGTGTTGCTTATGAGTTGAGTGATAATTTAGATTTTGATGCAAAATATACATTTAGATATTTTCAAGATACAACTTTAGGTTTATTAGAGATGAATAATATAGGAATGCATTCTCTTGTCGCAGGTGTTAGATTTCATTTCTAAGGTTGGATTAATTAACACTATTGAGTTGCAAGTAGGGTAAAGGGGAGTCNAGTTTTCGCTTTATAAGAAATCTCCTTTCAGACATTTCTGGTAATTTTTTCATTGAGTAGAAGTTTTGATCAATTTATAAAGATTTAGTTTGATTAGCTAATGAATTTTTTATCTAAAATTTGATAGCTTTAGTGCATAAGGATCATTGTTATCTTTTTTACTATTTCCCAAAGATCATTTCTCTTCGCAAGTTTTAAATCAACATTCTCGTCTCTAATTAATCTATCTAGTCTTGATTGCCAGTTTTGAAGGTTTGAGCTGAAATAAATAAAGTGATTTATGTGCTTTATTTGTCTGAATCTTTAGTTGCAAATTTGTTTTCATTGTTTTCATTAATGCCAAATATTTATTTCGCTATGTATTCAATTCGTCTGTAGCTTGAATGCTTGTTATCAATGACTCTATCTTCCATCATCACTGCTACTTCGTTAGCAATGTCTTTGCATTTAACTAAGACAGCTTCTCTTACAAATGAAGAGATATCTGGATAGCCTGCATAGTTCATGAGTGAGATCATTGATGTGTAGGCACTGTTGTCTAAACGTGCGTTTACTGTGTAGCTGTTGTACTTTGGTCTTTGAGAAGTAGTTACCATTTAGTTAGTTGTTGTTGGTGTAAGTAAATTTAATTGTTGAAGTCTTTTATTCTTGTCTCTCTCTTCCATTATTGGTATTAGAAGGAGTCTCAGCTTTGATTCAAAGAGTGAAACTTCTAGATCTATATTTTGATTCAGTCTTTGTTTAATCCTTTTCAATAGATCCTCATCACTTGATGTCGCTGACGAATCTTCTTTTGTATCTTTAGGTTTCTCTTTGATGTATTCCTTTAAGTTTCTCAACGAAACTTTCTCATTACTCATGTGCAACTGAGATGCTTTATCTAAACCTGCCTTGCTAAGTAGATAACATTTCTCAGTCCCATGAGAGTCAAGCCAATCAAGGAAATCATCCTGCCAGCCTAGCTTTTTGTATGCAGCTTTGAATTTATCTATCTGATTTAACTTGCTTAAATACCCTTTGCTTATCCCGATCTCTTCTATAAACGGCTCAGCAAATGCTATCGCTGATTTGTTAGCTGAAGTCTTCCAGCTTCTATATGTTTCTACAATACTATTTCTACAGTTATCATATTATTTGAGGTACGGATTAAGTCTGTTATTTAAATCTTTAAGTTGTTCTTGTGCTTGATAGTTTAATTCGTTGGTTGGTTCAATTGATAGATTCATAGTTTCATTAATTATTCATTGATGTCTGTATATGGGATATAAGTATCTACTGTAGATATGAATATCATCTATACCGACTTGTTAGAGAGGTTGGGNTAGAGGAAGTTAAGGAGTTAGTTGGATGTTGTCTTAGTACTCAACCTTCGCTATCTCGCGTCGCTCGATTAGCTCAGAGAAGATACTCGCTTCGCTCGTATAGAAACACTGGGGTTTGGAGGTCTCCCCGTATAAGTCTGCCCATACTTGTCCCTGTATACGTAGCTGACCGCAAGACTTCAGTCATAGACTAGAGAATTGTTGTCTTCTCTCTATACACCCCTTATCGCTTCTCCCTGTGTAGAAGACGACTCGCTCTTTTTACCTGTATACGTGAATGACCTCTCTCTTTATGTGACTGACTTCAGAATGATTAGTATTTGATTAGTTAGTTTATTAGTAATGGCTAGGGCTTATTTCGTGGCAGCCAAGAATGATGGTAAAAAAGGTTTCTGGAAACTTGTGTGGATAGAAAAATAGTCAGCAAGTTTTATCCTCTTGGTGATCTCGACTTGGACCATTGCCGAAACGTTCCAGATAGAGTTGCAGAACTTTCTTGCTACGCAAATGCCATTGCAGACAAGATTTATGGACAGAATGAGTGGTGCGAGTTCAGAGATAAAATCAAAGCTATGGCATTGGTATTCGATCCAGATCTTATGGACTTTGCTAAATATGAAAGCTTAATGAAGGTGGAAGAATTCACTTAGAAAATCTGGATTATCCTATTGAATAGCGGCTCTCTTCTCCCTGTATACATAACTGATCGCAAACTTCCATGATAAATCGCTTCTAAGGGTTCTGCAAGATAAGATAACTTACGTCTACCTGAAAGTAGCTTAATACCACTTGTGGGCAATTTTAGCCCGTAATCCTGTGTTGTATGGAATACGTTAGGAAGTAGCTTGATTAATTAATTCACTAATGAGTTGCTTCTCTTCCTTCTTTAACTGCTTTTCTAAAAGCTTTTGTTCCCTCTCTTTCTTAGGTGTCATCGGTATCTCGCTATCGCCTAGAACTAATTCGAAGATTCCTCCTGCACCAAAGTGATTGGTGTCCGATTGTGATGGGGTAGGGGAGATGAGTGTGGCGGTAAGTGCAAGTATTAAGTAGGTCTTCATTGGTTAACCAAACCCCGTCATCTCAGTAAAAAGGGCTTTGTTCTCAGCTGATTCTGAAAAACCTAGAAGGAGTTCATATCGAGTTTCTTGTCCGCTATTGAGCTGACCTAACCAATAGTTATAACCATCTTGGTCATAGTCTCGACCAAGAACGTTGACATAGAGAGTCTCTACGTATTTTGCGTTTGTGACGTTTGCTCCATAGCGTTCTTTAAATTCATCAGAAATTAAGAAAGATGAGGAAACTGATCGAGAATCATTCTCACCAGAGCTAAATTTATCAATCCAATACTCGAGTCCAGAAGCATCAGGGAATCGAGCAAATGCAGCGTTATAGAGACGGAACATTTTTGCATCATCAGTGTTTAAGCCTGTGACCTGATCAAAGGTACCTGCGATATCCTTTTCTAAATTGAGACTCTTGTCAGAGAATTGTAAGCTTGTTACTCCTGTTATTTCGTCGTAACCACTATCGGTTTTGAGTGCATAACGATCTTCTCCTAAATTGTAAAATTTATAGTTAGAGCTTGTTCCCAAATAAACTTGATTTGCACTTGATTTTGTTCTTGTAATCTGATTAATTATATTGCTTTCAAAAACGTCTTTAGTAGTAATTAGAGCATCAGCTGTAGTTAATTGTGTATCTTTGAATCCTAAGGCTTCAACATTCTCAAAGGTGCTAATAACTTCATTAGTTACTCCATCTATTTTAGATCCACTTCCAATATCTTTAACCGTTAAATCAGCAGAAGATCCAGAAAATTGATAGTCTGACGAATTGCCACTAAACCAAGCCTCAGATCCAGAAGCGACAAGGTTTCCATCTTCTTTTGTATTCCAATTTGAGAGAAAAGTGAAATTTNCAGCATCTATTGCAGCATCTAAANNATCTAAAACTTGTTGATAATTAGGATTTAGAAGTTGAAGTTCCATTAAATTGNGCTCCTTGATCCCCTCTTGCCGTAAATGTAAAAGTTGGCACTAATGCACAACAAAAAGTTCAACTTTAATAATAGTACTTAAACTAAATCGTTTAATATTTGTAACTAGTTGTTTTATATACTCGTGAAAAATGTTTATGGTTTTTTTANGATTGTGAACCTAGCTTGATCCAATCCACCTCAAATTCTCCTCTGCAGGCTTAATCTTTCTCCCTTTACCAATGATCCCAGTAGGCTCATTCGCTCTATGATGGAACTAATGCTCTTGGATATATTTAATGCTTCTATCTGTGTTGGCTGCAACTGTTGGGAGAGGAACTCCAGCATTTAAATGCATGCTGATATACGTATGGCAGAAGCCATGCCATGTGATGTTCTTACCTGAGTGGTTAACGACTTTTTTAACTTGACTATTTGCATCCTCTCTCCAGCCTGCAAGTCTCGCTATCGCCAAGATTTNTTTAAAGACTCCACCTGCACCAAAGTGATTGGTATCTGCTTGTGATGGGTTAGGGAAGAGAAGTACAGTGTTTAGGACGCTTAGTAACAAGCTTTTCATTTAATACTTGAATCTTTTGACAACTTTGCTCTTTCTTTCAGGGATCGTTCCAAGTTTGTAATAGGCACCGTTTCTTTTATTAGTGTCTTTTAATCCAATTAGTTGATTTGTCCTAGTCTGACCTGCGCATCGTCTTAAACTGCTGGTTTCGACAAATAAATTACCTTTGGGATCCGTACTTTCGTACTTAATAAGTGGGACCTTTATCAATCAAATTAAAACAAGATTTCTCTGCCTCATAAAACGATCCGTAACTACATTGAAGAAAGCACAAGTATTAATGTTGCAAGTAATAAACGTCGCATAAAATAAACGAGTCGAAGTCGTAAGGCTTGTTGGTCTTCACTCGACATTACCAAGAATTTCTAAAAACTAAAATGACATCTGTTACGTGCGTAATGGCATGGCTTTGTGCCGTGCTGCTTATGGTTCCTCTAAAGCTTTTTATATGGGCCTTAGATACTAAAAAAAACAAGAATTAACAGGTATAGAAGTTATGGGTGGAGCTGGAAAAAGATTGCTGGAACTTATACAGTTTCCAAAACAACTGTCAGGAGTTGGAGTAAGGATGGCTTATGAAGTCCCTATTGCTACACCTTTGGTCTACTCCCTTCTATTTGCAAGAAGAAAGCAGGAAATCACGACAAGAATGTGAATAAAAAGTTAACGCTTCAATCCATAAACACGTGACTTTGCTTACAATCAGGAAGAATTATTAATCTATAATAGTTAGAAATACAAATGAAGGTATGGAGGGATGTGAATGAGTTTTAAAGGTAGATTTTTAGGTTTTGCTTGTGAAGCTCTTAAGTTGAGTTTGGTCACATTGGTAGTGCTTTTTGTAGGTTTCTTAACTTATCAGGAGCCAACGGCAGAAGAGAAAACAGAAATTAAAGAAATCTTTTCTGTTATTACAGGTTTTGGCTAATACGTGAAACGCTTCTTACTAATCGCTCTAACCGCTGGACTTATCTCCCCCATAGCTGCTAAGGCTGAAATAAGTGATGAAATTCATAAACTCTGTCTCGATGCTAGAGATTATTCAGGCTGCGTAAGAATAAATCAGAGTTCAAGTCTTAAGCTCAAAAAAGAAATGACTGGTATTGGCGTTACCCTTTTCCTAGATACTGAAACTTCTGAAATCAAAATACAATCAATTATTAATGGAACTCCTGCTTCTAATGCAGATATTCAATCAGGTGACGTAATTCTCGCGGTAGATGGAAATTCAATAGAAGGAATGGGTATAGAAGAAACAATTGAATTTATTAAAGGACCAAAAGATAAGCCAGTAAAATTAGTTCTTGGAAGAACAAACGAAAAAGGAAAAAGAAAAAAAATTAAGATTCGCTTAGTAAGAGATACTTTTGAAATTCCTAATAATGAGTCTTTGAATCAATTAAAAATAAGAGAATGGTTTGATCTAGAGTTACCATCAGACTTGGACTTGATGTTGCAAAAAAATGGAAAGTCATTGAGATAACAACAATTAATTAGATTTGTCAGAATAGCCTTAAGAGATAATATTCATGTAATAAACTTTAAATGAAATATGCAATGATTTAAAAACTGTTAATTATTTTTATGGCTAACAAAGGGTATTGGATAACGGTAGGAAAACTTACAAGTCCTCAGGGATTAAACTCTTATGCCGATGTGCTTGTTAAATGGCTGCCTACGGTAGGAGGCTCATTTTTAATTACAGATTTGGCCTCAATAGAGAAGGAAGGAAGTACAGGACATTCAACAGTTGTTATTGAATTCCCTTCAAAAGAGGCTGCTATTTCTGCCTATGAATCGCCTGAATATCAAGATATGATTGCTATGAGAACTCCTTTTTCTGAGCTCCAACTCACAATCGTTGAAGGAAAAGAATCAAGTTACTTACTTTAGAAATTGATGGATTCATCTTAGGGCTCGAAGATTAGCTAGCGCCTTGTCGACAAATGATGAGAATTGTTCCCGATTGCTACTAAGCCAAAATAAAATCGTTTAAGTAGGGTTTTAATTCGGTTTAGAGTTAACTATTTAAAGAACGCTTTGTCATTACTCAAAAAACAAACTTTTGGAGTCAACCAAAACCAGTCATTTCTGTAAAAAGTGCTTTGTTCTCTACAGACTCTGCAAACCCAAGAAGAACCTCCTCTCTAGTTTCTTCCCCGCTATTGAGTTGACCTAACCAATAGTTCAAACCACTGCTATCAGGCAATCGTCCTAGTACATTTTGATAGAGATTATTGACGTAAGCTGTGTCAGAGACACTTGATCCATAACGTTGTTTAAATTCATTTGATGCAAGGAAAGATGAAGCAACTTCTCGTGAATCATTTTCTCCAGTAATATATTTATCTATCCAATACTTCAATCCATCAGGATCTGGAAGTCGTTTGAAAGAAGCGTTATATAGACGGAACATCTTTGCATCATCTGTATTTAACCCAGTGACTTGATCAAAGGTTACTTTGATATCAACAATGGCACTAACNTCTCTAAAGGAACTTGTTGTTGCTTCTCCTGTAAAAGTTAATAACGGAAGACCTGTGATGTCNTCATAACCAGANTCAGTTTTGANTTGATAAACTCCATTACCTTTGTTGTAGAACTTGTAATCACTAAACTTACCGTCATAGNTTTTCACTATATCTACTTTGGATTCTTCTACGGTTTGATCTGTAAATTGTAAGTACTCNATATTTATGAGAGTATCTGTTCCATCGTTCANACCACTTCGTTGATCCGTAACAATCAAAGGTCCACGGGTAAATGTGTANTCNGAAAACTTNCCTGTAAATGCAACAGTATCGATTCCTGCTCCTCCATCAATAGAATCATCAGCAGTCGTTACGTTTAAAGTATCAATACTTGTTGTGCCTTCAATGGTTGGCTCAAACAAACTTAAAGTAAATGCTTCTTGATAAGAAAGACCATCACTATCTGTAGTTTCTATTCGAATATTATAAGATAATTGTGTTTCATAATCAGGAGAAGAATTAATCTTTAATTGATTATTTGCAATGGTAAAGGCTGAATTATCGTTGTCACCATCACCACTGACTAATTCATAAGTATGAGTATCATCTGAATCAGCATCGGTTGTTGATATGGTTGCAATGATTGATCCTGCCAAAGTATTTTCATCAAATGTAGAAGCTGATAATCTGATATCTGTTGCTACTTGTTCTATATCATTTACAGTTAAAGTGAAATTTTTTTGATAAGCTAGACCACCACTATCTGTTGCTTTTAATCGAATATCATAAGACGACTTTGTCGCATAATCTGGAGAGGAATTGATCTTTAATTCATTATTTGCAATGGTAAAAGCTGAATTATCGGTATCACCATCACCACTAACTAATTCATAAGTATGAGTATCATCTGAATCTGCATCGGTTGCTGATAATGTTGCGATTGCTAATTCGATGTTAAAATTTTCATCAAAAGTTGATGCTGATAAACTGATATCTGTTGCTACTTCATTTATATCATTTATGTCTAAAGTGAATGCTTCTTGATAAGAAAGACCACCACCATCAGTCGTTTTTAATTGAATATTATAAGAAGACTTAGTTTCATAATCAGGAGAAGAATTGATCTTTAATTGATTATCTACAATGGTAAAGGCACCAGCATCACCGCCCACTAATTCATAAGTATGAGTATCATCTGAATCTGCATCGGTTGTTGATAAAGTTAAAATGAATGATTCTGCCATAATATTTTCGTCAAATGTTGAAGCTGATAAACTAATATCTGTTGCTACTTCATTTATATCATTTATGTCTAAAGTTAATCTTTTTTCATAAGCAAGATCACTAGTGTCTGTAGTCTTTAGTCGAATTGTATAAGAAGATTTTGTTTCATAATCAGGAGAAGAATTGATCTTTAATTGATTATTTACAATGGTAAAGGCTGAATTATCGGTATCACCGACACCACTGACTAATTCATAAGTATGAGTATCATCTGAATCTCCATCGGTTGTTGACATAGTTGCAATGACTGATTCTGCACTAATATTTTCATCCAATGTAGAAGCTGATAAACTTATATTTGTTGCTAATTGTTCTATATCATTCACAGTTAAAGTGAAATTTTTTTGATAAGCTAGGCCACCACTATCTGTTGCTTTTAATCGAATATCATAAGACGATTTTGTCGCATAATCAGGAGAAGAATTGATCTTTAATTGATTATTTACAATGGTAAAGGCTGAATTATCGGTATCACCATCACCGCTGACTAATTCATAAGTATGAGTATCATCTGTATCTACATCGGTTGTTGATATGGTTGCAATGACTGAATCTGCACTAATACTTTCATCGAATGTAGAAGCTGATAAACTGATATCTGTCACTTCTTCATTTACATTAATTACACTTAAAGTGAATGCTTCTTGATAAGAAAGACCATCACTATCTGTAGTCTTTAGTCGAATTTTATAAGATGATTTTGTTTCATAGTTGGGAGAAGAATTAATCTTTAATTGATTATTTGCAATGGTAAAGGCTGAATTATCGGTATCACCATCACCGCTGACTAATTCATAAGTATGAGTATTATCCGGGTCGGCATCGGTTGTTGATAAAGTTGCTATTACTGATTCTGCACTAATATTTTCATCGAAACTAGATGTAGATAAACGTATATTTGAATTGGTAGTATTGTCAGCTATATCGGTTGAATCTGTACTATTCTCAGCTATATCGGTTGAATCTGTACTATTCTGAGCTATATCGGTTGAATCTGTACTATTCTGAGCTATAACGGTAGAGCTGGTAGTATTCTGAGCTATATCGGTAGAACTGGTAGTATTTTGAGGTATAGCCGAACTAGATGCACCAGCGCCTGAGCCACTAAGTACATCTAATGTGGAATTATTTGTAGCTGTATTCTGAGCAGTATTCTGAGCAGTATTCTGAGCAGTATTCTGAGCTGTATTTGTTGGAAAATATGATGATGACATTCTTATATCTCCTTTGTTGTCGCATCAGCTGCTACAAGCTTTGATGCGATAACTTGCATGNTCTTAGAGCTGAGTTAATTAATTCATAAGGGGAATCAAGCCCCTTTAAATAATATAATCTATAAAACTAGCTTTATAGGAATTGTGCGGTATGTGTATTTATCACGTAACTTTTCTAAGGAATATTGAAATTCGAACTTCAAAAATATATTGCTAAATTATAGAAAAGTCTACACTACATTCAACAGAATGAAATAGAGCATTGTATAAAAATTTTTTGTAAAAATAGTGTGATTAATATTATTTCAAATTATTCCTAATATTGAATATAAATCCTAGATCTTGTATGACCTCTATTGCCTTTTATTTTGCTTAGACAATATTTCTTTAATTTTTAATTTTTTGATTAAAGAATTTTTAGTAATAGATTTATTTTTCAAAGTTTTTCTTATATTACTAAATAATTTATAAGAAGTCTTTGATAAAACTTCTGAAATAAATGAACAATATTTAAATAAACTTTTTGATAATTCTGATACCTTTGCAGATGTTGTCGTAACACCTTTAGAAACAGCAGAGGATGTATTTGATACTCCCTTAGAAACGGCTGATGATGCAGTCGTAACACCTTTAGAAACAGCAGAAGATGTATTTGATACTCCCTTAGAAACGGCTGATGATGCAGTCGTAACACCTTTA
>NZIO01000064.1 GCA_002689925.1 Candidatus Pelagibacter sp.
CACTACGTTGATAGGCTGGGTGTGGAAGCGCGGCAACGCGTGCAGCTGACCAGTACTAATAGCTCAATTGGCTTGATTTATGCACTGAAAAAAATTTTTTGTTTATGGACTTAAAAATATATACTTACTCTGCGAAACAATAATCAATATAATTAAACTCTTAAATAATTATGAAAATTATAGTAACAGGTGGAGCAGGTTTTATCGGCAGTAATTTAGTTGACGCTTTAGTTAAAAAAAAACATAAAATTATTGTAATTGATAACTTAGTAACAGGTCAAAAAAAAAATCTTTTAAAATCTAAAAAAGCTATCAAATTTTTAAAAACAGATATAAATAATTTAACCAATAATCAAGAAAAAATTTTCAAAAATTCTGATTGTGTTTTTCATTTAGCTGGACTTGCAGATATTGTTCCAAGTATTTTAAATCCTGAAAAATACTTTAAAGCAAATGTTAATGGAACTTTGAAAATATTAGAAATTTCTAAAAAATATAAAGTAAAAAAATTAATTTATGCAGCTTCAGCTAGTTGTTATGGAATACCGAAAAAATACCCAACTTCAGAAAAAGATGTTTTAGATCTTCAATATCCATATGCAATTACTAAAAAAATTGGAGAAGATCTTGTTTTGAAATGGGCAAAAATATATAAAATGAACAATTCCTCACTACGTTTTTTTAATGTTTACGGACCAAGATCAAGAACTACAGGTGCATATGGTGCAGTATTTGGAGTTTTTTTAGCTCAAAAACTTAAAAATAAACCTCTTACTATTGTTGGAAACGGTAAACAAACAAGAGATTTTGTACACGTAACTGATTTAGTTAATGCCTTAATAAAATCCATCAAAAAAACTAAAAAGGGTGAAATTTATAATATTGGAAGTGGGAAAGAAGTCTCAGTTAATAAAATTGCCTTATTAATTGGAGGTAAAAAAATTTTTATTCCTAAAAGGCCTGGAGAACCGACCAGATCAAAAGCTAATATAAATAAAATAAAAAAAACCTTAAATTGGAGACCGCTAGTTTCGATAGAAAGTGGTGTAAAAATGATGCTCAACAATATTGAAAATTGGAAAGATGCACCGGTATGGACGCCAAATAAAATTAATAAAGCAACAAAAGCATGGTTTAAATTTTTGAAATAAGTTAATGAGCCAACTTTTTAACGAGAACAGAAGAACAAAAAAAAACTTAAAAACACCAAAAGAAATCATCTGGGAAATAGAAGAAAAAAATAATTTAGAAATAAGTCTAATCAAAAAAATATTTGCTAATTTTTGTTGGATATTTTTACTAATTTTCCGATATATACTTTATCCTTTTTGTGATTTTAAAATAGGTATTTTATATTCAGATAAGATTGGAAGATTTTTAGGCAACACTGAATTTTATTTTAGAAAAAAATCACTATTAAAAAAAAAAAAATTTTCATTACATTTATTAATTGCTGGGAAAACTGTTAATCATCAAATTTTAAAAATGATTTCCAGAAAGAGTTTTCTAATCCATAATATAAAGATTTATAATTTTTTTAATAACATTAAAAAATTAACTTTAGACTCCAATTTATGGATTGATTTAAATATAACAGGTTGGCTTAGAGGAAAAGAATGGACAGCTGCAAAACCACAGCTAAATTTTTTACCTAGTGAAGAAAAAAAAGGTAAAAAAATTTTAGAGAGTTTAGGATTAAAAGATAACGATAAATTTGTCTGTATTTTTGCAAAAGACAATTTATATTCAGATGATCCAACAAAACCGCCAAAACCTGATTCTTTTTGGAGTAAAAAAGACTTCAGAAATTGTAATATTGAAAATTATATGAAAGCTGCGGAATTTCTTACAGAAAAAAATATTTTTGTAATTCGAATGGGGATGCATAAACCTTCTAAAACTTTAAGAACAACTAACAGTAAAATTATAGATTACACGGGAAAAATAAGACAAGAATTGAAAGATGCAGAATTTGCTGATGTGTATCTTCCAGCAAAGTGTGAATTCTTCATTGGTTGCACGTCAGCCACATATCAATTTGCTTCTATTTTTAATAAACCTGTGGCTTATACCAATATGGTTCCATACGGAGAGTGTGGCAGAAACTTTCATGATATTTTTATATTTAAGAAATGCTTAGATAAGCGCAACAATAAAATATTATCAATATCTGAGTCGATTAAGAATGGCGTCACAGGAGATTGGTTAACTGAAGATAAAATTTTGGAATTAGAAAAGAAAGAAATTTTTTTCCAAGAAAATTCTCCAGATGAAATATTAGATCTTACAAAAGAAATGTATCAAAGATTAAATAAAATTTGGAAAAAAAAAGAAGACGAAGAAGCACTTCAAGAAAAATTTTTAAAAATAACAAACATATATACATCAGATGGGGAAAAATTTCCTGGCAAAATATGTTACGATTTTTTAAAAAAAAATAAAAATTTAATATGATTAATAGTATCAATTTAAATGAACAAGAATTTATAAATTTAATTAATTTAGGCTTAGGTCTCTATAGACCTTTAAAAGGATTTAATACTAATAAAGAGTTTAAAGATATTTTACTTTATAAAAAAATTAATAAAGTAAAAAGTTGGACAATTCCAATCTTATTAAACACTAAGAAAAAAAAAGTACCAAGTTTAGGTGAAAATTGTTTACTAATTTATAAAAAAAAAAATATTGGAATTATTAAAGTTGAAAGTTTGTTTAAAATTGACAAAAAGAGGTATTGTAAAATAGTCTTTAATACTAATTCTCATTCTCACCCAACAGTAAAAAAAATTCATAAATCATTGAATATGTATATTGGAGGAAGAATTAAGATTTTTAAAAATTATTTAAAAGGTGATAAAAATTTTGCTTACAATATCTATAAATATAATAGATCTGTTTTTTCGAATTCAACTGTTTTTACTACTAGAAATATTTGTCACTTAGGTCATCAACTTATTCATGAAAAAATGATCAAGTCNAAAAANAAACTTTTAATATGNTTNATNCAAAGTGAAAAAAATAAGTTTAATCCTAATTTTATAATTAAATCTTATCAACAATTAAAACTCAAAGACAAGTTATATAAAAATATAAAAATTATGAAAATTTACTTGCCATCTTTAATGGCTGGACCGAACGAGGCATACTTACAAGCTTGCTATTTAAACAATCTTAACTGTAAATCCTTTATAATTGGAAGAGATCATGCNGGATTCAGGAAGAGTTTTAAAAAATATGAGTCTCAAGCAATTTTTAATAATTTAAAAAATTTAAAAATTAAAATAATTAAAACAAAAGAACCAATTCTTTGTGAAAATTGTAATACTGTTTTTTTCTCAGAGATTGAAANGTGCAAATGTAAATTTGATAAAAAAAAATCTCTCTTATCTATAGATGGCAGAAACATAAAAAAATACTTATTAACTAACAATACCAAGAAAGCAAACAAATTTTTAAACACTGTGGTAGCTAAGTTTTGCTTAAAAAACATTAAACAAATTAAAAAATTTAAGGGTTGAAGTATTTTAAAATTCAATTATTATATATNTGCAGTGAACAATATTGTCTCTGCAGGGTNAAGGTCNGACCTNAAACAATTTCGATTGTAGAGCCAAAAAAATTATGAGCAATCGAATAGATAAAATAAAACTAAATCANTGGTTAAATATTAGAAAGACCACNGTNGACGTTTTGAATGANATGCTTTCAAAACATCTTAACTTCAGNNTATCTTTTGATAATCTNGACAANCTTGATGAGCACGCAATAGAGAAAATTGCTGAAGTTTTATCTATTCCTAAAAATAATATAATCAAAAANGANGAGGTGCCTGNCTTTGTTTTTAATTCAAAAAAACAAATTGAAAAAACTAAAAGACCTATTAGAAGAGGGGGAATACATTATTATAATTATTANACTCTACCTTCTCCNAAAGGCTATGTAGCTCCTGTTTTAATAGATATCCTGTGTCCTAAAAATAAAATGCCGGTTTTAAATAATGGACATCTTGAACCAGCAATTACTGTTAGTTTAGGGCCNAACGACATCTATGCAAGATTTNCAAAAAAAATTAATAAAAATACATTTGTAAAATTTCGNGTAAATTCTGATCCTAAAACAGACTGGGTGGTGGGCTCAAATTATTATGAGCCTTCTTATTGCTTGCATACATANTCGAGAGCCACAGATGGACCTGGAAAAATTTTATCTTATACAACTAAATCNTATATTGAAGGNTTATTTGGNAATAAANTNAATGAGAATTCTTTTAATTATTTAAAAAAAANTTTAAATATTAAAAAACCTAATAGAACATTTTTATTTCAAGACATAATAAATAAGGGATATGATTTAAANTATATTTCTAAAAAAACTAAAATTAANCAAAAAAAGTTGNAGAATTATTTTTCAAANNATAAAAAAAATTTAAGTTTAAAAGATATTACTAAAATTTGTAANATTATAAATTCAAATCCATCTGATTATGTNGATAGAGAATTNAAGCAAGATCCAGTTGGAAAATATTATTATGATTACAAAGANTCTNTAAAAACAATTAGAAAATTTAAATCTTATNAAGTGGCATCTATNGCTTGTTCNGCNAGAGCCCCTGATTTAACTGGGTATTTTATTAAAGTAGATAACAAAACTANAAATTCNGTAACAGATATTGTTGANAGCAATTGTTCACACTATCTNGTAACAAAAGGNAAGGTAAAGTTTTTNTCTNTTGATNATAAAAAAATTAACAAAATCAANATGAGNGAAGGCGACTCGATTTGGGTAGCTTCTTATATTAAACATGGTTTTTCTGGTTCAGGGGCATTAATTAAAATTTCTGATGGACAAAATTTTAATTATTTAGAAAAAATTGATTTAATTAATACGTACAATTTAAAAATGACCCTAGCTAGAGGCAGAAAAGATAAAGTCAATTGGGGTTATGATACTAAATAACAAAGAATTAAGCATATGGTTAATAGGCCCATCTGCTGCAGGGAAAACAACAGTATCAAAACTTCTTCATGAAGAAATAAAAGATAAAATGAATTTAGTTATAATTGANGGNGATCAGNTAAGAAATTTATATGAAAATAATTTNGGATATGACAAAATTTCTAGATCNAAAAATACAAGGAGATATATNAATTTAGTCAAATGGCTTAATGATTTTAANATTTCTTCAATAGTAGCNGTAATAAGTCCTTTTGAAAAAGACAGAGAGATTTGTAGAAAAGAAATAAAAAACTATTTTGAAATCTATTTAAAAAGTTCGAGAGAGGAAAGGATAAAAAGAGATAAAAAGAAATTATATGCTCCTGCAATTAAAGGTGAAAAAAAAAATGTTGTAGATGTTGATATTCCTTATGAACANCCTAAAAACTGNAATCTTGAAATNAATACTGAAAATAAAGANCCAAAAACAGTTGTGAAGGAAATAATGGAAAAGTTAGNTCTTTAAGAATTTATATTATGTGTGGAATATTTGGAGGATTTGGNGTTAAANAATTTGAAGCCCAAAAAGCTATAGGCATGATAAGAAGAGGTGAGGACGGTACAACCGTTGAACAATTGACGAAGAACGTTGTATTTGCTGCAAGAAGGCACTTAGTTAAAAAATCTGGAAACGATGATATTCCACACATANTNCGATCAACCCTATTTTTCCTCTGAAAAAAAAATAGCTTTAATTTTTAATGGTGAATTTTACAACTTTCAAGATTATAAAAAAAAACTTTTAGAAGATAAAATTAAATTTAATTCTATTGGAGATACAGAAGTATTTTTAAAGCTTTACGAAAAAAAAGGTATTGAGTTTTTATATGATAGAAAAATTGATTCTTTGTTTGCAATAGCTATATTTGATTCTTTAAGAAAAAAAATAATTATAACAAGAGATTGGCCTGGCAGAATACCGCTATATTATTATTATGATAAAAAAAGATTTATTTTTTCAAGCGAACTAAAGGCGTTCAAAGCAATAAAAAATTTAAGTTTACAAGATCCTATAGAATTGGAACCTGGTCACTATGTTGAATTTGATTTAAAAAAAAATAATTTAAAAAAAATTAAATATTTTGAAGTAAAAAATAATCTTATAAAAAAAGATCAAAAAATTTTAGATATAGGATTGAAGTTACATAAGCTACTGGACAAATCTGCAAAAAATAGAACAATGTCAGATGTTCCTATTTGTACGATGTTGTCTGGAGGAATTGACAGTGTTTTAAGCACATTTTATGTTTTCAAAAATTTAGATTTTAAGAATATTAACTATCAACCAACATCATATGTATTTTCTGTAAAAGATTTTAAATCACCTGATGTAGAAAAAGCAAGAATAGCAGCAAAATCTTTTAGTGAAATAAATCTTAAGTTGATAGAAATCAATGCGCAGAGAGAAAAGATAGTTGAAGATGCTTCTTCAATAATTGAAACATTTGAGATGAGAAAAATGAAAGCATTAAGTTTCTACCCTTTGCCAATTTATTGGTTTTTAGCCCCTCAAATGAGAAAAGATGGTTTTAAAGTAACAATAGGCGGTCACGGAGTGGATGAACTTTTGGGCGCTTACGATAGTTGGAAGGAACTTAATAAACCTCATGAAGTTCAAATTAGACCGATTAGCCGTTTGGCATTTATTAATAATATTTATAACAACATGTTAAAAAGAGCTTCAATTATTTTTATGAATAGAGGACCAATAGAAGCGAGATTTCCTTTTTTAAATCCAGATGTATGTGAATATATGCTTAGCATTGACAGAAAATGGTTACAACTTAACTCTACTAATGCAGAAATTCTTCTCAATCTTTTGGAAAAAAAAAAATTAAAAAATCTTGAAAAATTAAAAGAAACGATACATTCTTACTTAGCCAACCCAGAATTGTTTGATAAACATCCTGAAGATTATGCATTTGATTTAAAAAAAATATTTTGGAAATTTCCACTAATAGTATCAAGCTACTTTGCTTCTGAAGAATCTTTTTTGGGTTTTGATCAAGTCTTCAATCCAAAATTAAGAGGTCAGCATGGTGCCGGCATAACCTCAGTTGAGAAAGATATTATAAAAAAATATACTATGCTTGGTAAAACTGATACTGAAATCTTTAAAACAATGGCAACAAATATATTTGCATGATTATGAAGAAAGAAAAGAAAATATATGTTCCTATGGGCGCTGATATTTTACACAGCGGACATCTAAACATAATCAAAATTGCAAAAAGATATGGAAAAGTAGTAGTAGGTTTATTTACAGACTCTGCTATAGGAGAGTATAAAAGGTTACCTCTAATTAATTACGCTCAAAGATTAGAGATTTTGAAAAATATCAAAGGTGTTGATCAAATTGTCAAACAAGATACATGGGATTATTCTAAGAATTTAAGGAAAATAAAACCAGATTTTCTTATTCATGGCGATGATTGGAAAACAGGTATTCAAAAACAAACTAGACTTAAAGTTATTAAGTTACTCAATATTTGGGGAGGAAAATTAATTGAAGTTCCGTATACAGATGAAAACAAAATTAAGATTAACAAAAAAGATATTTCTGAAGTTTTTTTTAATCCTAATACAAGGGTATCAAGACTAAAAAGATTACTAGATTCAAAAAAAATTGTAAAATTTATTGAAAGCCATAACCCAATAACTGGACTACTGATAGAAAATTTAAAAATTCATTTTAAAAAAGAGCATAGAGAGTTTGAAGGGATTTGGTCTTCTAGTCTCACTGATTCAGTTTCTAATGGCAAACCAGACAATCAATCAGTAGAACTGTCAACTAGGATTAATAATCTGAATAGCATAATGGAAGTTACTACTAAACCCGTTTTATTTGATGCAGATAATGGAGGAAGAATAGAGCATCTTCCTTATACGATTAGAAATCTTGAAAGATTAGGAGTATCGGCAATAGCCATAGAGGATAAGATAGGTCTCAAGAGCAATTCTCTTTTTAAAGTTCAAAATAAAGAAAACCACGATAGTGTCGAAAATTTCTGTTTAAAAATCAAAACTGCGTGCGAAGCGAGAAGATCAGAAGATTTTTTGATAGTCGCCAGAATTGAAAGTTTTATTTTAGGAAAAAACTTAAAAGATGCATTATTCAGAGCTGAGAGTTATTCAAAAGCTGGTGCAGATTTAATATTAATTCACAGCAAAGTTGACACACCTAAAGAGATTTTTGCATTTGCAAAAAAATTTAAAAAATCAAAAAATTATAAGCCTTTAGTAGCTGTGCCATCTACATATTCAAAGGTTAATGAAAAACAATTAATAGATCATGGTTTTAAATTAGTAATTTACGCAAATCATTTATTAAGAGCTGCTTATCCAGCTATGGAAAAAGTTGCTTTAAATATTCTAAAAAATAAAAGATCTTTTGAGTCAGAAAAGGAAATTATCTCTATAAAGAAAATTTTAAATATGATTCCTTCAAATTAATGGACATTAGTAAAAATATACTAAAGATTCTTAGAAACAAAAAAATAGAATTTTTTGCAGGTGTGCCTGATAGTATTTTAAAAAATTTTAGTAATGCTTTGTCAAAATTGAGTAATAAGAAACATATAATAGGGGCTAATGAAGGTGGCGCAGTTTCTTTAGCAGCTGGTTATCATCTAGCTACTAAAAAAATTCCATTAGTTTATCTTCAAAACTCTGGGCTCGGAAATACTATAAATCCCATTACATCAATTATTCATAAAGAAATCTACGGTATTCCTATGATATTGTTTATTGGTTGGCGAGGTGCATATAATATTAAAGATGAGATTCAACATAAAGTTCAAGGAAAAATTACTTTAAAACAATTAAGTCTTTTAAAAATTAAATATAAAATTTTTAAAAAAAAATTATTTAAGAATCAACTAGTTGAATTAATAAAACACACCAAAAAAAACAATCATCCAGTAGCTTTTTTGTTTAAAAAAGGCGATTTAGACTCTGATAAAAATCAAAAACAAATAAATAAAAAATATATTGATAGATCTTATTTTATTTCAGAACTGATTAAAAATTCAAAAAATTCCAAGATAATTGCTACAACAGGCTTCACATCAAGAGAACTATTTCAAATCAGAAAAATAAAGAAATTTAAAAATAAAAAAGATTTTTATATGGTTGGCGGCATGGGCCATTCTTCTATGGTTGCTCTTGGTTATTCTCTTGGATCAAGAAACCAGACTATATGTTTGGATGGCGATGGTGCTTTTCTAATGCACATGGGCGCTTCTGTAATTACATCAAAATTTGCAGAAAAGAATTTTAAATATATTTTACTTAATAACGGGTGTCACGAGTCGGTTGGAGGTCAACCCACTTCTATTGATAAAATTAACTTCAAACAATTCTGTTCTAGTATTGGATATAAAAAATATTTTTTACTTAAAGAAAAAAAATCAATAAGAAAAACTTTAAATTTATTTTTAAATTCATCGGGACCAGCATTTTTAAATGTTTTTATTAATTCTGGAACACTTGAAAATTTAATAAGAATTAAAAATTTAAAAGAGTTAAAAAAAGATTTTATTAAAAAATGATAAGCAAAGAATATATTGGAAAAAATTCTCTAGAAAATATTAAATATCTTTCTAAGGAAAAAAAATTTAAAAATATTTTGGTTTTTGCTGGCAAGAAGTCATTTTTTAATTCTGGAGCGAAAAGTCAACTAACAACAATACTTTCAAAATTTAAATATGAAATATTTTATAAAAGCAACCAATTGCCAGATATTAATGATCTAAAAAAATTTATATTAAAGATTAATAATTTTAAACCTGATTTAATTATTGCAGTTGGAGGTGGAGCAGTTTTAGATTTGGCAAAAGTGTCTAATTGTTTACATGNATGTAAAAATTTGGAGAACAGNATTAAAAATTTTAGCTATGATTTAAAAAACTTNTGTGAATTAGTGGCNGTNCCAACTACTGCTGGTTCAGGAGCAGAAGCTACAAGTAATGCTGTTATGTATATTAACAAAATAAAATATTCAGTTGAGGGTGAAAAAGTAAAACCTAATTATATTATTATTGATCCCAATCTAATTCTTTCAACACCAAAAATAATTGCAGCTGCTTCAGGCATGGATGCTATTGCACAATCCATNGAGTCTTTGTTATCGAAGAAATCAACAATGGAAAGTGTTGAATACTCNATACAATCGTTAAAATATTTGTTGCCTTTTTATGAAATGCATATAAATAACCCAAATTTTGAAACAGCTTATAAAATGTCTATGGGGGCCCTAAACGCTGGTAAAGCAATTAATATTTCAAAAACAACAGCGCCTCATGCTGTTTCTTACCCTTTTACATCAGAGCATGGCATTAATCATGGACATGCTGTTTTATTAACGCTATCAGANTTTCTGAAATTCAATTTTGAGAATATATCATCTGCAAAGACTAATTTTGATTTAAGTGAAAGGTATAAAATTCTCTTCAGCGAATTTAGAGTAAAAGATACAGAAGATTTACAAAGAAAATTATCAAGTATGGCTAATAAAACTGGCCTTGAACTAGATTTAAAAAAATTGAAGATTAATAAAACAGATCAAATAGAGAACATTTTAAAAGGCATAAATCAGCAAAGACTGTCTAATAATCCTATAGATATAGATATCTCCTTAATTAGAAAAATTTTAATCTCTAAACTTTGATCCTTATTTACTAGATGTTGTAAAATTTAAAAAAAAAGGAATATAATTCTTGACGTTGTTCATTATATGAACATAATNTCGTTCAATATTTGAACGATATGAATAANGAATCTGATAAATTAAACGTTTTAAGGATAATAAANAATAAACCTAAGATTACCCAANGAGAAATGGCCAAATCTTTGGGATTAAGCCTAGGAAAGTTGNANTATGTATTGCAATCNTTAAAAANCAAAGGTCATATAAAAATTNAAAATTTTCGAAACAATCAAAATAAAATAAACTATNTATATTTATTAACTCCTTCAGGCATATCTANAAAAACTAAATTAACTCTCAATTTTATGAANNTAAAAATGAGAGAGTATGATGAGCTGCAAAAAGAANTAANTANAAAATNAAATAATTATATGTGGNTANTAGCAAAATATAAAAAAAAAGAATTATCATTNCTTAAAAAAAATCTTTCAGAAAAACTTGGNGAAGAGATTAAATTTTATCANCCNAAAATAAAAATACANAAGTTTAAAAANAATAAATTAATTGAANTAAAGAAAAGTATTTTAGAAGATTANATATTTTTNNATCANGANTCATTTAAAANNNATNGTTTANTNTTAAACTTAAGGAATANAAGAGGGCTNAAATATTTTTTAGAAAATTNNAAACAGACTCAAAGAGANATAATCCATTTTATAGATAAATGTAAAAAAAATGAAACAAATGGATTTTTAAATCAAANGTTTTTTGATCAAACNATAAAAGACAANGCAATGTTTGTGTCTGGTCCNTTAACTGGAATGATTTTTAAGATTATTGAGANTCANGGNAAAAAAATTAANGCTTTAATTGGTAANTTAGANACNACAATTGNTAGACATNCAGATTATTTATATANATCTGTTTGAAGTGAAGAGTGAANATNTTNTTTAAAATAAAAGCGTTANTCGCCAAGTGCGGAGCATTGNTTAAATGAATAAAATTCCTAAATTCTTTTCAAAAAAAAANTTTTCTTTTGATTATTCNGGCAAGTCCCCAGCTTTTTTTATAAAAAANGATAATATAAAGATTGATCAACAATTTTTTAAAAATTTANTTANNTNTTCNAAAATAAATAANAATATTAATTGTAGAGTTTGCATACATAAAACAAAAAAAGCCGAACTACATAGCATGATTGTTCTCATAAATTCTAAAAATAAATTTAATATACACAAACATTCTAAAACTTCAGAAGTATATCAATTGATACAGGGATCAATAAAGATAAATTTATTTAAAAAAAAGAAAAAAACAAAAAGTGTATTGATGAAAAATAGAGGTGAAATTTTTTCTGTACTTAAAAATCAATTACACGTAGTTATACCTATGAGTAATATTGCTATTTTTCATGAAACAAAACTAAATGAGTATAAAAAGATTAAAAAAAATTAAAAATATTCTTGTCACAGGTGGCGCTGGTTATGTTGGCTCAATGTTAACAGCAGAACTGATAAAAAAAAAGTATAACGTTACAGTAGTTGATTTAATGATGTACGGAAGAGATTATTTCAAAAAAAATAAATATTTAAGATTAGTTAGAGGTGATATACGAAATAAAAGACTTCTTAAAAAAATTACCAAAAATCAGGATGTAGTAATTCACTTAGCCTGCATATCTAATGATCCTAGTTTTGAGCTAAATCCAAGATTAGGTAAATCAATTAACTTAGATGCATTTGAACCTTTGGTAAAAATTTCTAAAAATAATAAGGTAAAAAGATTTATCTATGCTTCTTCTTCATCAGTCTATGGAATTAAAAAAGTAAAAAATGTTATTGAAGAAATGAAATTAAATCCATTGACTGATTATTCAAAATATAAAGCTAAATGTGAAAAAATTCTCAACAAACATGGATCTGATGATTTCGTTGTAACTACCATTAGGCCTGCCACAGTTTGCGGATACGGTTTACGTCAAAGACTTGATGTAGTTGTAAATATTCTTAGCAATTTAGCCTATCATAATAGAAAAATAACTGTATTTGGTGGAAGTCAACTTAGACCAAATATTCATATGAAAGATATGGTTAATGTTTATCTTAAGCTGATAGAAGCACCAAAAGAAAAAATT
The DNA here is from genome assembly GCA_002689925.1 of Candidatus Pelagibacter sp. Taxonomy (GTDB): domain Bacteria; phylum Pseudomonadota; class Alphaproteobacteria; order Pelagibacterales; family Pelagibacteraceae. The sequence goes on from NZIO01000064.1 coordinate 12,777, forward strand.
AATTATCAAATTTTTAATGTTGGCGGAAAAAATCAAACTGTTTCGGAATTGGCAAGAGATGTAAAAAAAATAATGGGTAAAGACGTAAAAATAATTAAAATGACATCCAATGATAAACGTTCTTATCACATTTCTTCAGAAAAAATTTTTAAAGTTTTAAAATTTAAAACAAAATATACAGTTAAAAATGCGGCTAAAGATTTAAAAAATGCTTTTAAAAAAAATTATTTTAAGAATCCTTTAAAAAATAAAAAATATTTTAATATTAAAACAATGCAGGCAATCAAATTAAAATAAATATGAAATATAATTTAACTAAATTGAAAAATAAGGCAGCAAAATTAAGACAAGAGACTTTTAATGCTTTTATAAGAAAAGGAGAAGCGCATTTAGGTGGAAGTTTTTCCATGATAGAAATTTTAATAACTCTTTATGAAATAATTTTGAGAAGAAATGATAAGTTTATTTTAAGTAAAGCGCATGCATCTTTTCCTCTTAGTTTAATGCTTAAAAAAAAAGGTTTTAATCCAAAACTTACTACGCATCTTGAAATTGATCCAAAGAATGGAATTCATTGCACCACAGGTAGTTTAGGCCATGGTCTGCCGATTGCTACTGGAATGGCTATTGCAATAAAAAAAAAAAAGAAAAAAAGAAAAATATTTGTAATGATTAGTGATGGAGAGTGTCAAGAAGGAACAACATGGGAGTCTTTTCTTATAGCTTCCAAGCACAAGTTAGACAATTTAGTTATAATTATTGATTATAATAAAATTCAGGCGCTATCAAAAATCAACGATGTTTTACCTTTATCTAGTTTAAAAAAAAAAAATAGAGTCATTTAACTTGAATTGTATTAATATAAAAGACGGTCATTCATTTAAATCTCTCATTAAAAGTTTATCAAAAAAAAATAACTTAAAAAAACCCACAGTCTTTATAATTAATACAATTAAAGGAAAAGGTATTAAAGAATTCGAAAATGATCCAGTATGGCATGCTAGGCAGCTAAAAGGTCGTGAAATAGAAATAGGAAAAAAAAGATTAGGTATTAAATGAGAAGAAAGTTTGGAAAGTTAATTGCTGAGTTAGCAAAAAAAGACGACAAAATTGTTCTAATCGTTGGAGACATAGGATACGGAATTTTCGACGAATTTAGAGAACAACATCCAAAAAAATTTTTTAACTTAGGTATTTGTGAACAAAGCATTATTGGTGTTGCATCTGGCATGTCACTTGAAGGATTAAAACCATGGGTATATACCATAACTCCTTTTCTAATAGAAAGACCTTTTGAACAAATAAAGCTTGATATAGATCAACAAAAAGCAAATGTTAAACTAGTTGGTTTTGCTGATTATCCTAAACTGGGCCCCACGCATGCTGAGCTTAACGCTTCAAAATTAATGAGTCTTTTTAAAAATATTAAATCTTTTTTTCCAAAAAATAGTGAAGAAACTAGATCGGCAGTGTTAAAATGTTATAAAACAAAGGGACCAACTTTTATTAGTCTAAAAGCAGATAAAAAAATAGGAAAAAAATGGTAAATTTTATAAGCAAAAAAGAATTAAGTTTATCCAATGAATTTTTAAAGAATGGTTATTTAATTCAAAAAATAACTGACAGCGAATCCCTTTCTCTTGTAAAAAATCTTTTCGTAAAAATTATTACAAAAAAGAAAGAGTTTAAAAATCTTCAGGATAGAGAAATTTTTGATAAAACACATAAATACATAAAGAAAAACAATCTTAATGATTTTAGATTAAACTTAATTAATGAACTTAATAAAAATAAATATTTTCGTAAAAATTATTTTCAGTGCGCAAAATCATATTTAGAGTCAATTGTTGGCAATGAATTAGTTATGCAAAAAAAGATAAATTTAAGCATACAACTTCCTAAGGATAATTCTTCCCTATTAGACGTGCATGCTGACGTATGGTCAGGTGACTCACCTTATGAAGCTGTAGTTTGGATTCCTTTAGTCAACTGTTTTAAAACAAAAAGCATGTATATATTACCTTTTTCAAAATATAAAAAATATGAAAAAAAACTTTTTAGTAAAAAAGTAAAAAATAGCAAAAACTTATTTAACAAAATTAAAAAAGATGTTCATTGGCTTGATGTTAAGTTTGGAGAGGTTTTAATTTTTAATCAATGTTTACCGCATGGTAANGTAGTAAACAAAACAATGGAAACTAGATGGTCAATGAATTGTAGGTTTAAAAGTGTTTATAGTCCTTANGCAGANAAAAAAATTGGAGAGTTTTTTGAACCAATATCTCTAAAACCAATCTCAAAAGCAGCAATAAAATATAATTTTCCAGAAATAAAAAAGTGATCGCAAAAGGCTATATATCAAGCAGAAGNTTTATGGGAGAAAGAGTTCCTCAATCTGTCCAAAACTTAGTATTACGTAATTTTTGCAAAAATAACAATTTAATATTTGAACTAAGTTCGACTGAGTACGCTATGACCGAAAGTTATTATATTTTNAATCAGTTGTTAGTAAACAAAAAATANAAATGTATAATTTTTTATAGNCTNTTTCAATTACCAGAAAATAACAATCTGAGAGAAAATATTTTAAAGAAATTTTTAAGAAAAAGAAAAAAATTAATTTTTGCTCTGGAAGGTATTATAATGGATAAAACTAATGATATTCAAGATATAGAAAACATTTGGCATGTAAAAAAAATTTCTAAATTATGTTTATCTACTCAAGAAATTANAAAAAAATTATATCATGGTTAAAATAATTTCATCAGAAGATCTACCTAAAAAAATAAAATTTTTAAAAAAGAAGAAAAAAAAAATAGTATTATGTCATGGTGTGTTCGATATAATTCATGCTGGACATATTTCTCATTTTAAATCTGCTAAAAAATTTGGNGANATATTAATTATATCAGTTACAACAGATAAATTTGTGAATAAAGGATTTAACCGCCCAATGTTTGACTTAAGTAATAGAAAAAAAATTTTATCAGAATTAAATATTGTCGATTATGTTTGTGAAAGNAATTCTCAAGATGCAATATCTATTATTGAAAAAATTAAGCCAAANATTTACTGCAAAGGTCCAGACTATAAAAATTTTAATCATGATATAACTAATAAGATTAAGGAAGAAATTAAAATTTTAAAAAAATTTGGTGGAAAGTTTAAAGTTACAGATGATCAAACTTATAGTTCAAGCAAAATTATTAATATGCTTAATAAAGGCNCTACTTTAAATGAAAAATTTTTACTTAANATTAATAAAAATTTTACAAAAGAAAAAATTANTAAAGCAATCGAATCATTTAACNANTTAAAAGTATTAGTGATAGGTGAGAGCATACTAGACGAATATACTTATTGTGAAACTCTTGGAAAATCAGGAAAAGAACCAGTNCTTACGATGAAACCAATAAATACAGAAAGATATTTAGGAGGTAGTTTGGCTATTTGTAACCATTTATCAAGTTTTTGTAAAAAAGTAAGCTTAGTAAGTTATCTTGGTGAAAATGGAGATGGTGAGGCCTTTATTAAAAGAAAATTGAGTAAAAAAGTAAAACCTTCATTCATAAGGAAAAAAAATTCTCCTACAATTTTAAAAAAAAGGTTTATTGAAAGNATTGATAATGTCAAAACTTTNGGTCTTTATTCACTAAATGANGATCAATTAAATAGAAAAAATGAAAATGAATTATATAAAACAATTAAAAAACAAATTCCCTCACACGACTTAATAATAGTTTGTGATTATGGACACGGCTTAATAAGTAAAAANATTGCAAATCTAATTATTAAATCTGNTAAATTTTANACCTATAATTCACAAATAAATTCAAGTAATTTTAGTCATCACACTTTGGATAAATTTACTAATATGAAAGGTGTAGTGATAAATGCAAATGAATTAAAGCATGAATTTAGGGATAATAATTCTTCAATAATTTCATTGGGTAAAAAACTCCAAAAAAAATTAAAAACAAAAAAAATCATTATAACTCAAGGAAAAGACGGGGTAATTTTAATTAACAGGAATAAAGTTTTTCATGCTCCAGCCTTTACAAAAAACGTTGTAGATAAAATTGGCGCTGGTGATGCAATGTTAGCATTGGCTTCTCTTTGTTTTAAAAGAAATCTTGATGAATTATTAACATTGTATCTAGGTTCATTAGCTGCGGCACATGTGGTAGAATCTATGTCTAATAGTTCTCCTATTGATAAAAATAAAATATTAAAAATTATTTCTCATCAACTTTTAAATTGATACCAAAAGAGTTTAAAAAAATTAAAACATTAGTTTTGCTTGCAGGCCCAGGCAGCGGTAGCAAAGTTTTTCAAAGTTTTATTGATGGCCATCACCAAGTTTTGATGACACCAGGTTATATTCTTATGTATTTTTATCCTCATTGGAACAAACATCTAAGACATTATGAAAATTGGAATCAACTTATTAAACATTTTTTAAAACTTCATCCTTCAATTATAGACGCCAGTAAATTAAAAGGAGGGGACTACTTATATAATTTAGGAAAAAAAAAAAATAAAAGTATTAAAATTAAGAAAAAAAATTTTATAAAAAAAATAAATAATTATTTAAAAGGCGAAAAAATCAATTCAAAAAATTTCTTTTTAGCTTTACATTTAGCTTACGCAAGTTGCTTAGGAGAGAATTTGAAGTTAAAAAAAATCTTAATTTACCACATGCATGTTTGTTGGTATATGAAGAATTTTTATCGAGATTTTGAAAATGCTAAAACCATAACTATGCTGAGAGAACTTAAAAGCAATATTCCAAAAAGAATTCCAGCACTTGAAAAACCTAATGAGATGCATTTAAACAAAACTGACGCAATTTTTTTTAAAACAAGGTCTTATAAAAATATTATATTTGAGGATTTTTTTTCATTAGATTATTTAAAAAGATTTCAAGATAAATCCCATAGAGTTGTTAAACACGAAGATCTAATAACACGAAAAAAGAATGTAATGAAAAAATTTTGTAAATATGTCAGCATCTCGAACTCAAAGTCTTTACTTAATAGCACAATAAATAACCTCACTTGGAATTACAAACATGACAATAAAGTTGAATTAAAAAATGGAGTAGCGAAAGATATAGTTTATTATAATAAAAAAAACTTCTTTTACTATGAATTATTTTGGTTAAACAATTTGATAAAAAAATTTAATAAAAAGTATTCATATAAAACAAATAAAGAGAAGTTCACAGTATTAAAATTTAATATAATTCTAAGTTTTTTTTTTATTTTTTTGCCTTCAAAAAAAGAACTTAATCTCTTTACAAACTTTTTTACTTTTAAATTTATGAAATCTTATATGGAAGCATTATATTTGGAAGTATTTAAAATTAAATTGAAACTATATGAGAAAAATGCGTTTTATTTTTTCAAATGGTCTAATAAAAATTATCCTTTCCGTTTAATAAATTTTCTAAATACAAGACTAAATCAAAAAAAAAACGTTATATGGATTTTTTTTTATATTTTATTGAAATTACTTATGTTTGTATTTATACCAGTTGTTATAATTTTAGAATATTTTTTAAGAATAGTTTTTTGCTTAATGGTTTATTTTAAAAATATTCTAGGTTTAAGATTTTTTCCAAAAAAATTATAATGAAAATATGAAAAAAAATACCAAAATCACTAATTTTTTATACAAAAGAAAGCAAAGTCTAAAATTAGGTATGCGAACCTCAATGGCTTACGAGTCTGATCCTGTAAGGTTAGTATTTACATTAAGTCGATATAAATTTGTTGCAAAAATGTTTGACGGTTTCGACTCAGTGCTAGAGGTTGGCGCAGGTGATGGATTTAAAAGTCCTATTGTTCAACAGTTCTGTAAAAAATTAACAATTAGTGATATTGAAACCCAAAACAAAGATGATTTTGACCAAATTAATTTCACAAAAACAAAATTTATTATTCATGATTTTATAAATTATAAATTAAAAAAAAAATTTGATGGAATATATTCTTTAGATGTTTTGGAACACATTCATAAGAAAGATGAAAAAAAATTCATAAAAAATATTTGTAATAGTTTAAAAAAAACTGGAACTTTAATTATAGGAATGCCTACTTTAGAAAGTCAAATTTATGCTTCAAAATGGTCGAAGGAAGGCCACGTAAACTGTAAGACGAAAAAAGAATTGAAAAATTTTTTAAGCTCATACTTTAACAATATTTATATGTTTTCTATGAATGATGAGATGGTTCACACCGGATATGACTCCATGAGTCATTATATTTTTGCTTTAGCATGTAATAAAAAGCAAAAACTCAAATAGATTATTTTAATAGAAATTTATGGAAAAAAGAAAATTTTTTGTCAGCAAGCTTCATCATTCTTCAAAAAGAAATTATTTAAAAAGAATGATAAATCAAAAAGTAAAAGGAATGAATATAGCCAGTAAGTACGGTTATGACTATTGGGATGGCAAAAGACCTTATGGTTACGGTGGATATAAGTATATACCTGGAAGATGGCGTGGAGTTGCAAAAAAACTTATTAAAAACTATTCATTAAATAATAATTCTCAAATATTAGACGTAGGTTGCGGTAAAGCTTTTTTATTACATGAGATAAAATTAATCTTACCAGATATTAAGATTTATGGATTTGATATTTCAAGTTATGCAATTTCAAAATCAAAAAATACTGTNAAAAAAAATTTATTTGTTTACAACGCCAGTAAAAAGTTTCCNTTCANAAATAAAAAGTTTGATTTAGCNATTTCTTTAGCGACATTACACAATCTAAATATTGATGGATTATTTAGNAGTATTANAGAAATTGAAAGAGTTGCTAAAAAAAAATATATAATGGTAGAAAGTTACAANAATTATCAAGAATTNTTTAATTTACAATGCTGGGCANTAACTTGTAGATCTTTTTTTTCAATTAAGGATTGGAAATGGATATTTAAAACAAATANATACAAAGGTGATTTTGAATTTATTTGTTTTAAGTAATAATGCTTAAACCTTACAACATAAATATNAAAATAAAACTCNTCTTGAGGTATTTTTGTGTAATCATTTTTTTACCAATAACNATATTTATTGCTCTTTTGATTAAACTACTTAGACCNTTCATATTGATACGATGGTCNCATTTACATAACACTAGGATAGGTCACTTTGCTTCTAATGTTGAAATCTATCTTTTAAAAAAAAAATTTGGAATTGATATCCCAGATAAAAATTATATAGATTTTTTTTTTAATCCTGGTTTAGAAAGTTGCAACAAACAACTTGAAAAAATGTGGAATAGTAAATTGAAAATTNTTCCTTGGTTTATNATTTTTCCATTAGAATTTTTNCGNAGAAAAAACATACTATTTAAAGAAGAAAACTCGTTTAAAACACATTCAGTNGATAGACATAATTTACTTGATAGGAGCAAACCAACTTTATCCCTTTCTTTAAATGAAAAAAAAAANGGCTATGATTTTTTAAAAAAAATAGGATTACCAGACAACTGCAAGTTTGTGTGCTTACAAGTTAGAGATGACTTTTACTTAGAGAGAAAAAAATTCTATTATCATGATCACAGAAATTGTGATGTAGAAAATTTTAAATTAGCTTGTAATTTTCTAGCCAATGAAAACATCTTTGTATTTAGAATGGGAAGTANAGTGGGNAAAAAAATAAGTTATNGTAACTCTAAAATAATAGATTATGCAACTAACGGAATGAGAACGGATTTTTTAGACATTTTTCTAGGATCTGAATGCTTATTTTGGATAACAACAGGTTCTGGGATAGACAACATGTCAAAACTATTTAGAAAACCAATTTTATATACTAACCAGGTGCCGATTGGNCAAATAACAACTTATCAAAAAACAGCTTTAATTATTTTTAAACATTTTATTAATAAAAAAACAAAAGAAAAANTAAACATGGATACNTTAAAAAAGCAAAATTTATGTTTTATTAAAAGAAAAGAAGAACTNGACGCTAAAGACGTAATAGTCATTGAGAATAAAGCAAACGAAATTGAGACTGTTACTAAAGAAATGCTATTGAGAGTAAAAGATAATTTTTGGGAAACATGGGATGAAACCAAATCTCAACAAGTAAAATTTTGGGACAAATTTCCTTACTATAATAATATTCATGGAAAAATAACTGCNAATATTGGAAAGGAATTTTTAATTAAAAATAATAATTTTTATAATTAAATGAAAAGCAGAAAGTGTATAATTTGTAAAAAAAAATCTAAAAGATTTTCAATAAATTTTCCAGTTTTTGAGCATCAATACTTTTCTACCACTTCTTTTAGAACAGATCTTTTTAAGTGTTTGTCTTGTCAAATGATTTTTCGCNTNAAGAAAATNAACTATANTTTNTTTAAAAATAAAAGTTATATAAATGAAAATAATGANCACAAANTATTATCTCTTAACGATAAAATTAAAACTCGTTCAGAGATACTAGCTCAAATTGTAAATAAAAAAATTAANAAAAAAAATAATCTAAATATTTTAGAAGTCGGGTGTGGAAAAGGATATCTTTTAAAAGAATTAAGCAAATTAAAGAAAAACTCAAATTTATACGGANATGATATAGGAAATTATTCTAAATTTAAAATATTTTTAAATAAAAATATTTCTTTCTTAAAAAAAAAAATTAGCTTCAAAGATAATAGTTTAGATCTTATTGTTGTTTCTCATACTTTAAATTATTTTTCAGATCCTTTAAATGAAATAAAAAAATACAAAAAATATTTAAAAAAAAATGGTTTTTTGCTTATTATAATTCCTGATATAAAAAAAAATCTTTTTTATACTTTAATGTCCGACCAAAAAACTATCATCTCTAAAGTTAGCCTACGTAACTTACTTGTTTGGTCAGGTTTTTCCAATTCTTTTATTCAAAATAAAAGTTTGCCAAGAGAATTAATTTGTTTTTCAAAACCTTCTAGCAAAAATATTTTTTCAATAAAAAAAAAGGATAAAACTTTAGAAAAAAATCTAAAAAAATTAAAAACTATTAAACAAAAAATTTTGAAAATAAAGTCAANCAATATTNGTATTTNAGGTACCAACGTAAATTCTGCNTTTGTNGACCAAATTCTNANAGGTAAGGCTAAAANTTTTGTAAGTGATTTTTACAACAAGAATAAATTTTTTAGAGGAAAAAAAGTGATAGGAAGAAAAAACCTTCACAAAGATAAAGTTTTAATAAATTGTATNAANAAAAATAATATTTTTTTNAATAACAAAACTAAAGCTAAAATAATTAATATNTTATAGGNGCACTTATTTATATGAAAGTTTCTTTTTTAGACTTAAAAGTGAAAAATCAAGCGTTCAGAGCAANAATACTTGGAAAAATAAATAAAATATTGAAAAGTGGTAGAATTTTAGATGGAAAAGATCAAAAAATATTTGAAAGCAANATGTTAAAATTTGTTAATGCAAAGTACGCCGTTGGTGTTTCTTCTGGAAGTAGTGCATTATTTTTAGCNTTNAAGGCTAACGGTATAAAAGCTGGAGATGAAGTAATNACAACGCCATTTACATGGATTATTACTTCTCATGCTATTTCTTCATTAGGAGCCAAACCTGTTTTTGTTGATATAGATGAAAATTTTAATTTAAATCCAGCAAACATANAAAANGCTATAAATAAAAAAACCAAAGCTATAGTTCCCATGCATGTTGCCGGAAAGCTATGTGCCATGAAAGATATTAATAAAATTGCGAAAAGACATAACTTAAAAATAATTGAAGATGCAGCCCAATCTATTTGCGGCTCTTACAAAGGAAAAAAATCTGGTTATTATTCTAACGCTTGTGCTTTTAGTTTTAATCCAATGAAAGTTTTAAGTGCATATGGGGAAGCGGGAGTTGTCACAACTAATAGTAAAAAAGTTTATAATAAACTATTGTGTTTAAGACATGCTGGAACCATTAAAAATAAAAAAAGTTTTAATATTAATAATTCAAATGATGTTTCTTTAAANCACAANATTGATACAATTCATGCAAGTATTCTTATTGAAAAATTACGAGGTTTAAATCAGGTTTTACAAAAAAGAGAAAAAATAGCNAAATATTATACAAAGCATTTAAATCATTTAATAGCNAAGCAGACTTTAAAATCAGGAGAAATACANGGNAGATATTTATTTTTAGGAAGATTTAAAAATAGAAATAAATTGAAATCATTTTTAAATGAAAAAGATATAGAAACAAAAGTATTCTATTCACCATTAGTTAGCGANGCTAAAATTTATAAGAATTGTAAAAAATATACATTAAAAAATTCAAAAAAAATTTTAAAAGAAATTTTAGCTTTACCTTTTCACGAAAATTTAAATTTAANACAAATTAAATATGTGGTTAAACAAATTAAAAAGTTCTATGAAAAGTAAAGCTTCGAAAGATTATATCTCTTATAAACGAAACAACTGTAGGCTATGTTTAAGTAAAGATATTGAATTGGCTGTTAANATGGGCAAAAGCCCAATTTCAGAAAAATATGTGAATAAAGATAATTTAGATAAAATTATACCAAAAGTTTCTCTAGATCTTTATTTTTGTAAAAATTGTAGTCATGTTCAACTAATAGATGTTGTCAACCCAGATTATTTGTGGGCTGACTTTACTTTTAAAACTGCTCGAGANACTAAATTNATCAAACATTTTGAAGACTACGTTGAAAGAGTGCTTAATGTACAAAAATTANAAACNCAAGATCTTATTATNGATATTGGAAGTAACGATGGAACTCTACTAAAGTGTTTTAAAGACAAAGGATACAAAAACATATTAGGCGTAGATCCAGCTAGTGAAATTGTAGATCAAGCAAATATTTCAGGAATAAAAACTATAAAAGGATATTTTAATTTAGATCTAGCGAAAAAATTAAGAAAAAAAAGCGGTCAAGCAAAAGTAATCACAGCCAATAATGTATTTGCACACTCAGATGATTTAAGGGAAATGTTAGAAGCTATAAAATTTATGATGAGCGAAGACTCAGTTTTTGTTTTTGAAGTTTCATATTTACTTGATGTTGTAAAAAAGATGTTAATAGGAACAATTTTTCATGAACATCTCTCTTATCATTCATTATTTGCACTCAAACAATTCTTAGACTCATTTAATTTGCAAATAATTCAAGTTGAAAGAGGTCCNGAGCAGGGTGGTTCTATAATTTGTTACGCGAAACTTAAAAAAGATTTAAATAAAATACATAAATCAGTTTTTGAACTTCTCTCACTAGAAGAAACAGAAAAATTAAATAGAATAGAAACTATTAAAGAGATGAATTTAAAGTTAATTAATTTAAAAAGTGAATTAAATNAAATGATNAAAAAAATAAAAGATGAAAAAAAAACAATTTCAGGATTTGGAGCAGCAAGGTCTGGAACTACTTTTTTAAATTATTTNGATATTGGAAAACAGATAGAACACTTATATGATGACAATAGCGAAAAACATTTTAAATTTTCTCCTGGNGATCAAATTGAAGTTTTACCTACAAAAACAATAAAAAAAAACAAACCAGATTATTTAATAATATTAGCATGGATACATGCTGACAAGATAATATCGAAAAATCAGNGTTATATANAAAANGGTGGATCTTTTTTAAGATTTTTTCCTACTGTAGAAATAATAAANAAATAATTAGTTTAAACGATGCGATGTAATATTTGCAAAAGTAAAAATATTAAAACATTAAATTACTTTGGAAAAATTCCNAGATCTTATGATTTTAAAAAAAATAANATNATNAAAAAATATAAATTTATATTAAATGAGTGTTTAAGATGTTCTATNATTCAGTTAAAAAAGATTGGNNACAATCAATCTTTTGTACCAAAGTTAAAATGGATTAAAAACAATGAACCAGATGAACATCTNACTGGTTTAATATTTTTTCTAGAAAAAAAACTTAAAGAAAAAAAAAAAAATTTTGTTAATTTCAAGTTTTGATAAAAAAATTTATGAGTCTTTAAAAAATAAAAACTTTAAAAATTTAAAGGTACTTGATAGTAAAAAACATTTAAGAATATCAAAAAAAAATCCAAATCAATTTTTAATTCAAAATAGTATTCTTAAAAAAGAGATTATTAATAAAAACCGTAATTTAGGCCAATTCGATTTCATTGTTTCATGCCGAGTTCTTGAGCATACTTATAATTTAAATTTATTTATTAAAAATTTAGAAACTTTTTTAAAACCTGGAGGAAATTTTATCTTTGAAATACCAGATAGTCAAAAATCATTAAAACAAGGTGATGTTTCCATGTTATGGGAAGAGCATCCGATTTATTTTACTAAGCATTCATTTTTTAAGGCTTTTCAAGTTCTAGGTTATAAAGTTTTAAAGTGCAATAAATATCAATATCCACAGGAGGATGCTTTGATTTTGAGAGTTGAAAAATGTGTAAAAGAAAAAAAAATTATCAAAAAAATTTCTAAACAAGAAAAAAAGTTGGGAAAATTATTTGTTACAAAATACTTAAATAAAAAAAAAAAATTAACTGCTTTTTTGAAGACTCAAATGCAGAAAAATAAAAAAATTGCTATTTTTGGCGCTGGCCATAGATCTATTGTTTATTTTCACTTAAATAAATTAACACCTTATATAAATTATATATTTGATGACAATAAAAATAAAAAAAATTTATATTTCCCAGGCACAAATTTAAAAATTAAACCAAGTTTAGAAATTATAAAAAATAAAGTAGATCTATGTTTTTTATCTTTAAATATTTCCAAAGAAAAAAAAGTTATAGATAAATTAAAAAAATATAATAATAAAATTAAATTTTATTCTATTTCTCCTGATAGCAAATATGCTTTTTAAAATGAAATTATGATATTAAATTCTATTAAAATTTTACAAAAAGAAATATTTCATAAATTTTTTGGAAAACTTATCTATCTAATAGCATTAATAATTATTGAAGGAATAATTTTATCATCTTCAGTATTATCCATAATTCCTATAGCGGATTTTTTGATTGATCCTAATTTAGAAAGCCCAAGCAAGGTAACGAATTATTTTATTAAATTACTTGAATACTTTAATTTGCAGATTAATCTTACTTACTTAATATTACTCTTTATCGCATCAAACTTATTAAGATCATTTTTCGGAATTTATATTGGATTTATGATTTTAAGAATAAAATATAATATAGTGCAATCCTTAACTTTAGAGTTAATTAAGGATATTTTTGATGCAAAATGGAATTTCTTTAATAATTTAGGTGCTGGAAAATTACTTAATACTTTAAAAACTGAGTTAGTTAGAGTTGGAGATGCAGCAGGTTATTTTGGAAATCTAGTAGCCAGTTATTTT
>NZIO01000065.1 GCA_002689925.1 Candidatus Pelagibacter sp.
ACAGGAAGTTGTGTGGGGATAGTAAGTATCAGTCCAGGAATATTAAGGGCAGCAGAAGTTATTTCACACAGTATGCGCGGCAATGAACTCCTTTTAATGACAGCAAATCCCGATGTTGGTAGTAGATTAATAGCTTTACTAAGAGCTGCTAGTCATGTGATTTGTGATAGCCCTAGCTTGCCTGTTATAGAACATACTTTGAGACAAAATAGAACCCAATTAATGAGAATGCCACAAATTCATTGTGCGCAAAAGTATCTGAGCGACTCTACAATTGAAGAGTTGCGTAAAGAAATTGGCCTTCTCGAATAAGCATTGCATTTGGAATCAATGTTTCGATCATTAAAGTCGGATTTCGCAATAATCAAAGAAAGGGATCCGGCTGCAAGAGGTATTTTTGAAATAATTTTTTGCTATCCAGGCTTTCAAGCCTTAGTCATGCATAGAATCAGTCATAAACTTTGGACACACAAACTTCCTCTCATTCCAAGATTACTTAGCCACTTCACTAGATTTTTGACTGGTGTTGAGATACATCCAGGTGCAAAGATTGGTAAAGGCGTGTTTATAGATCATGGAATGGGCGTGGTGATTGGAGAAACAAGCGAAATAGGCAATAGATGCTTGCTATATCAGGGTGTAACTTTGGGTGGTACTGGTAAAGAAAGTGGCAAAAGACACCCAACTCTTGAAAATAATGTAGTTGTGGGTGCAGGAGCCAAAGTCCTGGGAGGAATTTGCGTAGGAAGCAATACAAGGATTGGGGCTGGATCAGTTGTAGTAAAGAATGTTGAGGCAAATAGTACTGTTGTAGGCATTCCTGGACGAGTAGTTCATCAGAGTGGTGTAAAAATAAATCCTCTAGCTCATTCTGCGCTGCCAGATACAGAAGCCAACGTATTGAGGAATCTTATGGAAAGAATTGATCAATTAGAAAGTGATATTTTAGTTCTGCAAGATCTAATTAAGGTTAAAACGAATAGAAAGAAAAAAGATATAATTATTGGTGAATCACAGAACTTAAGAGATAAAGAAATAATAGAATTTATTGGAGATAACTAAAAAGAATGAAGCAATTAAGTTATTGATTCAATTATCTACTATTTAAAGCAGAAAAGGTAATCTTCTGCTCTCAATTTCAAGGTATCTAAGAGTAAGAAAAAGACCTACAAAATTACAAATTAAAAGTAACATAGAATTCTGATAGTTTATAGTTCCATTAATGATACTTACTCTGAGAGGATCTAAGATCTGATAGATAAAATTTATATTTGTAATCCATCCTAAAGAGCCTAAACTTTCTTTCCTATACAATATGGGTGACGTCAAAAAAACCAACTGGAGAACAATAGGAACTAATTGAGCAATATCAGTAAAACGAACACTTATCAAACAAACAATTAAAGGGAACCAATATATAAAAATAATTAAATTTAATAACGGCAACCATGAATATAATAATAAATTAATTATCAATGTAGATTTCAAAAAAAGAAACACAAAAAATACTAATATAAATGACTGAATAAAAGTTTGCAATTGAAAGGACCACTCTTCTAAAGTATAAAAAATAGGTTTAAGATTCATATTCTTTATGTTTGAGGAATTGTGAGCAAAAAGAGTAGGTGAATTTGAGATTGAGGAACTGATTGTATTCCAAACAACTAATCCAAATCCTAAATAGACGAAGTAAGACTTAAAGTCTTCTACAGAAAAGACTGTTCCATAAACAATTCCTAAGGTTCCTATAGATAATAAATTGGAAAAACCCAACCAAAAGCTTCCAAGTGTAGTTCTTGCAAACCTTGCTCTTGATCTTGAGCTGGCTGTATACCACCATGCTTTTCTAGTTTTGAAAGCAAATTTAAAATTATCCAACAACATTTTTACGGTAATAGTCATGCGTATGATAGTAATTTAATGCAGCATCTAAAGGACCATCAAATGCAATTGATCCATGACTAAAAACGATACCTCTATTACAAAACTGTTTTAAAAGTTCTTCCGAATGACTAGCCAAAAATAAGGTTGCAGCAGATTCCATAAATTGCTTCATTCTCACTTCAGCTCGATCAAAAAAATCCGAATCACCAGTACCAAATCCTTCATCTATTGCCAAACAATCATGTGGACTTGAAGTGAGAATAGAAAAAATTAACCTTGCAGACATACCTTCACTATAGGTTTTAACTGGCAAAGAAATATATGAACCAAGCCCAGAAAATTGTATTATTTCATCTAAGAAAGTTTCAAAGCCTTCAAGACTATGGTTTTTGAGTAAAAAATGCGCCTTACATGCATCAATTCCAGAGAGCTCTGAACTAGTTAGAAAAGTCTTTTGCAGCATTGGATATACGTCAACTAAAACTTTAATATTTCCACTAGTGGGTAAGTAAATACCCGAAAGCAATCTTAAAAAACTACTTTTACCAGAACCATTATGACCTATCAATCCAACGCGCTCTCCTTTCATAATAGTTACATTGATATTATTTAAAGCAATGATATTAGTGCCATGTTTTGATTGATTTAAAGCTCCACCAGTAAGGTTAATTACCTTACTGGCAAACCTCTTTGATAGAGATCTATTTTCTAAATTATATATAGGAATACGAAGGCAAATATCTTGCATTTCAATAGCTGGTTTATTAAGTATATTTATCGAAACATCAGATAATGAACTAATAAAATCATTTACACTCTCAATAGAGACTTCACCATAAGAAACACAACTCAAAAAATTAGATACTTTAACAAAGGTATTACCTGTTATCCAAGGGGATATAGAATCAGGTTGATACAAATTAATTAGAGTTATACTTTTGCTAATTTGTTTGGTAAATAGTTCTGCAGCTAAAATTTTATTTTGAAGTATATAAAAATCATCTGCCTCTTGTTTAGCTTCTACTTCGTAAGGTTTCTTCGTTAAATAAATTAATTCATATACAATATCTGATATTTTATAGTTATGTCTATTAACCATCTCCATCCAATAATTTAATCCATCAAAATCAGCTTTTCTATTAAATAGATTTAAATATAGTCTATTGATTTTAAAATCAATAGACTTATCATTTGCAATAACTTTTACATACTCATCTTGCCTAGATAATTCATTAGATATTTTTTGTATAGTGATTGATTCATGAGAGTATGAAAGCCAGTAATTGATTCCTGATGGATCACCAGGTCTTCCAAAATATGCTATGTATAATTTTTGCAACTCACTTGAATGAATATTAATCATATGAATTAATAAAATAGTTGATTTATACTTCTACTTTCTTTTGAGCTGGTTGAAACATAAACATAGAGTAAATTACATTTCTTCTCATATTTATCATCATATCTAAAAACATATCATAGCCCTCATTTTTATATTCAATTAATGGATCTTTTTGTCCGTATCCTCTTAAGCCTACTGATTCTCTTAGTGAGTCCATAGACTGCAAATGCTCTCTCCAAAGGGTATCTAATTGTTGGAGGATAAAGAATCTCTCAGCTTGCCTCATTATTCCTGGATGGGTTTGTTCTACTTGCGCCTCCTTGAGATCGTAAGCATTTCTTAACTGCTCTTTTAAAAAATCCTTTAATTCATTCTTACTTAATCCAAGTAAATCTTCAGTTTTCAAATCTTCCAATAAATAAATAAATTCTTTTACTTTAGACACTAAATTTGCTAAATCCCACTCTTCAGGTGGCAAGTCTTCGTTGACATAAGCTTCAACAATTTCTTCCATAGTTCTTTGGCCATATCCAATAACTTGTAGTTTCAATTCTCTACCTTCTAATACTCTTCTTCTCTCTAAATAAACAGCTTTTCGTTGATTATTCATGACTTCATCGTACTCGAATATTTGTTTCCTAATATCGTAGTAATAAGTTTCTACTTTTTTTTGTGCACCCTCTAAGGATCGAGTTAGCATTCCCGACTCTATCGGCATGTCCTCTTCGACCCTAAAAGCATTCATAAGTCCTGCTACTCGATCCCCTCCAAAAATACGAAGAAGATTGTCTTCTAGTGATAAAAAGAAGCGAGTACTTCCCAAATCTCCTTGGCGACCAGATCTACCTCTCAATTGATTATCAACCCTCCTGGATTCATGGCGTTCAGTACCAATCACATGAAGTCCCCCTACTTCGCGAACATTTGCTTCTTCTTGGTTTAATACCTCTTCATATTCTTTCTTTATTAANTGAATTGCACTTCTCAATTCCTCGATATTCTTATCCTNAGTTGGTGTTTTTTCAGCAGCAGTNGCAATATAATCATCAAGTTCTATCGAACTNAAAGCNCTATCTCCCCATTCCNTNACAAGTTTTGAAGCTAATNNAGCTANTTTTTGATCTGTATCNTCGGTTAATAAGACAGGGAATATGTTTTGAATGGATGTCGATTGAATATTTTTNGAATNAGAATTTTGATCTTCNTTAAATCCAACTGACTGAGAATTTCTTTGAAGAGGTATTGGGGGTTTATGACCNTCCTCTGGCTTGACCAAACGATAACTAAGAATTTCTTTAATCTTCAATCTAGCCATATAGTCGCTATTTCCACCAAGAATTATATCTGTTCCTCTTCCAGCCATATTGGTCGCAATAGTTACGGCACCTGATCGCCCTGCTTGAGCAACTATTTCAGATTCTCTTTCAACATTTTCAGGTTTTGCATTTAATAGATTATGTGGCACTTGCTGCTCGGATAAAAGAGAACTTAACAACTCACTCTTCTCAACACTTGTAGTACCAACAAGAACCGGTCTTCCTTGTTTATGAATCTCAGCCGTTTCTTTTGCTACGGCTCTCCATTTTGCTGACTCAGTTTTAAAAACCTGATCCACCCAATCTTCTCTTGAAACTTTGCGATTAGTAGGAATAACCGTTGTCTGTAATTTGTATGTTTTTTCGAATTCAACTTCTTCGGTTTTTGCTGTTCCGGTCATTCCTGACAATCTTGGATAGAGAAGAAAGAAGTTTTGATATGTAATTGAAGCCAAAGTTTGTGTTTCAGGCTGAATAGGAAGACTTTCTTTGGCTTCGATTGCTTGATGTTGTCCATCACTCCACCTTCGTCCCGGCATGACTCTGCCAGTGAATTCGTCAACAATGACTGCTTCTTTATCTCGTACTATGTAGTTAACATCTTTAACAAAAAGTTCTTTAGCCTTTAATGCATTAGTTACATAGTGAGCCCAAGGGTCCTTTGGATCAAATAAGTCTTGAACACTAAGGAGCTTTTCGGTCTTAGCAAAACCTTCATCCGTCAGAATACAACTTCTTTGTTTCTCATCAACCTCGTAATCCCCCTCTGGATCGATTCCATCTTTACTAGCATCCAAAGCACGATTTAATTTTCCTACAATTGCAGCAGCTTTTTGGTATTTTTCTTGAGGTCTTTCTACTTGTCCCGAAATAATTAAAGGGGTTCGAGCTTCATCAATCAGAATCGAATCCACTTCATCAATGACACAAAATTGAAAGTTTCTTTGAACAATTTCAGATTTATCAGCTGCCATATTATCTCGCAAATAATCAAATCCAAGCTCAGAGTTAGTTGCATAAGTAATATCACATTCGTAATTTTTTTTTCTTTCTACAGGAGACATTGATTGTTGCACCAAACCAACACTGAGTCCTAAAAAACGATGGATTTGTCCCATCCACTCAGCATCTCTTCTTGCTAAATAATCATTAACAGTGACTACATGAACTCCTCTACCTGTGAGAGCATTCAAGTAACTGGGTAATGTTGCAACAAGAGTTTTGCCCTCTCCAGTTTTCATTTCAGCTATTTGTCCATCATGTAGAACCATTCCTCCAATTAATTGCACATCAAAATGCCTCATACCCAAAACTCTTTTTGAAGCTTCTCTAACTATTGCAAAAGCTTCTGGAAGTAAGTCATCTAGACAAGATAGTTGTTCTTTATAGGTAGGTGATTTAGCTAATATTTCTCGAAATTCATTGGTGCGAGATCTTAATTGGTCATCACTTAAACCAACCAAATCCTCTTCAAAAATATTGAC
The DNA here is from genome assembly GCA_002689925.1 of Candidatus Pelagibacter sp. Classification (GTDB taxonomy): domain Bacteria; phylum Pseudomonadota; class Alphaproteobacteria; order Pelagibacterales; family Pelagibacteraceae. Next base: position 6,027 of record NZIO01000065.1, read on the forward strand.
ATCCGAAACTATCGGACCATAACGTTTAATTTTTCGAGTATTTGGATCACCAAGCAACTTTGAAAACATCTATTCATGTATTAATTAATTAATTATATAATAATACATTTAAAGTCACGTCTTTATAGAGATAAATATTTTCAAGAGCATTAACTAAAACAATTAATTAAAAATAAATCAAACGAAAAAATGTATTATTTAATTATTTTAAATAAATTATCATCAAAGTCTATACAACTGATTTTGCAAACAAGAACTTCAACAATTATATATCAACAATACAGTAATATCCTAATACAACAATAGAAACAAATAGTGAATTATAACAAAACCGCTCTAATCACAGGGATTACTGGACAAGACGGTAGTTACCTTGCTGAGCTACTTCTTGAAAAGGGTTATAAGGTTCATGGAATAATCAGAAGGACTAGCGTCCCAAATCTATCAAGGATTGAAAAGCTTTTAAAGTCAGGAAATAATCTAGAACTGCATTATGGAGATTTGAGTGATGGGTCTAGTATGATAAGAATAATAGAGCAGATTAAGCCTCTAGAAATTTATAATCTTGGCGCCCAAAGTGATGTTGGCATAAGTTTTGATCAACCAGAATACACTGCTGAGATAGATGCCCTAGGACCCTTAAGGATACTAGAAGCAATTAGAATTCTTGGATTGTCAAAGAGAACAAAGATCTATCAAGCTAGTACTTCAGAATTATTCGGAAAAGTTAGAGAAACGCCGCAATCGGAAAGTACACCATTTTATCCTAGAAGCCCCTATGGAGTAGCTAAATTATATGCATATTGGATCACGATTAATTACCGAGAAGCCTATGGAATATATGCTTGTAATGGAATATTNTTTAATCANGANTCNCCNAGAAGAGGNGAAANTTTTGTCACNANAAAAATNACNANNGGANTNACAAGAATNNNNGNNGGNNTNCAGGANTGNNTNNANATGGGNAATATANANTCNNTNAGAGATTGGGGTCATGCAAAGGATTACGTAGAAATGCAATGGAGAATGCTTCAACAAAAAGAGCCCGAAGATTATGTCATAGCAACAGGAAGACAAACTTCTGTAAAAAATTTTATAGAGCTTTGTGCAAAAGAATTAAAATGGGGAGGAATAACTTGGGAAGGTAAAGGATTAAATGAAATTGGCAAAAGGAATGATAATAATAAAATAGTTATTCGAATTGATCCGAAATTTTATAGGCCTTCAGAAGTTGAATCATTATTAGGGAATCCAAAGAAAGCTTATAAAAGATTAGAATGGAAACCAACAACAAATATTGAAGGATTGGTCAATGAGATGATTAAAAAAGATCTAGAAGATGCAAAGGTTGAATCACTCTCCCAAAAGCTTATTCAGTAATAAATAAGGATATTTCCAAAAGACATGATAGTTCATTTAAAGATAAAATTTAATCTCATATGAAATTAGATTATCAAGGATTAGTAAGTAAACCTCTTTCCGAGCACCTTCAATTGATGCTTAATCCAAATTCCGAGGAATTAACATATTACATTAATAATTCAATTGATCATATTTCACTAAATCGATATTTCAAAGAATCAAATAATTTTCTTGTTAATTATGGAGATATTAATATAAGCAGTATTGGACATAACAATTCAGATAAGCTGTTCATTAGAGATCTATTTTCTAAACTTGATCCAATTATAGATCTAGATTTCAGNGAGTTGAATACTGACAATGGATCTGATATTGATATATATTCNGTTGACAAAGAAACAAATTGGGANAACGATGTTGTCGGTGAAATGATTACGCAGACATCTAGCTTAGGTGAATGGGTAGACATACTATGGAAAGATACTGATGGTAAAAACAGCAANAACACTTTAGATAAAAATACTATTATTCACGAAATTGGTCACGCATTGGGTCTATCACACCCTTACGAAAGTCCATTCAGCTCTAACTGGAATAGTGATGACACAGTAATGTCATACAATATCGGGAAGAATGGATGGAGTGATTGGTTTACTGATATTGATATACTAGCTTTAAAAAACATGTGGGGGAGTGAGAACGATGATGGAAATATTTATTTAAACTATCCAAGTAATAGCTATAAGTTTATAAAAAAATCAAATTATGAATATGAAATAGAAACAGAATACGGTGTTGAAAAAATCACAAACTTAAATAACTTAATTTTTACGGATTTAACAAAAAGTGTAGAAAGAGATATTAAGAACGTATTTAACAAAATCATAGGTAAAGATCATATTACTGGAAAAATATTTAGGTTATATCAAGCATCCTTTAATCGTTTCCCAGATTATGAAGGTTTGCAATACTGGATTGATAAAAATATTTCTAATGAAAACAATTACCGACAAACAGCATCGAGTTTTATCATTTCAGAAGAGTTTAAAGAAAAATATGGAGAAGATCTCTCGTCTGAAAAATTCATAACTCAGCTATATAACAACATATTGAATAGAAATCCAGATACAGATGGGTATAATTATTGGTTGAGTAATTTAGATAGTGGAGTAGAAACTAGAGATGAAATCCTAATGGGATTCTCAGAATCTCAAGAAAATAAAACTCTGTTCCAAGAAAGTACTAATATTTATTAGATAAACCTCAAAAATGTACGGCTATCCCCTCTACTCAGAATCTCTGCAGCAAAGGTAAGTTTGTTAACAAATAATTTTTACAAACATGACAAAAGTCAATATAGATAATAAAGAGTATGAGTTCGATCAACTATCAGATAAAGTAAAGGCAACTTTAGTAAGTTTAAATTTTGTTCAAGCAGAGTTAAAGAAATTAAACGCTCAAGAAGCAGTATTCAAAACTGCTGAGATTGCTTATCAAAAATCTCTGAAAGCAGAACTAGACTCAAAAGGTTAACAATTATTATATTTAATGTTATTTTATAATAATAAATGACTGAACTCGATGAACTATCAAATGAGACTATTGATCTGCTGGACAAACATCAAGTTTTAAAACCTTTAATAATAAAAACTTTAGTTAAAGATAAACTTAAAAATATAAAAAGGACTAGCAAAGATACACAATTTGCAAAACAAACTATCATCAACGAAGCTAAGTTAAGTAGTGAAGCTAATTATAAAGATTGGCTTGAAAAGCAAATCCAATCAGAGAATACATTACTAGAAACATATTCAGAAGCTAGTAGAATTAAGAAATATTGTTTAGAAAAATATTCACACTTAGCTGAAAGTAGATTCTTAAAAAGAAAAGATGAGCTTGACCAGGTTACATATAGTCTTCTAAGAGTAAAGGATAAATATCTAGCAAATGAGCTTTATTTAAGATTGACGAATAATGAAGCTAGTTTTTCTGATCTGGCAAAAGAGTTTTCAACAGGGCCAGAAAAAAGCTCAAACGGAAAAGTTGGACCTGTACCCATTAAAAGTTCACATCCTATATTAGCCTCTCGCTTACAAAACTTTAAAATTGGTGAAATCAATCAACCTCTTAATATTGAGGAGTTATGGATTATCGTAAGGGTAGAATCATTCGTTAAAGCGATATTAGATGAAAAAATGCAGCTATTAATGTCACAAGAAATATTTTCTGAATGGTTAGAACAAGCAACTACTGAAAAATACGAAAAATTTGTCAGTAGAGTAAAAGCAGATAAGAAATTTACAGGTCAATAAAAGTGATAGAAGAAAATAATAAAGATAAGGAATCTTTTCATCCAATTAATGATAATAATTTTGATCTTATCAAAGATATAGTTCATTCAATAAGTATTCTCAAGGACGTTTCTAATAAAGTATTATCCGAAATCGTTAAAGATACTGAACTTATTAGTTTCAAGATAGGTCAGCCAATATCAAGCCAAGAAATAATACCAAACAAAATATTCTTTATACTTGATGGATATGCGAGATTAATTTATAACGATAAAAATAAATCTTCTACATTACTAAAACTTAGCAAGGGGTCTTTTATAGGGCTTGGCTCATTACTAAGAATCGCTGGATGTGAAACAGTAATAGCCTCCTCAGAATTAAAAGTACTTTCGTTCACAGATGAATCAATATTTAACTTATATTCGAATGATCAAACTTTTAGATTATGGTGTCAAGCAAATATTCAACCATGTGAAATTTTAAAATTAACAGANCTGTTAATAGAAAAATCTATTAGAACAGATATAAACATTAAAACAGCATACAATGTATTAAGTAAAAGCTTAATCTTAACCAAGGGACAGATTGAAAAAGATTCTAAAGACGAGGTTTTGATTGTTGGTAGTGATAATATAAAGAATAAAACCATTGGAGATATAATTAAAAGCAACGAAATTCATATATATGATGAGACACTAGCTCCAAGAATATTCAAATTATCTAATAGTGTATATAATGAATTCATGAAAAAGAATATAATAAATCAATCAATTGAAGATGATAAGTGGCAAGAGAAAATCATTAATTTCAATGAAGGTAAGTCACCAGATAAAAGTTCTTTAGAATTTATTACTAACAAGAAAGATAAAAAACTAACNCTTATNAAGGGNAANGGNGANCTTAAAGAAGCACTGTCTTGTTTGCAAATGATAGCGGATCAATTGGATGTACCATTTCGCAAAGACTCTATCGAAAAAGTACTAAGAGACATAGTCAGAAATGGTAGCAAAATAACACTAGATACATTTGGTCAGCTAACTTCTTCCATGGGTTTATATTCAGCCAAAGCAAGAATTCCAAGACATTTAGCAGGACGATTACCTACTCCTAGTTTACTTATATTTGATAAAAAGATTTGTTTATTGTATAAAAGTAGTTCAGAAAATCTATCTATAGCTTCACCAAGTAATGGACTAATAACAATAAAAAGTAGTGATTTCACAAATCTTTTACCTGAATTTATTGAACTAATAGTTGTTGAGAAAAGTACAATGACTCCAAATAAAAANTTTGATTTAAANTGGTTNGTACCCTCACTNAAAAAGTATCAAGGTTCTTTAATTCTGGTTCTTNTTGCATCTTTTATAGTTCAACTTTTTGGATTAGCTAACCCCTTANTAATACAAGTTATTATAGATAAAGTNATNTCTCANAGAAGCCTAGATACTCTNCAAATCCTTGGTTTTGCTNTAGTAGTNGTNACTATNCTNGGTGGANTTTTAGGAAGCCTNAGGACTTTTNTGTTCGCAGANACCACNAANNGAATAGACACTAGATTAGGTGCCGAAGTNATTGATCATTTACTTCGACTACCNCTTAAATATTTTGANAAACGTCCAGTAGGTGAATTNGGNAGTCGAGTAAGCGAACTTGAAAAAATTAGAGAATTTTTNACTGGTCAAGCACTAANTACTGCTCTAGATNCAGTATTNTCAGTNATCTANATANTAGTTATGTTTTTATATAGTTCANTACTTTCTTTTGTTGCTCTNTCAGTTGTACCGATACAAATATTGTTAACACTTTTAGGTTCNCCTCTTCTNAGAAGACAAATTAGAGANATTGCCAAACAAAATGCNTCAACTCAAAGTCATTTAGTNGAAGTTTTAACAGGGGTTCAAACTGTCAAAGCACAAAATATTGANACTATAAGTAGATGGAAATGGCAAGAACTTTATGGAGGTTATATTTCGAGAACNTTTGAAAAAACAATTACTAGTACAGCTCTNAATCAAACCAGCAATGTACTTCAACAATTATCTCAACTTCTGGTNCTNTGGATTGGTGCTGGGTTGGTNTTAAAAGGTCAACTCACACTTGGCCAACTTATTGCATTCAGAATAATCTCTAGTTATGTTACTCAACCACTTTTGAGACTTAGCAGCATATGGCAAAGCGTTCAGGAATTAAAAGTTTCATTTGAGAGACTGGCAGATATTATCGATACACAAGAAGAGTCAAATGAGTCAGATAAAGCAAATATTCCACTTCCTCAAATCCAAGGACAAATTAAATTTGAAGATGTTTCGTTTACATTCCAAAAAGGGACTCCAGATATAATTAAAAATATTGATCTTGAAATAAATGAAGGTAGTTTTGTAGGAATAGCTGGGCAAAGTGGTAGCGGTAAAAGTACATTAATGAAACTTTTACCAAGACTATATAATATAAATAGAGGAAGAATATTAATTGATAATTTTGATATAAGTAAAACAGAACTTTACTCATTACGAAGACAAATAGGTATTGTACCTCAGGAACCATTACTATTCTCTGGATCTGTAAGTGACAATATTTCTGTTGTATCACCAGAAGCAACCTCTGATGAAATAATTAGAGCTGCAAAACTAGCAGCAGCTCATGAATTCATCATGGAACTTCCGGAAGGTTATAGCACTAAAGTTGGTGAAAGAGGGGGTGGTTTGTCAGGAGGACAAAAACAAAGAATTGCAATAGCAAGAACCTTGATAAATAGACCAAAATTGTTAATTCTTGATGAGGCTACAAGTGCACTTGATTATCAAACTGAGAAGGAAGTTTGTGAAAACTTAAGACTTGCTATTACAAACTCAACAGTATTCTTTATCACACATAGACTTAGTACAATTAAAAATGCAGATACAATAATAATGATGCACGAAGGAAGAGTAGTAGAGATTGGGTCACACGATCAATTAATATCTCAAAAGGGAAGATATTATGCCCTATATCGTCAGCAAGAGGGCTCCTAAATAAATGATTTTAAGAGAAACTAAGTCTTTCATAAAAGAGAAATTTCAAGATAGATTTCAATGCAATAAATATTATATAAAAGGAACAAAATTTCTTCAAAATAAAAACCATGATTTTCAAACTATTCTTAGAAAATCAATTGCACAAAGTAAATCACTGGCAACAAACTCTGGAAACTTATTAGAGAATATACAAGATTTTATTGAAAAAAATGTAGAAAGATCAAAAGAGGAAGTAACAGTTAAACAGTCATCAATCTGGGCAAAAGCAATAACATATTCTTTAATTGGAGGAACAGTTTTTAGTATTGGTTGGCTAGCAATTGCACAAACAGAAGAGATCGTGATAACTCAGGGCAAACTTGAACCTATTAGTGGTGTCATACCTATTAAGATCCCACTTAACGGGGTTACAAGCACTATATATGTAGAAGAAGGAGAAAGAGTTAAAGAAGGTCAATTGCTTTTAGATTTAGACACTGAAGCAACCCAAGCTAAACAAAGTGCGTTAATGAAAAGCAAACGGATAAATACAGAGATATTGGATAAATTAAGGATTTTAGTTAAAGAAGGAGCAGTTACAGAGGTTCAATATCTACAACAGGAATTAACATTAGCAAATCTAGAAAAAGAAATAGTAGAAAATGAATTAACACTTAAATATCAAAAGATAAAATCTCCAATCAATGGAACAGTTTTTAATCTAATTCCACAAAAACCAGGCTACGTTATAAATACAAACGAACCAATAGTAGAAATAGTACCTGAAGATAATTTACAAGCAAGAGTTGAAATAGAAAGTAGTAAAATTGGTTTTGTGCAAGTTGGAAAGAGAGTCGATATTAGTATCGACTCATTCCCAGCTAGCGACTTTGGCGTTATCGAAGGTGTAGTGACAAGAGTTAGCACTGATGCACTACAACCAGATCCAAGAATTCAAAAGGGTTTTAGGTACCCATCCAATATAAAATTAGATACACAATTTCTGGAAACGAGTAGTGGAAAAAAATTACCCCTTCAAGCTGGTATGAGTTTGACAGCAAATATTAAACTAAGAAAAGTATCCTATTTACAATTATTACTTGGAACATTTTCAAGTAAAGCTGATTCATTAAAAGAAATTTAATTGAGCAAATAAGAAAATTGCAATTTTTAAAATTAAAAAATAGGTATAAAAGTTGTTTGTTTATATAAATAACTAAATAGAATTTTATATTAAAAAATCATAATAGAAATAAACAAAAAAGTGATGCAAAATAAATAAAATTACTTGAACTATAAATTATAATTAAATGAGCATGAAGAAATTATTCTACACAAATTAAAAGATAGTAAGAAAAATGCATTAATTAGACGATCATTAATTCTGCATAAAAAAAAGCCCTCTATAAAAGAGGGCTTTAAATCTATAATTAGGACTAAGTTTTATGCAACTATAGATAGGTTAGAAGCATCTAAAGTAGCGTATACAGTTGAAGTCATTGAAGCTTGAGCGTATGAAGTAAACACTGCTTCACCACTGTTAAACGTTGCGTCGGCATCAGAACTTGCATCAGTAAGGACTCCAATGTTAGCAAATCCACCATCAGCATCGTAGAACACAGCTATTACACCATCAGAATCATCAGCAGCGTTTGCATCTAAAGCAAATGAGTAAGTGAAATCTGCATATGCATTTTGGTCTGTATTAGTAAAGAAAATAATGTTATCGTCTGCATCTATTGCACCTGCAGCGTCAGTATCATTATCTGAAATAGAATGAACATCTATAGCCACACCAGCAGTTAGATCATCATTATCGAGATCTATTAGATCATTACCACCAGATTCTGAGTCATATGCGGCCAAGCTAAAGGCAAGTACGTCAGTAGCAGTGAAACCAGTGATTGTATCTGCAGAATCGTTATCTGTAAGAACAATAGTATCAACTGATGCAGTTGCCTCAGTAATTGTGATGTTGTCAGCACCATCACCACCAGTAACAGTGTCAATACCTAATCCAGGATTAATTGTATCTCCTCCACCTGTACCAGTGAATGTGTCTCCTCCTTCAGAACCAGTGTAGATAACACCAACTGCAGTGGCATTGTCCAAAGCGATTTCAGTGGTGGCGTCATCACTCATACCTGATAGGTCAATATTACCTAGAGTTGCGACAGCACCAACATCCATATTGAAAGTACCATCACCCGTCACAGTTGTAGTACCCATAACACCGTCAGTAGTACCCAAAGTCTGAGCAGCACCTCCACCATTGGCAGCAGTCAAATCAACTGTTTCGCCATCTGCAACTGAACCAGAGATGTTACCGATAGTTGTAGCAACTGGAGCACCATCCCAAGCAATTGAACCTGTACCTGTGAAGGACACATTACCGATTGTTGTTGCGTCAGCAAAGTCACCGAGTGTTATTGAACCTGCATCATCAGTAACGTTAAGTGTGATGTCTCCAACAGTGACTGCATCAGTAATAGCCTCTTCATTAATGCCATCTGCAATTGTTGTAGCTCCTTCAGAGGTAATTGAAATGTTGCCAACTGTACCGTCAGTACCAGTAGTAATAAATCCAGCTAATCCGTCAAAAGCAGCTCCAGAATTGATAGTTACATTACCAACACTCGATGTATCTTCCCCGACACCAACAAGGAATTGATCAACTGCAAGAGAAGTTCCATCCTCACCAGTCACAAGTGAGATATCACCAATAACATCAGCTGTGATGATACCAATATCAGAAGCACCGTAAGTTCCGTTCAGATCAACAGAGAATGTTGTAAATGTTGCGCCTTCAGCGTCTATGTTATCCATGTCAAGGACAGTCGTACCCTCAGTCGAACTACCGGAAGTAGCAACTGTGAATGAAGTCATTTCATCTGCAGCGCTACCAGCTCCAATCGCACCGATAGTAATGTTTCCATCACTTGCGCTATCCAAGTTTCCAATAGTCAGAGTCTTCAATTCCCCTGCAGAAGCAAAAGTACCTACCGTTATGTCTGCTTCATCCGCAGTGATGGTGAGTGTCTCAAGGTTTGCAGCTGTGATATTACCTGTAGTAAGAGTGTCGCCAATATCATCACCTGTAGTCAAAGTAAGTGCATCAAGTGATGTACCACCATTTAATGAGCCAAGAGAAACTGTGCGGTCATCATCTTCTCCATCTCCTGCTGCAACAGTAAGATTTTTAATGTTAGTTGTTGATGTAGCGGAGTTGAGAACGTTCTCAGTAGCGTCTGCATTGTTATAAGTAACAGTTGCATCAGCGCCACTAGCGTAAAGAAGATTTAATGCTTTCGCAGCAGCAATATCACTACCTTGTTGAGTAATAGTTGTAGTTGTATTGGCCAAGCCTGAAAGCACTGCACCAGTTGTTGTATCAACAATGTTGATAGTTGAAATACTTGTTAAACCACTTGCATTTAAGGCACCTCCACTAAAGGTGGCGTTAAAAGTTTCTACGTTTGAGAAATTAGCTGGTGTGACAGTACCTGAGTTGAAAGTTGCGTTAACAACGTCAGTTCCATCTCCACCGTCAACAGTATCAGCTGCAGTAAGTGATGTACCAAAATTCAAAGTATCAACACCACTACCACCTGTGTATGCAACATCGCCACCTGAAAGTGTCAGTGTTGTATCTCCAGTTGAGGTTGATGTGATTGTCTCTATGTCTGTGTCTAAGGCAGCAGTAATTGTTAGATCAGCAGTACCTGAAATATTTAGTGTAGTGGCATCATCGGTAGTTAATGCTGCGAGAGTTACTACTTCAGCTGTACTTTCATCTGAGACAAAAGAAGTATTTAAGTTGATTGTCTCAATATCGTTAGCAGTAATACCAGTTGTTATTGCGAAATCATCTTGTTCACCAGCATCTCCAGTTTGGGTGTTATTTAGGTTAATTGTGATTGCATCAGTCGTACCTGTTGCATCCTTAAGATCAATTACTACAGAAGCAATATCTTCTGCTGTGTCATCTGAGCCGTTATTAATAGTAAAAGTAGAGGCCTGAGTATCGTTAAGTGTGACCTCGTCACCCTCATCTGTTGAATTGACAATAACTGTAGTTATTTCAGCAGGATTAGCAAATACGTCAAAGTCAAGCGCGTTATCGTCATCTTCAGAATTAATCTCTAGAGTTTCAACACCAGAGACAGCGATGTCTCCTTCACCAGGACCACCGAATGGCGTTGCATCTCCAGTAACAACTAAAGTATCAGTTCCAGTTCCACCGACAATAACGTCGTCTTCTTCCAAGTTTGCGCCGAAGTTAAATTCATCATCACCTGAGCCACCAGTTACGGTTGTTTCTCCAGCAACGGAATCAGTAAAATCTAATGCTCCTGTTCCAGATGCAGTTACGGTTACATCTGCAACACCAGTGGTAGTTGTTAGTGTTCCGGTACCAGTATGGTTAATTGTTGTCGCAGCTGTTGGAGTTAAGGTTACGTCTCCACTTGCTGAGTTGTTTATCGTTAAAGCATCTGTTGCTACAACCGTCGTATCACCAGCACCAGATATGTTTAAAACTTCAGTTGCGTCACCTGAACCTGCTGCGTCAATACGAATCTCGTTTGTATCGTCAGATGGAGAATCACTTGAGACAAGGTTTACTGTCTCAATATTGTCAACATTAATAGTACCTGCGTCAGAGCTATTAATTACGTTAATGGTGATGGCGTCTGTCGTTCCAGAATCTACTGTCGCATTCCAGTCAACAGTTACATCATCATTACCTGTGTTTCTATCAATCGTTAGAGATGAAATCTCCTGAACATCATTCAGTGTTAAATTTCCGGCTAGTCGATCAGCTGTTATTGATTCGACTCCAGTTACGTCTCCCAAATCAAGAGTAACGTTGCCTGTAGCTACACGAAATTTTAGATTCTCTACATTGCTGGATGTGAATACAGAATTATTATCGTCAGCATTAGTCAATGTAACTGAAAGAGTATCTGTTCCAGCTCCTCCATCTATTGTATCTGAATCAATAGTTCCCTTAGAACCGCTGATAGTATCGTCACCGTCACCTGTTGAGATTATATCTAATGAATCTGTTAAAATTTTGTTTTCTGCTGCAATTGCAGGCTTAGCAGCAATCAAGGCAGAGACAGCAGTATCAATTCCTGCATCTGTAGCGGCAACACTTGTTATGCCAGTAAGGAATGACTGAGCAGACTCGAATGCAGACCCTGAATCCCAAGGAGATGTTGATGCAGGTTGGTAAGCAAGAATAGCATCGGTACTGGCCTCAAGGTCAGCAGTGAAAGCTGTTGCAGCAGCAAGTTTATTGCTCAACGCCGCAGCATCTAAAGCTCCTTGATCAGTATTACCAGATGAAGGATTGTTTGCTGAATAAATTAAGTCGAGAGCAATATTCGAAAGACTTAACGTGCCATTCTCTATTTGGCCAGTCCAATAAAGCAAACCTTCAGCATCAGCAGAACGACCAAATAAATTCTTATAAAGTTGGTTGACCTGCTCTTCTGTTGACTTGGTTCCTACGGTTGAGGTTTTGTATTCGTCTTGAGCGTAAATGTTGTCGGCAAATTCTCTTTCAGTGATACCAGAGGAGAGCCAAAAGTTAATGCCGGCTGGATCGCCAGGACGACCAAAGTACGCAATGTACTGCTGTTGTAGTTGGCTTGCTGTAAGTGTTGACATCAGTAGTGTAGTTCTATTCGTGTAGGGGACTCCGCAGATCATGCGGCTGCCGAGAACCCTGCCTGGGCCTGGCAAATTGCAATGAGCTAAAATAGCTATTGCAGATGGCCGGCTGAATATAACGTCCATCGCGCTTTAGGAAAAGCCCCTATTTCAACTTCGTAGCGATATCAACACAACAAAACAGACGTTTCAAAAGGTTTTTAGATCTAGCAAAAACGAATTACAAAAAAACAAACGAAGCTAGAGATACTAGTTATAGCAATAATTTATAGAATTCTAAAAAGTGTTTCAAAGCTTAAATCTTGTTATCCTGAAGTTGAAATTAGTTGGCAAAAGTATCAACGAAGTAACAGACGCTAAACTGGCACACAGCATGCTACGCGTGTGAAATAATATACCAAAAAGGACTTTTAACACTTTTAAAAAATAAATGTTAAAGCTTTCAGGTACATCATTTCAAGTCTAAGGAGCATTATTTGATGTAAAAAAAAGTCTTATTCTTAGTTGAATGGGAAACAAGGGAAAAGAGTTTTCAGATCAATTCTTATCAACGGAAGAAATGTATTTTGAATCAATAAATCATCGAAGATACAAGTAGATAAGCAAAATTTAGTAACTATAGATAATGGATTAAGGGCAAAAAATAAATCAAAGCGAATCCAAAGAATTTGATAGAATTTAAATGATATAATCCATTATGCAATTAAAATTTATCTAAAATTCCTCTTTTGCAAAACTAAACCCATTGATTCATAATTGAAACACATATCTAAGCTTATAAAAGTTATTAAAATTCTGCATATAACTAACTAGATTCAAAGCTTAAGTGATTTTGAGGTAAATCACAAAATATATTGATTTTGATTATTAATCAAATACTTTTTAATCTATAATTAATATTATTAGAATAGTGAATTTTATAATGAACCCTGATGTTTTGATCTTTGGCTGTACTGGTCAGGATGGGGGCTATCTTAGTCGTTCGCTGATAAAGAAAGGTCTAAACGTCTTAGGAGTTTCAAGATCAAAGAAACCAAATTTTAACAATCTCGAAACACTATCCATTGCAAATAAAATTAAAATTGTCCAAGGTGACCTAACCAATTTCAAAGATATAAAAAAATTACTGACAAAATACAAACCGAAAGAAATTTATAATTTATCTGCGCAATCATCAGTTGGAGATTCTTTCAAAAAACCAGCGGAAACTCAAAGAAGTATAGTTGATGCTACATTAAATATTCTAGAAGTTTGTCGAGAAATTAACTTCAAAGGTAATATCTTTTTTGCGGGTAGTAGTGAAATATTTGGATCAACAAATAAGCCAGCTAAATTGACGAGTAAAATTGATCTTAAAAGTCCATATGCAACTGCAAAGTATCAAAGTTATTTACTATCAAAAATGTATCGAGAAATATATAAAATAAATTGCGTAACAGGAATTCTATTTAATCATGAGTCACCGTTGAGAGATGAAAGGTTTGTTATAAAAAAAATAATAAATGCAGCGATAAAAATTAAATACGGGAATAAAGAAAAACTTACCTTAGGAAATTTATCAATCAAGAGGGATTGGGGGTACGCTAAAGAATATGTTGAGGCTATGCAATTAATTAATAGATCTAAATTAAATAGGGACTATATTATTTGCACTGGTGAAAGTCATTCTCTGAGAACAATAGTAGAAAAAATTTTTGAACAATTAGACCTAAATTACTTAGAACACATAATTGTATCAAAGGAACTATATAGACCAAATGAAATAGCAACTAGTAGTGGTGATTATAGATCTCTTCAAGAGGATCTAGGTTGGAAAGCAGAAGTGAGAATTGATGAATTAATTAAAAAACTAATAACTGAAGAAATAACACATAAATATCAATCCTGATTGATTTCAAGACTATTTATGATTGAAAGAAGTCTGAGACTCAATTTAGAAAAACTGCGTGAATTTATTAATTTAGCTCTAGAAGCACTTATTTTATTAATCGTCTCAGGTTTATTTTTATACTTCTCATACCATGCCATTATTCCAGAAGCTAAATCATCGGGAGATAAGCCAGGTAAATAATCAACAAGATCATTAACATCATCGAAAATTGCTAAGGGAGTAACTAGGACTGGTCTTAAAGAGGCCAAGCCATCCCTAATCGAGGCACTAGATGACTCATTTGATCGTTGATAAGGGTAAACAATTATATCTTGTTGAGATAATAGAGTTTGTATGTCATCTGAATGTAAATAGTTATTATTTATCGTAACTTCATTCTCTACATTTAGGTGTTTTATCAAATCAAGAAGTTCATGGTAATAATAGTCATACTCAGCATTATAAATAGAAGAAAAAATATTTATATGAAAGTTTAACTTAGCTGTTTTTAATAAGGGTATTGACTTAATTAACTCAGAAAAACCTTTGTTAGGAAGACAAAAACCATAGGAGCCTATCGCTAATTTCTTATTATTTTTAAAAACTGAAATTCGGGAGTTTGAATTGAGTGTAATACAAGTATTTTTTATAGGATGTGGAAAAATAGATACATTATCTACAAGGCCAATATTCTTCAATCTATTAAGGTCATTAATGGTATGAACAAAGATCCTGGTACTCTTTCTTAAACAATTAGTAATGAAGATTAATTTTTTTTGTTCTTGCTTATCGGGATCAATAGTTGAATGAAGAAAGATTATTATATTAATATCTTTTTCTATTATCTTACTTACGAATTTAGAGAATTCTTGAAAATCAAAAAAAGCATAGTTGAATTGAATGACAATAGTTGTAATACATGAAGAGACTATTTCTTTATAAAGTTGATCCAAATTCTGATCACCACTATAAGGATATTGCCAAGAGGGTATGACATGAGTTTCATTTGTTAAATTAGAAGTCTCATTAAATGGTGTGAACACTAATATCTCTTCAGAAACAGATTCTATAAAATTCCGAGAATAAGAAGCAATTCCACATTTTTGATTCCAGGTTGAAACCCAACCTATTTTTGATATTGATTTATTAGATTTCAAAAGATCCTTATTAATGAAAGATAAATTTTTCTCAGCAACTAAGTCCCACTTAAAATTGCTAATAGAGTCTTTCGCTAATTTTGTTTTTTCGTAAATTTTTGAAGGAGAGGAATTATATACCTCTAATAAAGCTTGACTTAGATCCTTTATTTTTGGTTCTGCCCAATAAGAAAAATCTAACTTAAAGTGTGAATTAGATTGTACAAATCGATAATCAATTAACCAGCTATTATCACTATTACAAAAATCTAATTGTCCTCCCCATTTGGTAGTAATAACTGGAACACCTAATAACATTGCTTCTGCTATTGGCAATCCAAATCCCTCACCTCTACTGGGGGCAACTAAAAGATCAGATTGTTCATATAAAGACTTGATTTGACTATCATTGAAGTCGTCCTTAATGACGATTACATCAGGAAATTTTGAATAAGATTGTCGAACTTTGTTCAATATCGAATCAATCTTATTATGTCGATTATCAAAAGTCTTTATAATCAGAGAAATATCATCATTACAACTAAATGAATCAGCAAAAGCATG
Organism: Candidatus Pelagibacter sp.; assembly: GCA_002689925.1. Taxonomy (GTDB): domain Bacteria; phylum Pseudomonadota; class Alphaproteobacteria; order Pelagibacterales; family Pelagibacteraceae. The sequence continues at coordinate 21,919 of NZIO01000065.1, forward strand.
TAATAAAATATCTATGCCTTTTCTAGGAAAGCATGATGAAATATGTAAAACCTTAAATTTTTTAGCTTTAATTATAATATCATTTGTTGATTTAATATCTCTAATATGATCTATTCCCAAACCAGAGACTTTAATCGGCAGTTCAACTCCATTATCAATTAAAATTTTTTTTACTTGCCTCGACATTACAGTAATTCCTTGAATATATGTATTAAAGTCGTCCACCCATTCTGTAGGGAAAGAGGATTCTTCCCATCCATACGAATGTAAAATATTGAACCTTGCATTCATATCTTTAACTCTAGGTGGATATAAATTACGACTGACAACACTCGTTCTCAAAAATTTATTTCTAGATCTGTTATACAAAGAAAATATTTGAGGATATTTTTTCATGTATTTAATATTCGGAGAATAGTCACCCAAACCTTCCGTTACATGTACTGTGAGATTATCAATTTTTGTTTGTAATGCATCAGCAAAAGATCTATTTAATATTGATAAGCTATAACTAGAATCAAAAGGGCCTTCCACTCTCCAGGATAAAGTTTCTTCAGTTTGAGATATTTCTCTTAATAAATAATCAATTTGCTTAGTTACTTTATCAATAGAAGCACATATCTGACGGAGAAGCTCATTCTTATTATTTCCAATTTTTAGTTTCCTAATCTTTTTTAATAGTAAGTTTAAATATTGTTCTCTTTGATTAATTAGAAAACTCCAACTCAAAGGTTTACTTATATTTTTTTTAAGTTTCAAAATAGATACACATGCATTAATCACTGCTTGAGCTGAAATAAACCAAGAATACTTTTTACTTTGTATTAAAGAATTATTCTTCAGAACATCGATAAAGCTACTAGAAGTTAATGATTTGATTATTAAATTTTTAATATCTTCAATATTCCTTGGATCAAACATCGCGCTATCCAGTTCAATCACTTCAGTGATACTTGTACAGTTAGAGCCAATGACAGGCGCACCACAAGCCATTGCCTCCAAAACAGGTAGTCCAAATCCCTCATGAAGAGAAGGAAAAACAAATAAATCACAATTCCTATAGAGTTCTACCAAATCATCATCTGATAAATATCCAGTGCGAATAACCCTGCTTGGATTTATATCTAATAAACTAATCCAATTATCAACGATATCTTCCTCTACAGGTAATAACTTTCCAACAAGAACTAATTTATACTCATCAAGCTCAACGGGAAGTTGACTAAAAGCGTCAATTAAACTTTTCACATTCTTTCTTGGATCAACAGCTCCTGAATATAAAATAAAAGGACTAAGTTTATTAACATTAATTGAAGAATTAATGTCACTATCTGTGTTAAAAATTTTCTCATCACACGCAGAAGAAATATTAAAAACTTTTTGAGAACTTACTTGTAAATATTTGATTGCTTCTTGAGCCGAAGAATTAGAAATAGCCAATAATCCATCTAAATGCTTAAGCTGGCTTAGTCTAGAGTAATAAAACTTCTTAAAATCTGGGTTATGTTTTAAATATGTGTCATGGTTTATTAAAGGAATTAAGTCATAAAAAATAGATAATATCGGAATTTGAATAAAATCACGATCAAAATCCACAAGGCAATTATCAGCATAGCCTTCAAAGAAACTCGTAATTAAAATTATATCTGCATTAATGCAGGCATAGGCATATGACTTCAAATATTTAGCTATTTGCCTTTTTTTCTTATTACCTGAAACAAAGTCGAAAGGACATGGTGCGAACCATTTAAAATAGGTAACATTTTTATAATTTAAATAACTACTGAATTCTTTTTTTAAGTCTGAAAGTGCTGCATTTGCTACTAATACAATTTCGTGGCCAGGAAAACCAACAATAATATTCCTAATAATCTCTAATGAATATCTTCCGATTCCTCTAGAACGGCTCCCATCACTTTGAATACCGTGAAGATCTACAGCTATTCTCATATCCTTTTCCCTGTTAATAATGCAAGATATTCTTTGGACCTTTGAGAATTTTCATAATGATATAATAGTTTCTGATTATAGTGAATAAACTTTGCCTTATTATCGAGAATCTTTCTAAGTTTAGTTCGAATACTTAAGACCTTTAAATTTGAAATATTGCCCAATATTTTCAAGAAAGACTTCACTATTGAATAAAAACTTTCGGAAGTAAGGAAATCCTTCACAAAATCAATATTTAATATAATATCTAATACTTTATTAAATATTAAAGAAAAACATTTTTTAATAAAATTCTGTATTAAAGTAAATAATTTTCTTAAAAATCTGTAAATTAATATTAAAAGTTTAAATTTAGATTTTAATAAGTAAATTTCATTCTTTAATGATATTATTTCTTCTTTCATCAATCGAATTTCGTTACTGGATGATTGATGTTTTCTAATTAATTCTACTAAAGTTTCTAACTTAATATCGAATTCTATAGCCGCCTCGAATAATGTTAATCCAAGATTTAAGTGTGATTTCCATTGCAGATTGTCAGAAAAAATTTTCTCAGATATATCATGATTTTTAGTAGATATAATACATAAATCTTGAGCGACACCATTTAATATTCTTGTAATTTTTAATGGATGAGAGTCCTGCAAAGGTCCACCATTGATATAGTAATATTTGGCCTTATTAAAACCCGCTTTTTCTAGATGAAAAGAAATCGCCTCAGGATTTATATGATTGATATGAGTATGATCGATATAAAATGTTTTTGTAGATACAATTAAATTATCGATACTGGGAGTTTCCATAATTAAAATCCCATCATCGCTCAAAATCCTGTGACATTCTCCTATAATTTTTTGCAATTTATTAAATTCAAGATGTTCAATTACGTGAAAAATAGTTATTACAGAAATCGAATTAGCTTCAAACTTAGATAATTCATCGATAGCATCTCCCTCAATTACAGATAATCCATAATCTCTACAAAGCTTTGCCATATAAGTATCAGACTCAATTCCAATCGATTTATAAAATTTATTTTGGCACCTTTGCAGCCATTCACCTCTGCCACATCCTACATCTATTAAAATAGGTGATGATTTACCTTCTATTACTGTTTCTATTAAAGGTTCATAACTACTTAATATATTTAAGATTTCTTTACGATCTCCTCTAAATTTATTTTCAAAATCAAGATAATAATCAGAGTCCATAGCCAATTTATTTATGCATTATTATTCTTTAGTTATTAACTCTAGCTCGAGAATGCCTAAGCATTGATATAGAAATTCTAACAATCACCCTAACACATTGATAGAGTTAAAAAAACAATACGTTGATGTTTTGAATGTGTATTAACTTGTATGATTCTAACTATATGGAAGATTTTATTCTTGTTCAACATGCCACTGGAGCACCAGGGCTAAGGATTTTTGGCTTAGGTCCAAAGCTAATGCCTATTCGGGCAATTGAAAAGCTTCAGGTCCTCTTAGATGAAAATACATCCTGGGCAAATCAACGAAGTAAAAATGATGTGAAAACTATGTTATCAAGCAGTGAAGCTGTGGTTAGTGTATGGAAAGATACAAGACTAATTGGATTCGGTCGTGCTACGAGTGATAAAGTTTACCGAGCAGTTTTATGGGATATAGTAGTTGAAAAAAGTCACCAAAAGATCGGAATAGGAAAACAAATAGTCAAATCATTATTATCAAATACACTAATTTCAAAAGTAGAAAAAATTTATATTATGACAACTAAATTTGACAAATTTTACTCAAGAATGGGTTTCAAATTAGAAAAAAATCAAAAACTTATGTTTTTAGAAAATTGAAAAATCAATTCTTTTTTTAATTTAAGAGTTGAGATCAACCTCTGAACTCAAGTTTAATTTATTCAGGTCCTAAAGCGGATGAAGAGATTCGAACTCTCGACATTCTCCTTGGCAAGGAGATGCTCTACCACTGAGCTA
>NZIO01000066.1:0-14117 GCA_002689925.1 Candidatus Pelagibacter sp.
ACCGTTAGATGTACCGTCGTTCTTAAATGCTTTACGCTTTAGCGAGACTGTGAACTTATTAGCATCTTTAGGATCTTGTTTAACGTTAAGGTAATTAGCTTTCCACTCGTCAGCTATAGTTTTATCTGTAGTAGCTATTTGAGCTTCCCATTGCTCAGTACCGAATGGGTTAACTGTTTTAGCTAACTTAGCCCAGTTGATTTCTACGTTATCAATTCTGTAATTTCTTGGATCAGTGATAGTCATTGAATAGTACCTTTCAAGTTATAAGATTAATAGTGGATAACTATTTAATACAGTGATTATTTTATATTATTATTAATATATATTAAGATAGTTATCGTATAAAAAATCGCGATAGCGATTTTAGATTAAGAGTCGTTATGTATTTTAATCATGCTATAAGCAAACCATAAGATATATAAGAATGCTAAGAGATGAATTGCAGTATAGATGATGATGAATAAGTCCATAGCTATTTCCTTTCTATAAGTTAGGACGGGCGGTTACTAGCAGCTATTCTTTGAGATAAACTTCTAGTAAACTGCAGCGTTACCTATTATCTTGCTTAAAAGCGGTGATAGCCGCTACTAGACTGCGTATATATAGAGAGTACTATATACAAACTAGGGGGCTACAAGATATATAGGCATATATAAAAAAATATAAGATTAGTTTTAGTCATCCTCTCTTAGTCTTATAGTTATATGTATAGTTATATATCTGGCCCCCTCTTAAAGGAGACAATTAAAATTAAATGTCCCCTAAAAGATATTTATTGCGAGGATAAAATAAATGAGTAGTCAAACAAAAGAGTTGTTAAAGTTATTGGAAGAGCGTAAGAAGCGTAAAGATATAAACCAATATAAAAATAACTTTGAAAAGTTTGCTGCTGATAACTTAAAGATTATTACTAAAGACGCTAAAAGGGGTTTTGTAAATTTTACTTTTAATGATTGTCAAAAACAAATATCAGAAATTTTAGATACGCAACTTGCTACTACAGGTAAAGTAAGAGCAATCATATTAAAAGCAAGACAACAAGGTATAAGTACATATTGTGCAGGAAGAGTGTTTTGGAAAACATACTTTACACCACATGCACGTTCAGTTGTTATGGCACATGATAGTGCAACCTCAGATGCGTTGTTTACAATGAGTAGAAATCTTATTAGGAATATGGCACCTACATATAAGCCAAAAGAATTAAAATCAAATGCAAAAGAAATTGTTATATCGTCACCTCAATTTAAAAAAGATACATCTGGTGAAAAACCTGTAGCATCATATAGATTATACACAGCAGGTTCGCCTGAAGCTGGAAGAGGTACAACACCTACTATTGCACATTTATCAGAGATTGCATTCTGGCAACATGATGAAAAGATATTAGCTGGTTTGTTCCAGGGTATATCTGAAGCTGAGGGTACTGAAGTTATTCTTGAGTCCACAGCTAATGGTGCAACAGGAGAATTTTATAGATTATGGAGAGGAGCTCTTGAGGGTGAAAATGAATATACTCCAATATTTTTACCATGGTTTATTACAAAAGAATATTACAGAGATCCCCCAGAAACATTCGAACGCTCAAGTGAAGAAGAGCTACTAGTAGAACAGTACGATCTAAATGATGGTCAGCTCTACTGGCGTCGGTTGAAGATTGCTGAAGGTGGGGAACTAAAGTTCCGCCAAGAATACCCAGCAACTCCCGATGAAGCATTTATTACGGCAGGCTCTTCAGTATTTGCTTTAGATAAATTATCTGCATTAGAAGCTATTGCTCCAGAAAAAAGAATGAGATTTGATTTCAATGCTTCAATGTGGGAAGATACAAATGAAGGAAATTTTTATATATGGGATTATCCTGATTGGGATTCCAACTATGTAGTTGCGGCTGATGTATCCTTAGGGGTAGGTCAAGATTATTCAGCAGCAATAGTTATGGATACAGAAAGAAGGATAATTGGTTTGTATAGGGATAACCATATTGATCCTAGTAAGTTTGGTGATTTGTTATTTTATTTAGGAAGATACTATAATAATGCATTATTAACTGTTGAAAGTAATTCAATGGGTATTGCAACCTTATCACGTCTAACACAAATGAATTATATTAATTTATATAAGCAAACAAAGATTTCAGCTATATCAAAAGAAGAAGGACAAGTTCCAGGTTTTAGAACAACCCAGGCAACTAAGCCTCACATTATTGGTAATTTAAAAAACGCTGTTGAAAATGATGATATATGGATTGGTTCTAGTGTTATAATTCAAGAATTAAAAGATTATATTAGTACAAACTCAGGAAAAACAGAAGCAGCTCCTGGGTGTCATGATGATACTGTTATGGCAATGGCTATTGGTTTAGAAACATTGCGTACACATTATGATAAGTTAACAAGAGATAAAGTCCCGTGGTCTCAGAAGTTTGAAACATTTGAACAAGATGATACCGAGTGGATTTAACTGGATCCCGTTGTCCTCACTCCTATGGCGGAGGGAGGGGATATGTCCGCCACTTATAGATATAGGAGGGAACTATGGCTATTGAAAAATCTGGTGAACGCTTTGCAGGTTATAACAAACCTAAAAGAACACCTGGACATAAAACAAAATCACATGCTGTATTAGCAAAAGAAGGTGATAAAGTAAGATTAGTAAGATTTGGACAACAAGGTGTTCGAGGCGCAGGTAAGAATCCTACCAGTGCTAAAGATAAAGCTCGTAAGAAAAGTTACTATGCAAGACATAATGCACAGGGTAAACCTAGTAGTAAGATGTCTGCAAAGTATTGGTCCCATAAAGTTAAATGGTGATGATATGGCAAATATTACTCACGAAGAAAGAGAGATAATTATGAAAAGAATAAGGCTTAATAAAAATAAATGAAAACTAAAAAAGAAATTGAGGACTCTATTAAAAAAATAATTGAAGAAAGTATATTACCTACTGTACAAATGCATGGAGGTCATGTAGAACTACAATCGTTTAATGATGGAATAGCTACAATATTTTTAAGTGGTGCCTGTAGTGGATGTGCAATGTCTACACAAACATTAAAGATGGGCATAGAGAATATGTTAAAATATTATATACCTGAAGTCTTAGGTGTTGAAGGAATTGAAGATCCAAATTCTACTGTTGATCCTTATTATTCATAAAGTGTCTCCTATTAGAGAATTTTATACTTTAAATAAGTTTTAAGGAGATAATCATGAGTAGAGATGGTAATATGCATCCAAATTCGCTCAATAACTTACGCCCCTTCACTAAAGAAGGTGCGCGCGAGGGACAAAAGAATTCTGTTCTTGCAAGAAAAGCGAATAAAGAAGCAAGAGAAGCATTGAAATTATCATTAAATGATTGGAAGTCTTTAAGAGACGAAATTAAAGATGAAGCGCCTGGAGCTTTAGACGTTTTAAGAATTGCTATGTCTAAAGCAATAGGTCAAAATGATATGGAAGAAGCTACAAGAGTAGCTACTATTTTAGCTGAATTTGAAGCTCCAAAACTACAAAGACAAGATATAAACCAAGTAACTAAGACCGCTGACTTAACTGATGACGAATTAGAAAAAGCAATACAAGATTTAGGGGGTGGTTTTTCAACACATAAAAATGCATTAAATTAAAAGGATGAAGTATGGATACGCGTGTAGATGAGAATTTAAGTAAGCATTTATTAATCGAAGGATTAATTCAATATTATAAAGGAATAATTGCTAAGCATAAAGCTAATATATCTATTTATATGACTAAATCAATTGGTATTGGAGAACACTCTGATATTATTGAAACTGTTGATAAAGAATTAGATTCAATGGCAACGGCTCAAGATAAGTTAGATGTATTGCAAAAGCAATTTATAGATAACGGATAATAATCATGACTACAAAGTCTCTACAAAAAGAAAGTGTTTATAGTAAATACGATGAAGATGGAGATGGAGTAGTTAGTGATGAAGAGTTATCTCATGCTAGAGAAATTAAAGAGTTGGAGTCAACTTTGCGTAAGCAGTTAGCTCAACTTAGAATGGCTAGGTATACTTTAATTTCTATGGGAGTATTTACAGCAGCAATGTTTTTTATTCCTATTGAAAGAGTAGATGCATTAGCTGATATTAGTAATTTATTTTATATCTCAGGTGCAGGTATTGTAGGTGCATATATGGGTGCTAGCGCTTGGGTTCAAAGGAAAAATGGTAAATGAATATAGAACAATTAAGAAACGAATTAACTCAAGATGAAGGATGTAAACTTGAAATTTATAGAGACCATTTAGGTTATCCAACTTGTGGTATAGGTCATCTTATTACAGACTTTGATGAAGAATTATTTGGACAACCAGAAGGAACACCTGTATCTCAAGAAAAAGTAAATGAATTATTTGAACGAGATATACAAATTACATTAAATGAATGTAACGATTTATATAACAACTTTGATGTATTACCAGAAGAAGTTCAACATATAATAGCAAATATGATGTTTAATATGGGAAAACCTAGATTAAGTAGATTTGTTAATATGAAAAAAGCTGTTCTTGAAGGTGATTGGAAAGAAGCTTCAGTTCAAATGCAAGACTCTAAATGGTATCAACAAGTACCTAATAGAGCAGGAAGATTAGTAACAAGGATGAAAGATTTATCATAGTTAACCCAGGAGCGGATTATGACACGATATATTCAAGCAGTAAATCCTAACGAAGATATTAAAAAAGAAAAACCTAAAGTTAAAAAACAAAAAGAAAGAGTTCTTAATTATTTAACTAAACCGGGAAATTATACTTCTGAACAATTAATGGAAAGTAGAAAAATTTATTCTGGTGATGGAGGTAAATATTAATGTCTAGTTATGGTTATAAAGAAGCTGTAACCGACGAACAATTAATTAATTTAATTGAAAGTGGGGTACAAAACTCTACTGGAGATTGGTTAAATAGTTCCGATCTAGCTAGAGAAAGGTTAAAAGCTACGTATGAATATGCAGGTGTCGCAGACGCTCATCTGTCTCCACAAGGAGTTTCAACAATTGTTGATACGTCTACTACTGAGGTTGTAGAGGCTTACACAGCAATATTGTCTGATTTATTTTTAAATAATCAAAGACTTGCTAGATTTATTCCTTATGATGAAACTCCTGGAGCTTTTAAAGCTGCTAAAGATGCTTCATCATTAGTTAATTATTGTTTATTTAAAAAGAATAATGGCTGGGAATTAATTAGTCAATGGATTAAAGCTTCACTGTTATGGAAAAATTCTATATGTAGATGGGATTTTATTGAAGATGAAGATTATATATTTGAAGAATTTGAAGAAATAACTCAACAAAATTTAGATGAACTATTATCTGATGATAATGTAGAAATAGTTGGCGAATTAGAATATACTAATAGATCTGTTGGCGAAGGTGCTGAAAATACAGATGTAGAATTAGTATATACTAATGTTAGAATAAGAAAGAAATTAAATAAATCAAGAGTAAAGATTGAATTATTACCACCAGAAAACTTTCGTATATCTAGAGATTCAAATAATATTGATGATGCTCATTTTGTAGGAATACAAACAGAGATGACTAGATCTGAAATTAGAAAGTATTGGCCAGAACAGTCTAAAGATATTGATTCTTGGGACGATTTGAAAGAAGAAGTTTGGATAGGTTCTTCTGGATATTCTCAAGATGTTGCAGCAAGAAAAACTGTGACAGGTCAAGAGTACTGGCAAGGTTCTACACAAAAAGATGCAATGCCTCTTGAAGCTAACAGAGAAGTAACTGTTACTGAGTGTTGGTTAAAAGTAGATAGAGACGGAGACGGTATTGCAGAATTAAAGCATTTTATTACTATTGGAACTCATATACTACACGAAGAAGATGTTGAGACTATTCCATTAGCATCTATAGTTCCTATTGATATACCATTTGAATTTTATGGATTATCAATGGCTGACTTTACAAGGTCTTCTACTTTAGCAAGTACTGCAATTTTAAGAGGATTTGTAGAAAATACTTATTTAACTAATTATAGTCCTAAGCTTGCAGACCCAAATGTAGTAGATTTTTCTGCTTTACAAAATATGAAGCCTAAGCAAATAATACCAACTAATGGTAATCCAGCAGCTGCAGTTCAAAACTTGCCACCAGAGACTATGTCTACTGGTACTGTTCCATTATTAGAACATTTACAACTTATAAAAGAACAAGCAACTGGAATGTCAAAAGCTGCTCAAGGTTTAAATGATACTTTATATGTTTCAGGTAATTCTGAACAAAAGCTTTCCGCTGTTCAATCAGCAGCCCAGAAGCGCATTCAACATATAGCGCGGAGATTTGCTGAAACTGGATTTAAGCGGTTAATTGCTGGTGTCTATGAGACTATGTACAAAAATATTAAAGGTACTTATTCGTACAATATGGATGGGGTTTATAAGTCTATAGATATGAACGCACTTCCATCTAGAATGGATGTAGAGATCTTCTTAGATATAGGAGAAAATTCAAACTCTACTATGATACAAAAATTAAATAAAATTGGTGCAGAAGTTCTTCCAGCTCTCAATAATCAAGGTGCAGGTATAGTCGTTAAACCTGAAGCGCCAGCAATATTGGCTACAAAACTTATTGAAGCTATGAATATTGATAGTAATGATTTTCTTGAAGATTATACTACAGATGAATTTAAGCAAAAAGCTGCAGAAACTATACAAAAACAGTCTCAAGCAGCTGAGCAAGCAAGACAAATGGAACAACAAAAAGCTACTACTGATCTTGCTTTACAAGAAGCTAATGTTAATTATACTAATGCTCAAAGTAAAAATACTCAAGATGATAATGCAAAGCAATTAGCAGTATCAATTGATAAACATTTTCAAGAATGGGCAGACTTAACTATTAAGGCTGCAAAAGAAGGTACTAAACTACCAGATCATCCAGAGTATGGTCAAATAATATTAATGGCAAAGCAATTATTACAGGGAGTAAATGCAAATGGCAACAGTAACACTTAGCGCGGCTGGAGTTGGCGCAGCTCAATCAGGTACTATCACAACTGCTGGTGGATCTGGTGGAGGAATTATTATGGTAACTAATCATAGTGACGGTGCGATAACATTTAATGTCGCAACTGCAGGCACAGACGTACAAACTGGCCTTAGTTTGGGTCCTAAATCTTATATGTTAGTAACAGGATTAGACAATGGTGCTCAAACTTTAACTAGTTTAAAAACAACACATGGAACTTCAGCTCAGTCTGGAGAAATAATTTATAATACATTAGTAACTTAATACTAATTAACTAACTAACGCCTTATGGGTTAGTAATATAATCTTGCTTAATAAAGGAGATAAATATGACAAGAGATTTTTTCGCAGAAATGTTCGATCATTATGCACCTTATTCTATTGGTTTTGATCGAGTATTTAATAGGTTAAATAATTATACTACAGAAAGTTCTTATCCACCATACAATATAATTAAAAATGGTGATTTTGATTTTACTATAGAATTAGCTATTGCTGGTTTTTGTAAAAAAGATATTGATATTGAATTATCTGATGGTGTTCTTACAATTAAATCTATAAAAGAAAACAATGATGATGAGAACAATTTATATAGAGGTATTTCGTATAGAAAATTTACTAGACGATTTACTCTATCTGATGATATAGTAGTTAATTCTGCAAAATTAGAAAATGGCTTGCTAAAAATTCATTTAGAAAGAATTGTTCCAGAAGAAAAGAAGCCTAAAAAGATTTCAATAGAAGGATAAATAATCTAATGGACAAATACCGTAAGACAGCTGAGAAGAGGCTGGGTAATACTAAATCCTATGGTAATCATAAAGTTCATCCAGACGAGTTAGCGCGACTTTCCCACGTTAAAGGGCATTTTGCTGCTAAAGAAAGAGATGAATTTTTTGATGAAGTATATGGTGAAGTATTAGTAGATTTATTTGTTGAGTGGCTCAAAACTGATCCTCATGAAACTAAGACTCGAGAATTTTTATATTCTTCTGCTATGGCACTTGGAAGTGTTAAGGAGAAAATGATACAATTTGAGACTTACGGTAAAAATATTCCGCATATACAAGAGGAGGATAACCCTAATGAGTGATTTGAGAGATATAGATAATACTCAATTAAAGAAAAATTTAGATGTAATGATTAATACTTTAGAATATGATTCTATGAGAAGTCCGGGTAAAGCTAAATTAAATGCTCAGACTTTAGTTCATTTACATCAATTAAAAGAAATTTATAATAATAATAAGAATTCAAAGCCTATACCTAAAAAGGAGGTAAAAGCAAATGGATAATACCCAAGCAATACCAGACTCTACCCCTCGGGATGATTCTGTAGCTGAAGGTGGTCGAACAGAAGATCAATTGCTGGCTGACATTGTTCGTAGCTCGAATTTTACGAGTAACGAAGAGTCTCTACCCACTGAGCAAGTACCTGAGTTAGACCCGGAGGAATCAGATAAAGAAGACCCAAAATCTGAGGAATCCGAAAGTGAAGAAGTTGAAGAAGAAGTCGAATCTGAAGAGACAGAGACTGAAGGAGAAGATGCCGCTGAAGAAGCCGCTACCGAAGGACTAGAAGTTTTTACTCAAGATGATTTAGATTTAGATGCTAAAGTTGCTATTAAAATAGATGGCAAAGAAACTGAAGTATCTTTTAGTGATCTAATTAAAGGTTACTCTACTGAACAATCTCTTTCTCATAAGGGTCGTGAACTTGGAGAAGCTAGAAAAAAATTAGACGAGGAATATCAAGGCAAATTTGGTGAATTAGCTAATATGTCAAAAGCTTCTTTAGCAGTCCTTTATTCTACTGAACAAGATCTTGCTAAGCAATATCATGATTTAGATAAAGACATAGACACTGCAAGAAAAGATAACGATACGTTTGCGTTAAGTGATCTTAAAGATAAAAGAGAACAAGCGCAAAAGCAATATTGGGACGCTAGAAATAAAAGAGAGCAGTTAGTATCTGCTGTTGAAAAAGAAGGCGTTGAACAAAGTAATAAAGCTTGGAAAGAACAATTAGACTATTTTAATAAAGCTATTCCTGATATGATTCCTGGATTCAATGAAGAAAGGGCTAAATCTATAAGGGAATTTGCTATTAATGAAGGTATATCACCTGAAGTATTAAATAGCATTGCAGATCCAAAGATTGTTAAATTTGTAGATGATTATCGTATTTTAAAGCAGGGAATTAATAAAGGAACTGTTAAAAGAAAAGCTACAACAGTTAAGAAAGCACCATTACGTAAGGCTAAAACTGTATCTAAAAAGAAAGAAGATGCTAATAATACTTTACGTGCTAAAGCTCTTAGTGGCAATGCTACGCAAGAAGAGCAAAATATGTTCCTAAGAAATATAGCTGAGCGCTCTTTAAGTTCTTTATAACTTAAACTTATAGCCTAAGGAGGAATATCATGGCTAGTACACTCGGTGTTCGTGGTACTGGAGGACCTGCTGGTCCGGCCCGTGCTACAAATAAAGATGTTTCCGAAAGGGAAGATCTTTCTAACTTTATTTCGATGATTACAAGGGATGAAACCCCTTTTATATCATCTATTGGTAAAACTAAAGCAACTGCTATTTATCATGAATGGCAGACAGATGCATTAGAAGTTCCTGGCGATTCAGTCATTCCAGAAGGTACTGACTGGTTAGAGCCTACTTCTTCTGGTGGAACTGCTACACCTACCGTTGGTGGTAAATTTGCTCATACTGGTCCAAATAGAACCAGACTTGGAAACTATACACAGATTAATGGTAAAACTATTGCTGTGTCAGGTACAAGGAGAGCTGTAGATCAAGCGGGTATTGCTGACGAATACGCTTATCAACTTAAGAAGCGTGGAACTGAAATGAGACGTGATGTTGAGCACGATATGGTTCATTCATATAATGTTTCAGCAGCTGTAGCTTCTCAGTCTAATACTGCAAGAAAGGCTGGTGGTTACCAATCTTTTATTAATGATACTGATACTGTTAACTATGTAGGTGGTTGGGGAGCTCCTGTTGCTGCAGATATAGGAAATGGTAAAGGTAAGCCAAGATCTGCTGCTACTAGTGGTACAGCTGCTCCTGCTACTGCAGCACTATCATTAACTGAGATAGATTCTGTTATGCAGAGTATCTATGAAGAAGGTGGTAAAGCTACTAAAATAATGCTATCACCAAAATTAAGGAGAGATTTCTCTGACTTAATGGTAAGTGATACTGGCGTAAGACGTAATATGGATTCTGACGGAAAACTAAGACAGTCAGTAGATGTATACATGTCTGATTTTGGTGATCTTATGGTAGTACCTAACTATATTATGGGTCTTACTAATGCAGTTCAATTTACAAACTCAGCTGGAAGTCCAGGAAACTTAGCTGCTACTACTAACGTAGCTAACTTTGCTGCAATACTTTATGATCCAATGTGGTTTGCAACTGCGTATCTAAGACCTCTACAAGAAGTAGATGTAGGTCAGAAGGGTGATTCAACTGTTGGAATGATGGTTGAAGAGTGCACTCTAGAAGTACGTAATCCAAAAGGATGTGGAGCTATTTACGGCTTAGCATAATCAACTCGAGGAGGCTCTATGAGTCTCCTCATTTTTATTGGGAGAGAATATTATGGCTATTGTAATTGTACCGACAAAGAGAGGAATGCAAGACATAGACAGAAGTACGTTTAAAGATTCAGGATATGATGTAGATAAAGAGTTAGCTAAAAAGAAAAAGAAGAAAAAAGTAGATTATAAAGGACATGGTGGTAAAATATCTAAACACTATAAAGGTGGTGGATATGTAATAACCGGAAGAGATTAAAATAACGGGAGGGAACAATGTACGTTATAAAAACGAACGCAGGAAATATATACCCAGTAGAAAAATGTGTATATAGAATAGGAGCAGCTACAGGCGGTGGATATAAGTTAACACATTTAGATCTTATAAATGTAAGTGGTACACCAGCACCAACTTTACAAGCATCACTTACAGCAGCAACTGCTGGTGATGAATTAGGTTATATAGGTAAATCAGGTAGATTTATCGCTATAACAGAGCCTGCTACATAGGAGAATTTAAATGACAAAGAGTGATTTTAAATTTCAAAGCGCTACTATAAATCCAAAAGAATCTATAAAAGCAGGATTTGATTTAAAAACAGGTGAGTGGGAAGCTACTCAAAATATACAACAATATAAAGAACAAGCTAAACTTGATAGAGATAGACAAGACTATTTTGGTAAAGCTAATAAAGGCTATCGAAAAATGGCTACTATACCAGATATTGTTGCTATTAAAATAAATGAAGATCATGGTATAGATTTACACGATCCAACATTTATGAATGATAAAGATAAAATGATAAAATTAAAACATGTATTAAGGTTTGAATATCCTGATCTTTTAATTAACACTTAATAGGAGAGTAGTATGGCTTTAACATATACAGAGTTAACTACTCTAGTTCGAACTTGGTCGAATAGAGACGAACAAATTGTATCTGATGCTATTATACAAGATGCTTTACAATACGCAGCAGATAAAACTTACAGAACATTAAGAGTTCCGCCATTAGAAAATGTAGCAGTATTTACAAATGATAGTGATAGTCTTGATAACGCGACAACTGCTGCTACTAATCTTAATCCAAGTAAAACAGAAATACAAGTACCTCAAGACTTAGTTGAAGTTATTGCAATAAAAGAAACTGATTCAGCAGGAAATACAATAAGAGTATTTAATGAAAAGTTAGACCCAAGAACTTTCTTTGATCCATTATCAGAAAAGTATACTAATAATAATTATTGGACTAGAGAAAGAAACGTAATATTCGTAAGTCCTGGATTTAATTTATCTAGTTTAGGTACTGCATCTAATATAGAAGTATATTATTATAGACGTTTACCATCATTAAATGCTAAATACGCTGTAACTACATTAAACTATTCAGCTGGATTACTTACAACTACAGGTGGTACAACTGCGTTATATTTTGTAAATGGTAATACAACGACTGCTTATGCAACTGCTACCGAAGCAACCGCAGCAGCAGATGGAGCTGGAACAAATACAGCAAACTATATTGGTATTGATGTACCACATTGGTTAAGAGACGAAAATGAACGAATACTTTTATACGGAGCTTTGGCTCAAATTTTTGCCTTCGTACAAGACGATGAACAAGCAGCAAAATATAGTAATATGTTTTATGCAGAGATTAAAGAGCTTAATGATGAAGATAAGCAAAGGCAAGCTTCTGGGGGAAATGTTCAAGTAAACTTTAATGGGCGAGGATTAATATAATGACTACACCAGCAAGACCAGGAAAATTTACAGGAGCTACAGACACTGCCTCAGCAGGTAGTTATTTTGGAACAACACTGCTTAGTGGAATATCAGACTTAGTTGCAGCAGACGTTACTTCAGCACAAACTTCAGCTACTAACGCAGCAACAAGTGCATCAACAGCTTCAACACAAGCAACCAATGCAACTGGAAGTGCAACAGTCGCACAACAATTCGCAACTAATGCACATAATACTCAATTCGATTATAGTGGTAGTAACTACTATTCAGCATTACATTATGCTACTGAAGTATCTAATCAAACTACTTTAGCAACAACTGCAAGAACTGATGCACAAAAGTTTGCTACTAATGCAGCTAACTCTGCCTTCACATATAGTGGAGATAGTTATTATTCAGCATTACACTACTCGGCANCATCAAGTACTTCAGCAACTGCTTCAGCAACTAGTGCTACAGCATCTGCTACTAGTGCTACTGCTAGTGCCACAAGTGCTACTGCTTCGGCTACTAGTGCAACAGCATCTAGTAATAGTGCAAGTACATCTAGTGGGCATGCGACTACTGCAAGTGGTCATGCAACTACTGCAAGTAATTATGCAGTTAAAGTAGATGGAGTCGTACCAAGTANTTCTGATTACTCTGCTAAAGCTTGGGCTATAGGTGGTACAGGTGTAGATCATGCTTCAGGTGGTGGTAATGCTAAAGACTGGGCAACTGAAACAACAACAACTGCAGATAATACAGAGTATAGTGCTAAAGAATATGCAATAGGAACACAATCAGGTCAAAGTGCTGGATCAGCTAAACAATGGGCTATTGGTGGTGGTTCTGGATTNACTACAAGTACAGCAGTNGCTGGNNGTNNNTATTCAGCTAAATATTNNGCAGAACAAGCAGCAGCTTCAGCAGATAGTTTTGANGATGTTTATCTNGGNGCNAAGAGTTCTGATCCTACANNAGATAANGATGGAGATGCNTTAACANCTGGAGATTTNTATTATNATACTGGAAGTAGTGATTTAAANGTNTANANTGGATCAGCTTGGGAANNTGCAGCAGTAAGTACANCAGGNTTNCCNNCTGCAGGTTTTACAATNGCAATGGCAATAGCCTTATAGGGAGAAANNAATGGCACAAAATTTTAGAAGNTATGCATTAAGAAGNATAGGTACAACAGCAGCAGATGCTCCTGATGGTACTGATTTTAATTCATANGATACAATAATAGGAATACATTTAGCAAATA
The DNA here is from genome assembly GCA_002689925.1 of Candidatus Pelagibacter sp. Taxonomy (GTDB): domain Bacteria; phylum Pseudomonadota; class Alphaproteobacteria; order Pelagibacterales; family Pelagibacteraceae. The sequence goes on from NZIO01000066.1 coordinate 13,572, forward strand.
GAACANCTAATACAATTAANGCNACTGTATTTATCACAGACTATAATGANGATGCNGATGATGATCCAACAAATAATNCNNNTAATACNTANTANTTATTAAAAGATGCACCTATACCAGCAGGATCNGCATTACAAGTAATGGATGGTGGNGCTAAAGTNGTTGTTCAAGATGGTGATCGATTATGGATTCAATCTGATACAGCAAGTTCATTAGANGCATGGGTGTCTGTTGTAGATGCAATAAGCACATAGGAGAGTTAAATGGGATACGTAGGAAATCAAGCAAGNNGNTGCNTTTAATAGCNTNACTAANCAAGANCTTACAGGNGCTANTGGTAGTNCNTTAACTTTNTCAAATGCAGTNGCNAATGAAAATGAAATAGCATTATANATTAATNATGTTAGACAAGAACCTGCNACATCTTATACAGCAANTGGAACTACTGTNANNTTACAAGGNTATACTGTAGCTGGTNCTGATGATATATATGTNNTATATTTAGGTAAAGGTCAACAAACANNANNANCACCAGATGGNTCAGTA
>NZIO01000066.1:14236-19090 GCA_002689925.1 Candidatus Pelagibacter sp.
ACTATTGATGCTAATACNAANGGANTAGCNAGTGGNCCATTGACAATAGCNAGTGGTGTTACANTAACNATAACTAGNGGAGGAGCATTGTCAATNGTATGAGTANANTAANANNNAATCACAATACAAGATACTGGAACTAATAATGCTATGGCTATTAGTGGTGGTACAGTTACGTTTTCTAATGCACCTAGTGGTTTAGGTAATAGTTCAGCTATAGTAAAAATATTAGATGAAACAATAAGCAGTACAGGAATGTATATACTTAATTCAACTTATATTAATTCTACCTATGATAGTTATATAATTCAAATAGAAACAATACCATCAAATGATACTAATTATTTTTATAGTGATGCATACGTTGGTGGTTCAGTAGTAGATTCTGGTAATGGATATAGTAGATATGTTAGAGAAATTGGTAGTGGTGATGTGTGGAATAGTCCTGGTCAAAGTGAATTTTGTTTATTCAATAGAAATGGAGTAGGTAACGCTACAGGTGAGGGTATTACAGTGAATGCTCTTTTACAAAATGTAAATAGTACAACAAGACCTGCTTTCATAACTGGAATGTCTGGTTATTGGGATACTGGTGGTGTCTTTAGGGCTGCTAATTTTGGAGGAGGCTTTCCAGCTACTAGTGCTTCAAGTGTAGTTAATGGAATTAATTTTTATTATAGTGTAAGTAGTACTACATTTACTGGTTCAATTAAACTATATGGGGTAAAATAAAATGGGTACATTAAGATCAAATAGAATTACAGATGTTGCTGGAACAGCATCTCCTATAATTCCTGGTGCTGTGTTGCAAGTTAAGCAAGGTATATTAACAACAAAATGGGCAAGTAGTTCTTCATCAACTGCATTTGAAAATACACCTTTAAGCGTGACTATAACTCCTCAATCAACTTCATCTAAAATACTTATTACTGGAATGATTAACTTCAGTGGTGAGTCAGGAAATCATGTTGATTTTAAAGTAGTTAGAAATGGTGCTGATATTTTACTATCAACAGAGACTATGGGTAGCAGAATAAAATCCCACATACATTATTATGTTGCAAGTGCTAATGATATTTATCAAATTCAAACAGCACCATTAAACTTGCTTGATGAACCCTCTAGTACAAGTGCTTTAACTTATACGTTACAAGCAGGAACACCTTATAGTGCAGGATATCAGGCAATCTTAAACCAAGTAGCTACAGACACTGATGCAGCTTACAACGCTTATACAGTAAGCACAATAACTGCAATGGAAATAGGAGTATAATATGAGTACATTAAAAGTTGGTGCTATACAAAGCACAACAGGTAATGCTGCTATGACTGTAGCGAATAATGGGGTAGTTACTTTCCCTAATAAACCAAGTGGTACAAGTCCAGTTGATATTATATCTAGCAATAATACTGGAGGTTCGACTACTGCCCTTGAAATAGATTTATCTAATAGTAATGACTATGCCTATCAAAAGTTAGTATTGAGTGGTGTTACTGGTGCTTCAGGTTCACATGACTTACATATGCAAGTGAGAAAAGATAGTAATGATACATATATTACAGATAGTTATTTAAGTATTATTGGAAGTCATATGATGACAAGCAGTAGTGCTTCTTCAAGTCATGCTGGTTTATGGAATGGTGCTCATTTTAGAATGTCACATAATAATATAGGTAGTGATGCTACACATCATCTTAATGATTTAGAAATTAATTTCTTTAATTTTGCAAATGATAAAAAATTTAATATAGGTTGGCAATTATATGGTCAAAATTCTTCTGGAGTAATGAGAGAAAATGGTTCTGGAAAAGGTGGTTATGTTGATGTTATAGATAGAGTTAAATTTATTTTATCAGATACTAGTGTTGCTATAGTTTGGGATGCCTATACAGTATACGGATATAGGAGAGCATTATGAGTGAATTAAGATCAAATAGAATTACAGATGTTGCTGGAACAGAGATAGGAGGTTAACATGCCAAAAAGTCAAATAATAACTTCGTCTATTGCTAATGATGCAGTTGATAATACTATATTAGATTTAGCTGATGATTACACTTTTTCTGGAACTATTGCAGGTGATAATGCTGGATATACTTCAGGTACTACATTTGATTTAACCACAGCAACTTCTTATGAAGTAACTGGAATACCTGCTGGGATTAATCATTTAATAGTAGCAATATCAAATTATAGTAATGATAATAGTGAATTTATACAATTTCAATTAGGTACTTCAGGTGGTTATCCTGATAATAATTATAGCTATGGAGGAGTAACTCGTTATACAACTGGTAATTCACATTACGTAAATGCTGGAAATACTACAGCGATGAATGATGCAGTAGGTATATTTTATTATTGTCATAACTATTCTGGAGTAATTGATTGTAGAAAAATTAATGATGCTGACCATGAATGGGTTATACGTTCTCAACTGGCTAGTAACTACAATGGTGGATTTCATGGTAACACTAAAACAAATTCTCATTTTGGAGAATCTTGTGCATCTGTTAGATTAGCTGCAGCTCTCACAAAAATTAGAATAAAATCTCCAGCTGGTAATAATCAAAATAGTAATGCTGCAGAAGGTGGAAGTAGTGGTACTGATAAAGGTCATGTCAGATTATATTGGATGTAGGAGGAATTACAATGAAAGTAAAAGTAGTAACACATGATGCAATTACAGGTAAAACTGTAGAAAAAGAAGAAGACATAACTCCTAAAACTTATCCAGAGCAAGAGCTTAAGGTATTAAGATATGCAAGAAATGAATTATTAGCAGAAACAGATTATATGGTGTTAGCAGATACAGCAACAATAAGTGATGCTTGGAAAAAATATAGGCAAGAATTAAGAGATATAACTAAAACATTTAAAAGCATGGGAGACAAAGATTTTAAGTTTCCAACAAAGCCAAAGGAGTAGGACATGCCATATATAGGGAAAGAACCTCTACATGGGGAGTATATAAAGCTAGATAGTATTACTGCAGCAAATGCTACAGGAGCAGATAACACAGGAGCTGGTCCATATGATTTAGAAAGAAGTGGTGCAGCATTTAGTCCTGGAACTGCCGAGCAATGTATTGTAAGTCTTAACGGAGTAACACAAGCTCCTGGAGATGCTTATACTATAAGTGGTAGTCAAATAATATTTAGTGATGCATTAACAAGTAATGATGTTATTAATTACGTATTAGTTATGGGAAATAATTTAAGCACAGGTACACCTTCTAGTGGATCTATTCAAGCAGCACAGTTATCTAATACATTATTTAGAGACCCATTAAGAATTAACGATGATAGTATTGACACTAATATAACAATAGCTAGTACAGAAAGAGCTATGGTAGCTGGAGACATCTCCGTTGCTAATGGTGTAACACTAACAGTAAATGGAGTTTTAACAGTAGTATGAGTAAAATATTCGTAGACACAATAGAACCTAAAACAACAGGTGGTAGTATTACATTTCCTGAATCCTCTACCTTTAGTGGTACAAGTACTTTTAATGGCACATCAAACTTTACTGGAACAGTTACAGGTGCAAGCCCTACTGTTATAGTATCTTCTGGTAATGCTGGATCTGCTGTAAGTAATTTAGAAATAGATTTACCAACTGATGCTTCTTATCATAAGTTTGAATTAAGCATACATGATATATATAATAGTGGTGATACAGATTTAGCTGTAGCTTTTAGAACTTCAGGTGGAAGCTATGCTACAAACTATACATATAGTACAATGGAAAGAACGTATGGAGCATCCCCAAATGGTGCTAGTGGTAACTCTGGTTCTGGTAATGCTCAGATAGGGTATTATAATCTAGGAAATGCTCTAATAGAAGCTAACTCATATAATATAACTATAACTAATAATAAAACAGCTAGTTATCATACAAAATATTTTTATACAGCTTATGGATTAGCATCTAATGCTTATGCTACAATTAGAGTAGGTGGTGGCTCTGTAAACGTAGCAGAAATAAATGATAGACTTAAACTATATCCTTTAAGTGGAACAATGACCCATGGTGAATGGGTATTATATGGATGGAAAAAATGAGTGGAATAATAGAAGCAACGAATGTTCAAGCTGGTAATATAAAAAGTATTACTGGAAATGCAGCAATTACTGTAGCTAATGATGGAGGAATAACATTAGCTTCTCCTTTACCAATATCTCAAGGTGGTACTGGTTCAAGCAGTTTTACTGCATCAACAATGACTTTAGAAACTACTACAGCTACTACTTCAGGAACAGCAGTTGATTATGGAAGTATTCCATCAGGAACAAAACGAATTTCTATAATGTTTAATGCAGTTACAGGTGCAAATGCTAGTGTTTTAATACGACTTGGAACAAGTAGTGGTTTAACAACATCAGGTTATGTTACTAATAGTTCTTGGGGTGCTGATCAGGTGCAAGACACAAGTGGTTTTATTGTTTATGGAAGTGGTGGTGGTAATACTATTTCAGGTATTCTTACAATATGTCATATGGGTTCAAATCTTTTTGTTGGCTCTCATGCTGTTAGATATAATTCAAGTAATGGTGTGTTTGGTGGTGGTCATGTCCAATTAGGTGGAACTTTAGATAGATTAAGAGTGCAAATGGTTTCAGGTGGTGCTTTTTCTGGTGGCTCTGTCAACATTATGTATGAATCATAGGAGAATAACATGACAAGTATAATTAAAGTAAACAATATACAGAGTAGTGCAAGTAATGCTGCAGCTACTATTGCAAGTAGTGGTGCAGTAACGTTTCCTCAGAATGTAACATTTAGTGGAACTGTTACTGGTGCTGGATCGCTTGAAAAAATATCTTCAGCAGCTGCAGCTGCAGGCACAA
>NZIO01000067.1 GCA_002689925.1 Candidatus Pelagibacter sp.
CTGATACTGCTGTAATTTCATCTGCTGCAATCTTAACAATAGTTCCACCTGATGTCGGTACTGTAAATGTACTCGCAGGTAAAGTTATAGTATTTGTACCTGCTGATGCAGGAACATCTAATGTTATTTGTCCTGAACTTGATCCTTTAATTACTAATGCCATTAGTCTGCTTCCTCTGGTGTGTTACCTTTTGCTACCCATTCTAAATATTCTTGGTAGTCTGTGTTTGTTTTGTCCATTGGTATGTATGAATTATCTGATAATCTAATAACACAGTTAGGTTCTGTTCTTCCCAATGGTACAAAAAGTTTATACATAATTATAACTCCGAACTTGCTTCAATATATGAATTTGAATTATTCCCAGCAGTTAGTAAATAACCACCATTTGCTGAAACTCCTGTTGTATTACAACTAACTGAAAAAGAATCAGTTGAATATTCAGCAGAGGTAATTCCTGTTAGTGCATTTCCAAAACTCCATATAAAATTACTTGCTGTGCTAAAACTTAAAGTCGGTTGGGCTCTCATAGTTACAGGTGTATTAATTATTACTCTAAAATTTGTGCTATTTACACCATGCCCCATGCCATAAGGACCATAAGAATCAGCTGAACTTATTTTAAAATAATACCTCTGACATCTAGCTAGACTTGTACCTACATCTTCAAACTGAAAAGCAGGTATGCTGTTAGCATCATAAGTTCCTACTTCCCATTGGACACCTGTTATTAATACTTCGTTTGCTGTATTATCTCCAAGTCCTAAATTTGTTCCTACAAATCTATTTGCATCAACACGAGCTTGCCATGCACTCGGTAGTGTGCCTGATGTAAAATTACTTCCTGAATCAAAAGCCCATGAAACCATTATTGACCTTGCATTTGTGTTAGCTAATGCACCTGATGTGTCAGCAGGAATATTACATATATGTTTTTCCCAAGTATTAGCAGATGAAATAGTTTTCACTACTCCTACATGCCTATCATTTGTTCTATCCCAAAGCTCAACAACATAGTTACCTGTTTTATTAGATTTAATCCAATAAGCAAGAGTAGATGTCTTAGCGTCTGATGTACCTTTTTCAAGCACTTGTAAGTTTTGACCTTCCGATTGCATTGATAGATAAAAGTTATCTGCTGCTGCAGGACTTGCATCTGCTGTTGTGCAATCTATTTTAAGAGAACTTGCAAAACCAAGACCTGTAGGTGTATCTGTAGATTGAGTAAACGACCAAGTTCCAAGATTAATCATATTAACAAAAAACCTGTCAACATTAATATACTGAGATGAAGTTATACCTGTTTGGTCTCCTCTTTGTGCAATTCTCATATCACCATTTATAATCAATGGAGTAGCAGTCTTTCTATCTAAAGCTACTGTGTTATCTGATACTGTACCATGTAATGTTAATGCCATCTAACTCTCCAATGCTTGTATTCTTGTTTGTAAATCTTCTATGATGGTTTGTTGTTCTTGGCAAGTTTTGACTAATAAAGGTACTAGTTTGCTTTGGTCAATACCTTGCATTTGCACTCCATCTTTTTCTCCAATAACTGCTTCGGGTACTATTGATGAAACTTCGTGTGCAAGAAAACCATCTAATGTTGTATCTGCATCAGCTTTAAAATTAAATCTTGCAGGTTTTAATTGTTTTAGTCTTGATGTTGCATCAAATGTATAACTAACATTTTCTTTTAATCTGTAATCAGATGATGTTGCATAAGCTGTGCCACTTCCACTTGTATTTATTGTGCCAACTTCTCCATTGCTGTTTTTAAAAATAATAACATTACTCTCAGTAGAGCCACTCAGATTGCCAAGTGCTAATGCAGGTCTTCCACCATTTACATTTGCAAACTGACCAATTGAATTTTTTGTGCTATCTATGAGACTTGATGTACCCACTAGCAATATACCACTAGAATCTATTCTTGCTCGTTCTGTGCCACCTGTCCTAAATAAAACATTTCCTGAAGCAGAGTTAGATTCTAAATCATTAGCATTTTGCCTTATATATCCTTTTTCTGTGCCATTAACATTAAATAAAAGATTAGGTGATGATGATTTATCTATTATAAAGTTACCATTATTTACTTCTAAATTACCACTTGAATCCAAAGAAACCTTTGTAGTTCCATTAGATTGTAAATCTATAGCACCACTTGTATCTGATACAAACTTTAATCCGTCTGATGTATCTGCATTAATCTTAACTGTCATAGTATTACTAACCTCTCTCCACTTGGGATTGTTACTGTAATCCCTGTATTAATCGTTAATGGTCCAACACACATAGCAGATTTGTTTGTAGATAAAGTATAGTTAGTTGTAACTACTCTCTCGTTTTCAACAAACACTTCGTCTCCACCAGCTCCTGTTGCCCCAGCAGCCGCAGCTGCCGCCCATTTTAATCCTGTTGCTTCACTACTATCAGCTGTTAATACGTGTGTATTGGTACCAACTGAAAGCGTTGATGGGTTTCCAGATCCATCACCTGCTAATAAATGTCCTTTAGTAGACATATCAACAGCTGTAACTGCTCCTGTGCCATTACCAATCAAAGCTCCATTTGCTGTTAAACTTGTAGCTCCAGTACCACCGTTAGCTACTGGTAAAGTACCAGTGACCTCAGATCCTAGGGCCGTAGTATTATCTATACTTACCCACGCAGAACCATTATAATATTTTAAAAGATTTGACGATGTGTTAAAGGCTAAATCACCAGCATCTAATGAGCTAGATGGATCAGATGAATCTACTCTATATCTATCTGCAAAACTATTGACCCCTGATATATTAGTAGCTACTGTATTAACATTAGCTACTGCGCCTGCAACTGTAGCTATATTTCCAACAACCCCTGAAGCACCAAGTGTTGCCATGTTAGTTACGTTTGCTGAGGTACCTAGTATGTTTAAATCTGTTACAATGTCACTTGTTGCTAAAGTATTAAGATCTGAAACGATGTCAGATGTTGCTAATGTATTGATATCTGAAACTATGTCAGATGTTGCTAATGTATTTAAGTCGCTTACTATATCTGAGGTTGCTAATGTATTAATGTCAGATACAATATCAGATGTCGCTAACGTATTCATATCAGCAATCACATCAGTCGTTGCAAGCAGTGCCATATCAGCAATCACATCAGTNGTTNCTAGTAANGCCATATCAGCAATCACATCAGTNGTTGCNAGNANNGCCATATCAGCTACAGCATCTGAAGTTCCTAATCTTCCGATCTCAGTTGCTTTAGCCGCTACAGCTCCGATGTCAGTAGCATCGGCAGCTACAGCGTTTATGTTAGTCGCATTACCTGCGACCGAAGTGACGTTAGAGGAAATTCCTGCGACAGTTGTAATGTCTGATGTAATAGCTGCTAAAGTATCTAGGTTTGCAGTTGTTGGCCCCATTTCCAAGCCATCAGCTGCTGAGTTAACTTTTACTACTTTATCAGCTACAAGTTCTGACATACTAATGTTAGATGTAGCCGATGATTCTTGAACCTTGACTGATCGATCAGCAACCTCAGAGATCTGAGTTGCTAATGTTGTTAATTTGTCTAGTGCAGCTTCATGTGTTTCAGCAGGAAAAGGATCTCCTGCTACGTAATCTGTTGTTTGTGTAATTGGTACGTTACGTATAATAACGACTCTTATTGTATCTGGTGGTGCGTTGTTTAAAGTGACAGTAGCAAATTTAGTACCGGAATTTATAGACACTGAGTAATCATAAGTACCGCTACCACCTTTTGTTTGTAAGGTCTGTACACCAGTTGCTATTACAACTGTAAATACTTTAATCTCTGTGTCAGCAGCGACTGGAGCGTTAAAGGCAAAGGCAGTCGTACTGCTATTCCCTGTATATACTACGCGTCCTAACGAACTTCCTATTGTCATCTCAATAATCCCTCATTAGAGCTTGGAGGCATATAAAATGCCTGGTTATTGTCCTTCATTATACGACGTTCCATACGTCGAAGATACCCTGGATTTAACATTTCTTGCATATCATATAATATCATATAGTTTAACATAGATCGTAGATAAAATAAATTAATACCTGGAGTATTATTTATCAATAATTTAAATGATTCTGCTGCTATATCAGTATCTCCAGACTTTAACTGGCTAAATAAAGCCGCAACTTCATCAATCTGACCAAACGTAGGACCTGCAATACTAGACAAAGCAGACCTGCCATATCTATTATATTCTCCTAATAAGAAGTCACCGTAGATACCAAAGCCACCGCCCTGTGTCATAGCTTGAGATAATATTTTAAAACTTTGTCCTGTTGTTAAATCATCACTAAAAAATGGCACTTGCCTTGGTTCACGGCCTCTAGCTATATCTTTCATTGACATTGCAAAGTAACCAAATAATGTAGTACCTGCAATCATTTGTGCCANGCTAGTTGAAAGTACTGTCNTACCATTNCNATGNAATTCACGACCTANAGCTCTACGANNNACAGTTATTGGGAATGTTTTAAACTGCATAAAGAATCTCCAAAACTCTCCTGACGCAGTACCTACTTGAGCACCTTGTGTTTGAAAGTCTCGTTCCCAAGCACCTGGCATAATAACCCCTGAATCTGCTCGNTTAATATACATCGTATTTAACTTATTTTTTAAATCAAATTTTATAGCCTCTGGATCAAGTAATCCAATTAGATTTAGTTCTTTAAGTTTTTCTACTTTTTCTTTTGCACTTAAATGATCTAACTTATCTAAACTTTCACCATTTAAAAAAGTATCTGTTTGTTTCTTAGATTTAAAAACATAATTTGCTATTGCATCATCGGGCATAGCATCAATACCATCAGCAAGCATATAGTCATCTGGTAGATCAACACCTTCACCTACACCGTACTGACTATATACATCCCATTCAGCTTCATTTATATGATACATTTCTAAAGTTTCTTTAACCGCATCAGGTAGATCAGCAAATTTTTTAGATCTATAAGAAGCTAAGTTATTAGCCATAGTTAATGCCATACCTGTTCTGTGTGAATCATTCCACCAAGACATTAGATTATACCTAAAGAATTTTTGCATAAGTTTAGTCATAGCACCAGGAACAGAGTCAACAGATCCAAACTTAGCATGTACTGAACCTAACATGCCGTCTAGCCCTAGTCCAATAGAGTTAGCTACNGCTTTTATTTCTTTACTGCCACGTCCTGTGAATATAGATTTTAAACCTGAACCATATGCTTTACCAAAACTTACACCTTGGCTCATTAACTCCGCAGCAGCCAGTGGTATATCAGAAAAAGCAGATATGGTAGCACCACCTAGTTTTGACATGGCCTGTAAAGATCTGACAAAAGCTCCAATACCTGAGGCTGATAAAAGATTACCATCTCCTGTTATTCTATTAACAGACCCGTCTAGTGTATCCATCCATCNTTCTANTTTATTTTTTTGAAGANTGNNTAAACCTTTGNTAAGNNTTTTTACTAATNTAGTATTACCTTCTGATTCAGCTTTTGTTATTTTATTTATTAACGATCTTTCCGCTGTTCTTCTTAACNTACCTAGCATTTGTCTAGGGTTAGTTCCTAGTCTTTTCATTAAACCTAAGTTTCTTGATTGAGTTTCTAAGTCATAAATAATACTTTGTATTAAACCTCGTCTACCAAATTTTTCATTATATTGTATTTGTGAATCAGCATCTTTAAAATAAATTATAGGTTCACGACTTGCTCTTCTTGCAATATTATATCTGCCTGTTAATCCTTTTAATCTTTCTTCTCTAGCTAATATAGAACCCCAACCGGTAACTTCTAGTTTAGCTCCATTTGATACTATATTTGTTTGGTCTCTAATACTATCATAAATACTACCTAATATAGTAGCTGGATCATCGGCACCAAATGTACGGTCTACATCTACTAAGTCATTTTCTAATACATATTTAATCCAATTATCTTTTCCTGTTTTTAATATAGTTTCTCTAGCATGAGTTTGTCTAAAAAATGTGCCTGCGTCATCTAAGTTTCTAACGGCTCCTGCTCTCATTAAATCTTTATCTAATGTATTTAACATATCAGAAAGTATAGGAGCTATCTTCATAGCGGTCTTATTACCTGTTTTACCAGGCTGCGCTCCTTTTATACCTTTTTTACTATTGCGATATTCATATGCTTCTCTAATAATGTCATCATCGTGCTTGCCACTTAATGCTGCATCTTCTACACCAGCAGCTCTTAGTTTCTTGGCCATAAGTCCAAAGCGTGTATCTAATATAGCTTTTTGTACTGCATCAATAGAGTATCCTGAGCCTTTTTCACCTGTAACAGTACCAACTAACATAGACTGCAAACCGTCAAATGGATTATCAAATGTGCGAAGTTCTTTAGTTAATTCTATTTCTATAGCGGCATCAAGTAACGCATTTTTAACCTTGAGCTTTTCTGCTTCGTTAACTTCTTTAATTAATCTTTCTCTATACTTTTTAATAAACTCGGCTCTTTTTATATCGTCACCTTGATTTTTGGCTTTTTCTAAAGCTTCATCAATAATCTGAGAAAATATTTTTAAATTTTTACCCGTCAAAGGTAAACCTAATTCTTTTAAAGCATCTTCAAATGATAAGTTACAATTCTTAGCCATTAAAGTTTTTGCACTCCATATATTTATTAATTTCAGTTTCNAGATCTTCTANATTTTTATCTGTNAGTTGATCATTTTTAATATCTTTAATNTGTTCTCTAAATTTTTTTGCTTCAGCTTCGTCACCTATACCATCAATTCGAGCTAATAAAAGTTCTTCTAAAGCTTCTATTTCTTCTTCTCTTGTTTCTGGTTTATAGTCACTATCAAGCTCAGCATCATCTACATTAGATGTAGAGTTTGTATTATCTTTACTGCCTTGAGCATTAATATCATCTATATAGTCTTTTGGATTTTTGACGTTTAAATTTTCTCTTTTATTATTAGCACCTTGTTTTTTAATATTATCAACTAATTTTTGTTGCTTACTAATCATTTCTATAGTTTTTTCTTCTAAATCTTTATCACCTGCTTTAATAGCTGCTTTTAATCTTTTTTGTAATTCATCTAGTTCAATTTCAGCTCGATCTAAATTATCAGGATTTTCATTTTTAAATTCTTCTGCAGTTTTAAGTTCTGCTTCTGTAGTGTTAAGTTGTGCCTCAGCGTCTTTTACTGAAGCTCTATCTTTTATAAGTTGTAATGCTGCTAATTCTTTATNTTNAGTACCTAATATTTTTAGTTCCTCATCNCTTAATTCNCCTAANGTCGTTTCTTCACCCTCAATAATAATTTTTTTATTTTCAGCTTTAGTAATACGAGTTCTTATTTTTTTAAGTTCTTTTTTTAATGCAACAACTTTTTCATTGATTTTATCTGTATCAGCTCCTTTTAATTTTTCAGCTTCTATTTCAGCTTCTACTTCTTCAACACCTGATTTTAAATTATCTATTGTAACATTTTCATCTGCTTGTAATTGTTTAGCTGCAAGTCTTTTTGCATGTATATGACCTATGCCAGAACCTGCTAAGTGTAAACCGCCACCAGCAATTGTACCAAAAGCTAAGTTTATCATTGAATCAGCCATGGTATAATCTGCTTGTTCTGATTTAGCTTGACCATAAATTATAGGCTCAAGAGCTGCTGTACCGACAAAACCTGCAGTACCTCCCCTTAGTAAGGCTTTACTTTGCCAGCCAAGGTTTGCACCAATCTTTGTAGGTAAAGCTCCTGGTATTAAAACTAGTCCAATGTTTAAAGGATCTAATATTGCCATACCCATATTAATTAATAAACCTTTTGCAAAACGTCCGCCTTTTGCTTGAGACATAATATAGTTATTTCTTATTTCATTTCTTTTTCTCTGATAAAGAATTTCAGCTTCTAGTTCAAGCATTTCTGAATCAAACTTTAATCCAGTGTCTCCATACTTTTCTTGTAAATATTCTGGGCTTTGCAGTGTAAGCTCTGGTACATCATATTTCTTTTTTAAATGTTCTGCTACAGGACCTGCAGGATCGATCATATTCATTTTTTCAAAGGCAGTTGGCATTTTGCCAGTAGACATAAACTGTTGATACTTTCGTATACCTTCTAGTAAATTAGCTTCTTGGCCTCTTTGTATGCTGTTAAAACCTGTATATCGCCAGCCTTGTTCTATTCCAGCATTAGTAACAGTTCTTGCAGATGGTTGAAAATAATCTAAACCTTGACCATAAAAAGTCATATCTATCTGCGTCTTGTAACCTGAGTTAAATGAGCTCATTATCTTCTTTCTTTCCTAGATTTTATTACCTGAGATTCAAACGATTCATCTTCAGGTGTAACAGGATTTTTTCTTCTATATAATCTGCTACCTACTGTATATTTATCTAGGTCTTCAAATGTTAATACATAAGGTCTACCTTTTTGATCTGCAAGTGGCTGAGCCATTGCAGCATCAGGAAATTTTAACAAAGCGTAAAAACCGTCACCTGTATCATCAGCATTTATAAACTGCATATTCTCTTTAACATAATCTTTAAATATCATGTCTCTTGCTTCTATGTCTTTTTGTAAACCTTCTAACATAGTACCTGGTATTTTAGGTGAGACTTCTTCCCAAAATAAATCAAAGTGACGATCATTTTTTTTAATCATTTCTAATTTACTATAAATAAGATCGGCAGGTAAGCCTTGTGCTTTAGGTAAAACATAATTACCAACATCATCATTAACCATATCAAATCCAGAAGTTATGATTTCATAAGCTTTTTCTGAAGCTTTTTCTTCACTTAAATTTTGACTGTTCATTATAAAAAAAGTTAATCTTTCACCAAGATCTTGCATATCTGGAGTTATTGCCCCTTCTTTTANTANANTGCCGCCAGTTAGTGCNCCAAAAAATTCATCAAATATANTGCTGACTGGATTAAATAAGTTTCCTGAATTTTCTCCCGGTCTTTTAGAATAGTATTCATCAATCTGATTATCGGTTATTTTCATAGCATTAAAAAATGCTGTATTATATTTTATATCCATATGTGGTAATAACTTCATTGATGAAGGTAATCCATGCTCAGACATTTGTCTCCAAACTTTATNAAAATGAGGATCGGCTTTNATTTGTTCCCACTTTGCTCTTGCTTGATCAGGGTCTTGCTCTTCTAATAAACTTTCAACATAGTTCTTAGCTTCAGTATTTGTTAATACTTTTAACTTACTAGGACTTATGCCATACTTAATTTGTTCATCAATCATCGCCTCATCACGTTCTTTTGTACGTGAACCATCGCCTTTTGTTATATCTATAACACTGGGTCTTCTTAAATAAAACTCACCNGGGTCTTTAGCTTTTAACTGCATATTACTACTTAATTTTTCGTAAGCTGTGGCTATAACTTTATCTTGTGTTGTAGCAAATAAACCGCCAACATTTTCTGTTATTGCACCAGTAGGGTCTATCATCATGGACATTTGATTTAGTTTATCACTTGCTGCTTCAGTGTTNTTTTGAAGTTTATCCATTTGATAACCTTCATAAAGTCTACCCATTTGAGCAAATTGAGTTGCATCTAACATACTACCTTTATTTATAATATCTCCAGTAGCTTTTGCACCTTGAATTGTATCATTCATATTTATAAGAGTGCTACCTAGTTCTGTTAAAGAATTTGCTACACTACTTTGTGCTTGAAATACAGAATTCATAGCCTGAGACCTTGGCATTGTTAACTGTGCTCTAGGTGATACTACTGCATCATACGTTGCTATTTTTGCCATGATAATAACCTCGACATATGTTTACTTATTCTATTACCTTGTTTTATATNTTTAACAGGTATTGCATCTCCATTATCNANNGCTANNTNTAAAGCTTCAAANNNATCNNCATNNTNAGTATAGTCTGCACCATTCCATCTTATAGTAGGAAATAAATAAGTCATACCATCAACTTCTTCTACAGCTGTAAGTTGTGATTCACCTGATGGGGTTGTTCTATTACTTGCTAAATTATCACCAAACCAAGGTGCTACCATAGCTAATTTTAAAATAAAATCATCGTGAGAATAGTGATCNGGTTTTATTCTAGCTAAAGAGCTAGTATCTAAAGAACCNCCATTCATGTGTATCTTATCTAAATCATCTTTAAGAATATTTATAATAGTCTTTATATCTTTTATAGCAACTTGCTGATATTTTTGAGCAGCTTCTTTATAGTGTAAATTTAACTCTTTGTCAGTTAAACCTAGACCTTTGTAAAAACTTGACTTTTCCATAATATCATTCATTGTACTTAAAGGATCATTTGCAATATTACCTCTTAAGTAAGCATTACCTAATTTTAATTTAGTATCAGATACCATATTTGTTGTCATATTTTCTGGTAAATAACCAGGATAATCTTTTTGCTGCTGCTGGTCAATTGTACCTATATAGCTTTGTAAATTTTCTAGTGAATCAAATAAATTTCCTGGATAAGGATTATCTTGTACATTTTGTACCATCATTGATAAACCAGACCTAACTTGCGAAACTCTTCCATTAATACGAGTACGTGCTTCTATATTAATAGCTGAGTTTACTTCATTACTAGTAAACTTACTAGTCTCTTGATTCCATAAATCTTCTGCTGTCTTATTAGGTGGTGCATATTCTGGTTGAGAAAGTGTTTGTGTAATATAATCTCTTTTTTGATTTGTATACGTACCAGGGTCTTCACCTGATACAAAACTAGGAGTTTCAACATATTGCCTAGAGTCTATTTGATTTATAAGATCAACACTGTGCCTGTTACTATCAGCTTTTAACTTATTTATTTTTTCAAACACCCAAGACTTAGCAGAATCTACTTCAAGTGGATTACTTGCTTGTACTTGTGAGCCTGTAGTTGTTGGTACAATTGGCATTATCTATATCCTCCTGATCCGCCTGGTGCTCTTCCGGACATACCAGCATAGTCAGTGCCGTCGCCGCCCCCAAGTAAACCGTCTAGTGAACCTGGATTTGCTTTTAAGTAACTAGTTCCGCCACCTAATATAGTACCAAGTACTGCAGAGTCTCCAGCACTATGAGCCATTTGAGCATCTGCTCTTGCAAATTTACCTTGTACTTCAGAGTTGTATGCATTTACAGCTCCACCATATCTGATTGATAGTCGATCTATTTCGCCTTGTGTTACAGTATCTACGGCTACATTAGTTGGTGTACCTTCTGATGTTACCCCTGCTCCACCGTAACCTGCTCTCTGGCTGCCTAATATTTTATAAAGCTGCCTGTCTAGCTTATCAACTTCAAGCTCAGCCATTGCTAAATTTATTTGAGCATTTTGATCAGCAACTTCAGCTTGAGCATTAAATTGATTTTCTTGAGCTACAGCCGCATTGTCTGCAGCATTAGCTGCTACAAGAGTACCACCTACTATTAATGCAGTCATACACATTAAGACATTCTCCTTTTATGTAATATTATCTTATATATCATCTGTCGGACACCACCAATGCATACATAATAGCCAATACCGTACATGGCTGTGGCTTATCATGTTGTATAACTAAGTTAAATTTACGCTCTGGCTGATGATTAATAAGTATACGTTTATCACCAGTAAATAGAGTAATAGTATCCATAGGGTCACTAGCAGATCTAAATGGTATCTCTTCAATTGTACCGCCTTCTTCTCCGACTTGTAGAGTGTATGTATCTACAACTCGTATACTAGCTCGTTCTATACGTTTTACTTTACCTTGAGCTGTACCAGTTTCTGTCTGTACTTCTGGATCTAATGTTGTAGCTGAAGCTGTATAGCCTAAACCTATGTGACACTTAGTTGTAGTTCTTGTTAATGTAATAGCTCCTGATGACACTGTAACATCAGGGTGTGTTGCACCATTAGCTAGTACTTTTACTGATTGACCTTCTAGGTGAGTAAGTCCTGAAATAGTTGAAGCAGCTGAACCTGAATATGTTAAACCTGAATCTACAAAAAAAGCATCTTCTGCTGTCTTACCTTCGTTTGTATCAAATACTTCTTCTAAAAATTCTACATAATGTTTTGTAGCACCATTAATTGTACGGCTTACAATTAAGTATAGTTGATTCTCTGTTTCTGTTGAGTTAGGTATAGTAGCAATAGATTTTATACTTACACTAGTGCCACCTAATACATGACG
>NZIO01000068.1 GCA_002689925.1 Candidatus Pelagibacter sp.
AATAGAAAAAGGATTTGGATCAATTGACATAGCCAACTTGGCTAAAGTTGTTGATCTACTAGAGTCTGCAATCAAGCGTAATTGCACGATTTATACGTGCGGAAATGGGGGTTCGTCATCTATAGCCGAGCACTTTGTGTGTGATTTTTTGAAAGGCGCCTCATCCGATACTTCTATCCAGCCTTTAGTTCATTCTTTGTCTAGCAGCACTCCTACTATTACGGCTGTGGCAAATGATATTAATTATGATGAGATATTTTCATTTCAATTAGAAAAATATGGAAAGGAGGGTGATATCCTGGTCTGTGTTTCTAGCAGTGGAAATAGCCCTAACATCATTAAAGCGTTGTCAATGGCAAAGTCAAAAAATATAGAAAGTATTGCTTTCGTTGGTTTTGGGGGAGGTGAGGCTAGAAATATAAGCGATAATTGCATTCATATCCCAAATGAAAATTATGGAATTGTAGAAGATATTCATCAAAGTCTTATGCATATGCTGGCTCAATTCATTAGACTTAAGAACTTAAAAAATAAAGATAATATTGAACAAATAGTATTTTGAAATCTGCAGTTAATTTAAAGAACGTAGTTTGAGCGCTATAGTCTTCTAGACTCATGCCATAAAAGACATTTAGCTTTTTTAGGTCACAGTACCTGATAAAACAATTCAAGGCTGGTTTATTAGGAATTGGACTTTAATTTGCTTCGAAGTCAATTGAGTTGAACTCAATCTTTTCATGTTTCTGATTGCTAATTTCTCTTGTTATTTGTATGAATTGATCGATTGAAGAAGGCCCAACTAGTATTTGATTATTTGGTTTTTTTCTCATCAACCACAATAAAGATAATATTTGTGCTGACATATTATATTTCTGGCATATGTCTGATACTTTACGCAAAACCTTTTGGGTGGATTTAGTATTTAGAAGTTTATATTTAGATTCTTTCTCCCGGCCTATTTGTATCCTTCCATTTGGCTTTAACTCGATATTATTGACATACCAATCTGTAAGCAAACCACTTGCCAATGGACCCCAAGTCAGAGATCGTATATTTTTCTTTTCTAAAAAATTAAACATTGATTCTTGATGGCTGGCATTAAGAAGGTTGTATTCAAATTGATTTGTAATGGGTAAAGGCAGATTATTATCTGCGGCATAAGTTAAAAGTTTATCAGTCTCTTTAACACCATAATTACAAATACCATAATCTTTAATTTTACCTTGGGCCTTGAGCAGAATAATGGCGTCAAGTATTTCATCATATCCATGGACACTGCTAGGATTATGTAACTGTAAGAGATCGATACATTCAATATTTAATTGAGATAAGGACAACTCACACTGTCGAATTATATTGGAGCGTGAATAACCAATCTTTTCTGACGTATCATTATCATTTGAGATCCCACCCACTTTTGTTGCAATAAAAAATCTATTCATTAAGTTCAAATTATGTATAGATTTACCAATTATTTGATGGCAATAGCCTCTAGCGTAACTAACCGAAGTATCAATGAATAAAACATTATTTTCGTGGGCTAACGCAATAACTTTTTCAGACTCCTTTTCATCGAGACGCCAACCCATCATCATTGTGCCCAAGCCAATTCCTTTGAGGGCATGATGACTATCAATAGTCATTTTTTTATATTTTTTAAGTAGTCTTCTGTAATACCCTCTGAATATGGAGATGTTTCGAAGCTGGCAATGTTATCTTCTCTTCTATCGTCAGCATTATATTTAGTGAAATGTGGTTTGGAATCTATTTTTTCATCCTTTTCAGTTGCATAATAGAATGCCGAAAAGACGTTCCTAAATATATGATCGGGCGTATTTATCTTGACTGGTTGTCCATGATAACTTTCTGATGTAGTATTAAAAATCACTATTCTATTAAAAATTGGTTCTACTTCCTTAACTTTATATTTTCCATCTTTACTCCATAACTCTAGATTTCCTTGGTATTCATTTTTCCAGTCAGCTGTTAAATAAAACAAAACATTACATCTTCGCCATGCCTGTAATTTTTGGTGCCAATTGAAGTCCACGTGAATATTTAAAAATCCACCATTGCCAGTCATCATGGCCCCTCCGCCCATAAAATAAGGATCTGGAATTAATGATTTTAAACCTGTAATGGTCTCAAGAAATAGTAAAAATGACCTTGACGAAATTGCAGATGAGAATAGCTGTAAGTTGGTGGAAAACTTACGCGAATCTTCTAAAAAATGTCTCTTTACATTGTTATGGTTATGGAATTTAAAATTGCTAGTATTATCACTTACTTTGGGATACTCATTTGAAATGATTTCAGCAAAAGATAAGGGTAAAAAATCATCTAATACAATATGCGGAAATGGCTCATTATTTCTATATATTTCATGACTATCGAAAGCTAATTCGGCATATTTTTCATCATCAAATATTTCAAGTATCTTTGGATCACATTGAAAGTTTTTCTTATGTATACTGCTCATTTTAAAGCTCCTTTGAATATTCTTTATTTATTTTACTTTACCCTATAGGATATTGTACCTATGCTCCTTGGAGAAGTAAGTGAAAACTAAATTTTCCTTAATCTACTAGAGATTTCTGTAAGTTGAATTATAAATTAAGGTTAAATGATATGATTGATAACGAAAAATTAAAGGTTAATATCACGCTTAAAGAACCCCCATTGTTTTCGTATGTTAAGTCAGATGCAGTGTCAGAATTTAGAAAAGCATTTAAGGATTATGCAAAAAACGATTTAACAGAAACTAATGGTGAAATTAAATTAACGCGATTAAGGACTGTCTTATTAAATTTCTTTTCTACGTATGAATTCAAGCAGGCATATTATAAAATTGCACAAGAATTATCCGATATATACGATATTCCCACTTATAAATTTATTATTCAGCCTCAACCAACACCCAGAGTTTCTAGTCCAGGACAGCATGGAACTAGCTGGCACACGGATTATTGGTATGGTCATGGAGAAGATTTTAGAACAGTCTGGGTACCACTTCTTGGTGTCGTCCCTGGATCTACATTTGATGTTGTAGAGAGGAGCTCTGATAATAAGAAGCTTTTGGATCACTACTCAAGTAATCCTGACCTATTAGCGGAAAATTTCGATCTGATGGGCAGTCAAACGCACCAAGTCTTACCTGATAATGGTTCGGCATTTGTATTTAGTAGTCGTTTGCTTCACGGTTCTCCCTTGAACACGAGCCAAACAAATAGAATTTCATTTGATTTTAGATTTGGTTCGGTTGAGGACAGCTCTTCAACAAAAGACTTATCTAGATATTTAAAGATCGGTAATAATGAGCTGGTACCCCATGGAAAAACCTATCCTGGTAAATATTTGAAATACATTCGCGGAGGTTGTGGTATCGATCCTTCTGTTCAACATATTTTAGTTGAAGGTGTCATTAATTCTCACTCAATTGAAATAACAGGACAAGAAGCGGAAATAGAAAGATATGGTCAGCCAATGTTTCGAAAGCACTTAAAAGCAATAGAACATGAAACAGCAGAATTTATAGGTATTGCAGTGGCAAGTAAGTCATTGTTAGACCATGATATTTTATCATTGATCTCCAATTCTGATGCTATTGTGTACTGTGTTTTAGAGGGTGAATTTTTATCCCGTTAAGTATTAGAGCAGGAATTCTAGCTATCAAAAAATATCATGCATTGGTCTTTTTGGTTATTTTGTATATTTTTTGAGTCAATTACTTAGAATTAATTTATGAGGATTCAATGGAAATTAAAAACGAAGATATTATAAATTTATTGGTTGATAAATTGAGGGAGAATCGCGAAAGTCTTTCTCAAGATTTTTTTAAGGTAAGCTCATCAACTGATACGAAATTTTTTATTCTGGATAACTTACTACCTGAAGACTTAGCTGTAAATATTTTTAAATATTTCCCTAAAAAAAGTATGTGGAATTACACAGATACTTTTAGAGAGAAAAAATATACTTTTGCAAAGCTTGATAAACTCAAAAACGCTCTGCCTGAACAAGTTACTGACTGTCTTCAGTCAAAACCAGTAATAGAAGAAATAAAAGAAATTACTCTGATTCCTGATTTGGAAGGAGATCCCTCATTATATGCTGGAGGGTTGAGTAGAATGGAAGAATCTCATTTTTTAAATCCGCATATAGATAATTCTCATGATGCTAATCGAACAAGATACAGAAGGTTAAATCTTTTGTATTACGTATCTCCTGGAATAAAAGAAGAGGATGGTGGTAATTTTGAACTTTGGGATTCACAAGTAAAAATTCCATTAAAGCTACCCTCTAAATTTAATAGATTAGTTGTCATGGAAACAAATACTCATAGCTGGCATTCTGTTGATATGGTTCAATCTGAAGTCGCTAGATGCTGTCTAAGTAATTATTATTTCACGCGATCATCACCAACTGGTGGACATTACTATCATGTTACTAGTTTCACTGGCCGCCCTAGCCAAGCTTTTAGAAGGCTTTACGGAAAGATAGATAATTTTTTGAGACAGAAAGTTGCTACTGTTCTAGGACTGAGTAGAGGCAAAGATCTTTCAAGATAGATTTATTTATAAATTGTTCTTGGTCAGAGAGCAATCTATAACTAATTTTTTATAACTGGTTTTTAAAACTAATTATTTACTTTTAACAAAATTTTGTTTTCTTAACTTACAAAGACGATGTTCAAGTTCTAGGTTAAAATATAGAGTTAAAACTTAACACATGGATACTTTTTTTAACGTTGTTATTATGTCTGGAGGTATAGGTAGTCGGTTATGGCCTATATCTCGTTCTGCATTTCCTAAACAATATAAAGAGCTTGTTGGTAATGAACTCGGGTATACCATGCTTCAGCAAACATTTCATAGGTTGTCTGGTCTAGAGCTTGGACGTAGTCAGCTGATTTGCAATCAAGATCATAGGTTTCTGGCTGCAGAACAGTGCAAGGCAGCTAATATAAATGCTGATATAGTTTTAGAGCCATGTGGACGCAATACAGCTCCTGCGGTCATTCTGGCAGCTTTGAGGTTACTTGAAGCTGGAATGGATCAGCCAATGTTGGTACTTTCTGCGGATCATGCTATCTCAGATGAGGATAACTTTCATAATGCCCTGATTAAAGCACAAGAATTGGCACTTTTGGGAGATCTAGTTACTCTAGGAATTGAACCAAGTTTTGCATGCGAAGGTTACGGCTACATTAGATATGGCCCAAAAACAAAATGTGGCTTTAAAGTCAACGAGTTTGTAGAAAAACCAAATAAAGCAACTGCCCAAAAATACTTGGATCAAGGTAATTATCTTTGGAATAGCGGGATGTTTATCATTCGGCCAAGTGTGTTAATTGAAGAGGCTGCATCATATTGTGAGGATCTATTAGATCACTGTAGGCTCACAGTTAAAGGAACAACAAAGGACTTAGATTTTATTAGACTACCAGAGCAAGAGTTTTCTAAATGTGAGAGTATTTCTTTAGACTACGCAATCATGGAACATACACAGAAAGCCTCCGTCGTTCCAGTAGATTGTGGTTGGTCTGATATAGGTGACTTGCAAGCGCTGAGAAAGGCCAATAAGTCTGATGATCAAGGGAATGTTATCAAGGGTGATGTCGAAGTGTTGAATAGCCATAATTGTCTTATTAATTCAGATAATAGATTAGTAGCTGTTTTGGGTTTGAAGGATATCGCTGTGATTGAAACCAAAGACGCCGTATTAGTGGCTTCACTAGATCAGACTCAGCTCGTTAAAGATATAGTTACAAGGTTAGAGGGTCGCAGTGAACTTATACACCAGCGAGAAGTTTACAGACCATGGGGTAGCTATGATAGTGTTGATCTAGGCCCTAATTATCAAGTTAAACGCATCACGGTAAATCCAGGTGCTCGTTTAAGTGTGCAGCGTCATCAGTATCGAGCTGAACATTGGGTTGTTGTTGAAGGAACCGCTAATGTGCATGTTGATGGAGTCGATCATCTGCTCAAAGCTAATGATTCAATTTATATTCCCAAGCGTGCTGTTCATTGTTTATCTAATGAAACAGACTTACCTTTGCATATAGTAGAAGTGCAGTCTGGAAGTTATTTAGGTGAAGACGACATTGAGAGACTTGAAGATGTGTATGGAAGAGATTGATCACAACTAATAAGACTATTTTGTTAGATTCGGTTATGCTCACTAAAAGGAACTAATCAATACAATGATTAGATTAATAAATTTTTTATTTAGTTTGTCAGTTGCCATGATTCTGCTGCTACCTATTCTTTTTATATCAATTTTAATCTTTATCAAAGATAAGGAAAGTCCTCTCTATTTTTCTTGCAGAATAGGAAAAAATAATAAAGCTTTTCTTATGCCTAAGTTTAGGACTATGCGCTCAAATACTCCTCAAGAGGCTACTCATCTATTAAAAAACCCAGATGAGTATCTTCTTTCTACAGGACGTTTTTTGAGGAAATATAGCTTAGATGAGTTTCCTCAGATAATTTCTGTTATAAAAGGCGATATGGCCTTAGTAGGCCCAAGACCGGCTTTATACAATCAATATGATTTGATTGATCTAAGAAATGAGAAAGACATAAATCAACTAAAGCCAGGAATAACAGGATGGGCTCAGGTCAATGGAAGAGATGAACTTTCAATCCAAGAGAAAGTTAAACTTGATGAAGAGTATTTAAGAAAGTCCTCGCTAATGTTTGATCTTTATATAATTGGACTTACCATCTTAAAAGTTTTGAAAAAGGATGGAATTTCTCATTAAAAGAAGAAATAGTAAATTAAATGCAACTTAAGAAAGCTTTACTTTCAACTTCAAGAGTAACTAAAAAGTTGCTAGTCCTGTCTAGTGATTTTATATCTATATGTTTAGCCATACTTTTAGCACTTGTTGTTAGTAATGTTTCACTTCAGTCTTTAAATCTAGAAGAATACTTAAGGTTAGCTCCAATGCCTTTAATCTGTATTGCTGCCTTTTGGTTTTTTGGCGTTTACAGTTCTGTTGTTAGATATATCGATCTAAGTGTAATTTTGGTCCTTGTAAAGGCTATTGTGATTAGCTTTTTATTAGGCCTTATTGGCAATTTGTTATACATTTATCTTTTAGGTTACTTCATCATTATAACTTCGGATTCTTTGTTAAGCCTGGAAGGTTGGTTGGTAGGTTTTATTACTTTTTCTTTTTTAATAGTTAGTTCAAGATTAACAGCTCATTTTTATTTATCTGACAGAATATCGGAAAAAAGAGTTGTAATTTATGGAGCTGGGTCTGCTGGAATACAATTGGCAAGCGCGTTAAGAGTTAGTAAAGAAATGCAACCCATAGCATTTATTGATAGTAATATATCCCTACATGGGACTTACTTGGGCGGAATAAAAGTATTACATCCTAAAAAATTAAAGAGGCTATCCTTAAGTGGAAAAGTGGATGAAGTTCTTATAGCAATACCTTCTGCTTCAAGATCTATCTTGAGAGATCTCCTTAAAGAAATACAGGAGTACTCAGTTAAAGTAAGAATACTCCCCGGGCTGGCAGAGATAGCTCAAGGTAAAGTACTAGTTTCAGAGTTAAAAGAGGTAGACATAACTGATTTGCTAGGAAGATATGAAGTAGAAGCTAATCAAGGACTTATAGACAAAAACATTAGAGATAAAACTGTTCTCATTACTGGAGCGGGTGGATCTATAGGCTCAGAGATTGCAAGACAAGTATCAAAGAATAATCCTAAGACATTAATAATTCTAGATGCAAATGAATTTGCTTTATATGAAATAAAAAATGAAATTGTGTCTTTACAACTTAATATAAATTTAAGAACAGTAATTGGTAGTGTTACCAATAAGAAAAGGATGAAAGAAGTTTGTAAAACCTTTTCTGTGAATACCATTTATCATGCTGCTGCCTATAAACATGTGCCATTGGTTGAGGAGAATCCTTTCGAGGGTGTATCTAATAATATTTTTGGTACCAAGATTTGTCTAGAAGCTGCGATTGATTCTCAAGTTGAAACTTTTGTTCTTATATCTACAGACAAGGCAGTAAGACCAACTAATATTATGGGTGCTACTAAGAGATTTTCTGAGATGATTTTACAATCTTATTCTGATAACAATAATGAAAATTCTGAGACCAGAATGACTATGGTTAGGTTCGGCAACGTATTAGGCTCTTCAGGATCGGCCATTCCTTTATTTCAGAAGCAAATCAAAGAAGGAGGGCCTGTTACGGTTACTGATCCAGAAGTAACACGATATTTTATGTCTATTCCTGAAGCAGCAGAGCTCGTTATTCAGGCCGGAGCGCTAGGAGAAGGAGGAGATGTATTTGTGTTAGATATGGGGGAACCAGTAAAAATTGTAGACCTGGCTAAACGATTAATAAATCTAAGCGGTTTAGATGTAAAAGATGAAAATCATCCAAATGGAGATATTGAAATTATTTTTACAGGACTTAGATCTGGTGAAAAGCTTTATGAAGAATTACTCATAGGCGATAATGTAAGTAAAACTGAACATAATCAGATTCTTAGGGCTGAAGAAGAATTTATTACCAAGAAAGAGATAGGAAGACTTATCATAGAGCTAGAAAAAGCTGAAAATAATAATGATGTAGACTCTTTAAAAGAGATTTTTAGCCGGGTAATTAATGGTTATCATTCAAAAGAAGGAATTGTGGATGTTATCTCTCTAAATAATTTAAAGACACAATAATTATAAAGCTTTGTTTACCTATATAGATAGCCTTGAAGATTTGTCCTTTCTAAATAAAGAACTTCTTCAAAAGCCTTATTTGGGTGTTGATACTGAATTTCGGCGAACAACAAAAGATAACATGAGGTTGGCCTTATTACAGGTTAATGATGAAGATGAAATATATCTTATAGACACTATCCTAATTCAAAATCCTGGAGAGCATTCTAGCTTCCTGTTTTCAGAATCTGTAACAAAAATACTGCATTCCTGTAAGGAAGATTTAGAGGCTATTTACTCTTGGACAAAAAAAGAGATGATTAATATATTTGATACTCAAATTGCAAATTCTTTTTTAGATGGAGAATTTACGATAGGTTACCAAGGGTTAGTCCAACAGGAGCTTGGAATAATTCTAAGTAAGAATGAAACTAGATCAAACTGGATAAGGAGACCCCTTTCTGATTCTCAATTAAAATATGCCGCGTTAGATGTGGAATACTTAATCCATCTTTATAAATCCCAAAAAGAAGAATTATCTAAATCCTCAAAACTTAATTGGCATGACCAGGATATTAAAAAAATTGTAGAACTTACTTTTAAATCACCTTCTGACTCTTCAGAATTAGAAAGGATTATTACTAAAGCTGAAGAAATAGAACTTTTAGGTCAATTCAATAAAGTTATTGAAAATATTGCTCAGCGTGAAGCAATTAACCCAACTTTATTTTTTTCAAAGAAAGCTCAAAAAGATTTTTTAAGGTTAGTTTTCCAAAAAGGAGTTGACGCTGCTTGNAAAGAAATTACATTGTGGAGAAGTGAATTAATCAAAGAAAACATATTGAATCTTCTAAAATAAGAAAATGTTTTGGTTTACTTACCTCATAACTTCAATACTGTTAAGCTTAATAGTTGCAAGAATTAACAAAGAATATTTTTTTGAGATATTCATTCTTCTTGTGTTGATCTTCATGACGCCGACTCAAATAGAAAGTTCAGAGTCAGTGTATGCTCCTTCTATATTTACTTTCATATTTAATATTGCTCTTGAACAAAACTTTTCAACAAGAGCACTGAGACCTCTTCTCTTNTCCATGCCTCTTGGAATATTTTTTATATCTTTATATTTATTTTTTAAAAGAAAATTCTTTTAGCTTTTAAAGTTTTTAAATCTAAGATGCCAATTGCATTATTTCCTTTTTGCATTCCTGCACTTTCGCCTGGATTAAAAATTAAGACCCTATTTTTTACTTCATTTCTGTATCTATGTGTGTGCCCATGAATTACAACGTCAATATTTTTATTTTGTAATAAGAAATCATCGATTGAATCAGGTTCATGAAATATAGCAATATCTTTGCTATAAAGACTTAATACATTGGGAGGTTCTTGAAAAAGGAAATTATTGTTTTGAGCTATTTCTTTTATACCTATTTCATTTCTATCATTATTTCCATACACTCCAATAAGCTTGCTATCTAGTTTAGAAAATTTTGCTAACGAGTTTGCATTAGCTATATCGCCCGTATGAATTACTGTAGAAACCTTCTCTCTGTTAAATAAGGAAATTATTTTATCTATATTACTTAGATTGTTATGTGTATCACTAACAACGCCGATCTGCATTTGTAAAACTAGACTTTCTCAAGGATATGTATTCCGCAAGCACTTCCTAACCCTATCACATGTGTCATACCAATTTTGGCATTCTCAACTTGTCTTTCTCCCGCTTCTCCTCTCAAGTGAGTACAAACTTCATAAATATTCGCTATACCTGTTGCCCCCAAAGGATGACCTTTAGAAAGAAGACCTCCAGATACATTCACTGGTATTCTTCCTCCTAATTCAACTTCCCCCTCATCGATCAACCTTCCTGCCTCTCCATCCTCACACAGACCTAGATTTTCATAGTGCAACATCTCAGCCGTAGCAAAGCAGTCATGTAATTCAACTAGGTCCACATCACTAGAATCAAGCCCGGCCATTTCATAAGCTTCTGCAGCAGCTTTTCTTGTACATGAATTAACATCTGGCATAACAAGATCTCTTTCTTGATAGGGATCACTAGTCATTACCGAAGCTTTAATTCTTACAGCTCTTTGCATACCAAGCTCTTTTGCTTTTTTCTCAGAAACTAAGACTGCAGCAGCCGCTCCATCAACATTTACGGAGCACATAAGTTTAGTGTTGGGATAGGAAATCATCTCAGCATTCATTACTTCATCTAAAGGTGTCTCAATTTGGTATCTTGCTTTTGGATTCATTGTTGAATGATGATGATTCTTGACAGAAATCTTTGCAAACTGTTCAAAAGTTGTGCCATATTGCCTTGCATGTTCCATGCCGGCTTCAGCGAACACTGCAGGCATAGTGCCTGACCCTAACAAACCTTCTTTTGGGATTCCGGATCCACTTCCAGAGCCTCCAAGAAGACCTGTTCCCATTTGTTCCACACCTACAGCCAATACCACATCATACAAACCAGCTTTAATAGAAGTCCAAGCTTCTCTAAAAGCAGTAGCTCCTGTAGCGCATGCATTAGAGCAATTTACAACAGGAATGCCTGTTTGTCCTATTTCCTGCAATATTCTTTGGCCAACCATGGCATTAGCTTGTCCAAGATTTCCGCAATAGAAAGCTTCCATATTTCCAATATTTAGACCAGCATCATCAAGAGCCAATAATGCTGCTTCGGCACCAAGATCTGGGACTGTTCTATCTGGAAATCTCCCAAATTTGATCATATCAACACCTAAAACGTATACATCACTCATAATTTTCTCCCTTATGTAATTGGTTTAAAGAAATAGCT
>NZIO01000069.1 GCA_002689925.1 Candidatus Pelagibacter sp.
TAAAGATTTTAAGTTTACTCCTTGTACTAGTTCAATATCAAACCAAACTGATTTAACAAATGCAGCAACTACGGTTACATTAGGTGCAAGAAAAAAACAAGTTGTATGGTCCTTAACATTTCCTGACTTAACAGCAAATGCCGATGTAGGTTTTATAGAAGTAACACAATTAACTTTTAATTCTGTAGCAGACGCAAATAGTAATACAGGGTTTGGAGTAGCAGAAGTTACAGATCCATCATCAGGACAAATAGCTAAAACAATTGCGTATAACTCTGAAAAAAGAATACAATTACTATCAGCAGAAGACGAAATACCTATAACAGGTATTGGTAAATTATCAGACTTTAGCTCAATTAATATAAACACGGTTCAAGAATACAGTAGATCATCATCGCTAACAGACGACGCAGGAGGGCCTTTTTATCAAAGAGAAAATAATCATTTAATAGCTCAATTACCACCATACGGAGAAACATCAAGTGATTCAGATTTACATGGGGTAAGAATGCTGTTTACAGACGACACTGCTTCAGATAACACAGCTTTTCCAGCGCTAGGTGTAACATCTTATATAAAAAGAGGTAAGTATATTGATTTAGCAGTATTTGAAACTAAACCTATTGAAAGTGAAATAAACATTTACTTTGAAACTTCAACTACTGGTTTAATAAATGAGTTAAATGCTTTAGAAACAGGAGCGTTTACTTCAGCTAGTGTAACAGTATCTAATTTTGCAGTTGCAGTAAACGGAACTATAACTGCCCCCACTGTAGACTTAGGGTCGTTGCAATCAGTTGTGTATGTTAATGCAACAACAGACGCGGGCCAAACTGTAGGATTTGATTATAATCCTGTAAGTGCTGATACTACAAGAACAGCTCAATTAACAATAACAGCCCCAAGTGGGTATACAAATGCTGGCCAAAATATAATAATGAGCACTACAGCTGTGCAGCCAGATGATACTAGTTTAAGCACAACAGAACCTTTATTCTCGGATTTATCATTAACCTCAACTAGCGCTACATCAAGTTCAGCCTCTTCGTTTACTGTTTCTGCAACAATAAGTAATAACGGGGGAGCAGCTGTTTCAGCAGCAGGATTTAAAATAGGAACTACAGATGTATATGCAAATGCTACTAATG
Source organism: Candidatus Pelagibacter sp. (assembly GCA_002689925.1). Classification (GTDB taxonomy): domain Bacteria; phylum Pseudomonadota; class Alphaproteobacteria; order Pelagibacterales; family Pelagibacteraceae. The sequence continues at coordinate 1,149 of NZIO01000069.1, forward strand.
TTCCTATATCCGTTGGAAGTGGTGCCTCAACATACACTAACACTAAAACAGATGCGGCATTAAATACTTTATTTTATGTATGGGCTTTTGCAACAAATTCAGTAGGAACAAATATACAAGGACCAATACAGGTAACATCACCTGCTCTTGGATTATTTGAGGTTTCAGATTGGACAGGAAGTATAAGTGTAAATGCGGCAGGAGCTTTTACAATAGATGCTGGAAATTCACCAGCTGTAGCAGTTGCTCCAACAAGTGTAGCAGCAAATTTAAGTACAACTGAAACGGTATCAGTAACCTTAGGACAAGTAACTGGAACAGCTAATACTTATTCTAGTAATAGTAATACTATAAGAATACAAATACCAACAAGTGGATATAGTAACTCTGCTTCAACAGATTATCTTTATACAGCTGTAAGAACCGTTACGCAACCGGCAGCAGCAGCTTCAGTAGCATATACCATAGCAGACCATGGAATTCCTTCAGGGTTTTCTATAGCACACGATGCTGTGTTTACAGAAGGATCTTTAGCAACTCCTACGCTAAATAGCGTTGCATTATCTGGTAATGCGCTTTCAGACGGAGCAGCAACTAATATATCAACTGTTACAGTTGCTACATTAAGAGCGTTAACACTAAATATAACACCTGGAGCTACTTTTACAAATTCGGGTGCAGCAGATTTTACATATAATATTGTTCAACCAAGTATACAACCTACATTAACTACGGGTAGTATACCTACACAATCAACTGTAATTACAGGGTCAACAGATATAGATTTAAGAAACTATTTTACAAACGGTAAGTTTTTTGAAATAACAAGTAATTCGGCAACAGCATCAAAAATAAGTGCTACAATAGTAAGTGGTTATATATTAAGACTAACAGGCCAGGGATCATGTAATGATATAACAGGTACAACTTCTGCAGGAAGTATAGTAGTTGCGGCATTTAATGAAAAAGCAACTGTAGATGGAAGCGTAGCTGGAAGTACAGCATCAGCGGTAACAGTTGAAAAAGGAAATGCCTCGGTATCAGCAACAGTAGCATTAAATGTAACAGCTTGTGCACAAAACGCAACACTTACAATGTCTTTTAATTCTAGCAACTCGACTCGTGATGACTGTACTGTAGATGGGGGGACGGGTGATACTTCTGAAACAGAAACATACGCAGTAGGTGTAATTGGAACAAGCTTTACAAACAAAATGCAATTTACTATTGCAAAATCAGGTACTAATCTTGCTCCAAATATGATTAATGTTGATACAAGCTCAGGATTTACTCCTGTTCTTACAGATAATGGGGATACAATAACATTAGGTTTTTCTGGTACATATCCAAATCAATCAGTTAATGGAAATATAAACTATACGTTTACTCTTAATATAAGTACAGCAGCAGTTTATGTATCTGCAATACGGTTAAACAAAACAGGAAGTGGGTATGACATAGGAGGTAATGGTATATTAAGTTTATCAGGATCACCAAATAATACTCCAGCGGCTATGGATAGCAAAACTATTACAAGTAATCCTACTGGTACTTTTACTGAAAATCCGACAGTATACTATAGTGATGAAACACCCAGTGGTAATAATTATATACATGTTACTTCTCATACTTTAGCAGACCCATTTACTATAACTCCCCCCACTGCTAATGGTACTAGTAGCTTTGCAATAACAGGTACAACTAAAATATTAAGCAGTGACACAAGTGGTTCAGCAAATGTATATTTATCGCCTTCAACAACTACTAATCCAAGTATTGACAGTATACAGTTTAATGGAGGCTCAAGTAATCATTACAGCGTAAATGGGTTAATAACCCCTATAACAGTCGCTATAGCAGGTGAAGGAAATATAAGCCTGTCTCTTTCAAGTTCAGGAAATAATAGCGCGGCATTATCTGCATCAAGCGGAAATGGAGATTTTAGTGTAAACATAAATCTTTCAGGGGTTAATGCAGTAGGCTCATTAACGTTAACAGCTACAGATGAAAACGGAGATACCGAAGATGAAACAATAACACTTACACAAGAAAGTATAGGACTTAACGAGGGAGTTTCAGGACTATATTTGTCATCAGGGAGCACAAACCCCTCAACGGCTTGTAGCCAATCAGTCGGTAGTGACATAGTTTTTGGACCGTATAGTTCCATAGATGTTGTTGATAATGTGCTTCACAATACAGACGAGTCAGCAAGAGGCGCAGCAGGAACACAAAATAGCGTTTTTGCTGGAGGTAACAAGTATTATAAATATCATAAAGCTTATCATAATGGTACAGCTTATATAACAATTGGAAATGAGCCTAGTTTTGTGATAAGAGTTGATAATACAGGTAAGATAACAGACAAGGTTGTATGTTCTTAATAATAATTAAATTAGCGTAATAATAAAATCATGAGTGTAACACTAGAAATAAAATACTATAACACCTTTCTTATAAAGAGTTCTGAGGTTACACATCAAGTAGTTGGAACCGGTGATGGGAGTGATACAACGTTTACTATTGCTGAAAGCAGTGGAAGCACTATATATGCAGTTCCTAATTCAGAGGCAGATTTTCAAGTATATTTTGATAATGTGCTAGTAGCTGCAACAAGCTATGTTTATGCAAATAAAACAAGGGTAATTACGTTTACTTCTGCGCCTAGCAATGGAGTATCAATATTAGTGGTTGTAAAAAACTGGCACATAGAAGAGTCAAGAATACGAGGAGCATTTAATGGTAAAACAGTAGACTTTGGGGTAAGAGCGGCAATAACAGACAATGAATATGCACCTGAAACAAGAGAAGCTTCACTTATATATTCAGGTATATACAATGGAAGAACAAGAACAAATGAAATAAATCAGTTCAATCCTGCAATACCTAATACAAAATCAATTGATTCATCGTTTGGATCAATACAAAAATTATTTGCAGAAGACAACAACTTAAACGTTTTTCAAGAAAACAAAGTACATAATATACTTATAGACAAAGATATTATATTTACAGCAGAAGGAGACCCGCAGGTAACATCTTCAGATCAAGTATTAGGTCAAGTTGTTGCATATACAGGTAATTACGGTATAAGTAAAAATCCTGAAAGTTTTGCTTACCATGCAGGAAGAAAATATTTTACAGATAAAAACAATGGTGTTGTTTTAAGATTATCAAGAGACGGTATAACTGAAATATCTAACTTTGGTATGCGAGATTACTTTAAAACAAACTTAAAGCTTGCAGATTCAATAGTTGGTATATGGGATAACAATAGAAAAAAATATGTATTATCGTTACAAGAAAATTTAGTAACAAATGCATTTACAGGAGATGGAAGTGATACTACAATTTCACTTGCATTTACAATAGTTGATACAAATTTTGCTACAGTTAATTTACCTGACCCTACAAACATATCTCAAATTGAAATATTTCAAACAAGTAGAGGTACAACAGCATTAGTAGCTAACACGGATTACACATATAACACTTCAACCGGTGTTGTGACTATGACATCAGCTCCACCTGTGGGAGATACAATAACAATACATTTAAGAGATTTTACAAGTGGTTTTCAAACTGTAACATTTGATGAAGATATAAATGGTTGGTCATCATTTTATGGATATAAGCCTGCGTTTGGAGGAAGTATAGATGCAGACTTTTATACTTACGGTGTAAATGATTTATATAAACATTATGATTTAGACGCTAATAGAGGATCTTTTTATGGTAATTCTACAATTGCTTCAACAGTTGATTTAATATTCAACAAACCTCCTTCAGTATCAAAATATTTTCAAACAATAAATTACGAAGGTAATACAGGGTGGTCAGTAAATTCAATAGAAACAGATAGTGATAATGGCTCACCTATTCCAGCATATGTATCAACAAGTGCATCAGCGGAAAATACATGGCAGGATTTAGTAGTTTCAGGATTTAAAAAGAAAGATAACAAATATTATTCGTATATTGTAAATGAAACTTTACCTAAAACAAATGAAATATTGTTTGGAGCAGAAATATCAGGTGTAAAAGGTTTCTTTAATAAAGTACAACTTAGCGTTTCAGATACTTCAGCAAAAGAATTGTTTGCAGTATCAAGCGAATATGAACTATTAACAAATTAAATGGGTATAGTAAAAAAAACAGCTGAATATAGAAAGGCAATAGTTGAATTTGAAGAAAATGCTAAAAACGTGGAGGGGGCTTTAGTTGGTGAGGAACTAAATAAGTACAACCCTTTAAAACATACATTTGCGGACGGATATTACATAAGAGAAGTAAACACTCCCGCTGGTCAATTGTTAATTACAAAAATACATAAAGAAGAACACCCNTTTTTTCTTATGANGGNGGAATGCTCTATATTAACAGAAGATGGTCCTATAAGAATTAAAGCACCATATTATGATATTACGAAAGCAGGAACTAAAAGAATTATATATATTCATGAAGATGTTACATGGGTTACAGTACATGCAACTAATTTAAAAACTGTAGAAGAAATAGAGGAAAAGGTTATAGCTAAAGATTTTAATGATCCTGAAATTAGCCTTGAAAATATATTAAAAATTAAAAATCAATTAAACTTAAAATAATAATATGACATTTGTAGCAGTAGCAATAGTGGGTACAGCAGCCGTAGGAGGAGCAATAAAATACGGAAGTGCTAGAAAACAAGAGCTTAAAGCTAATAAAGCTAGTAGAGCAGCTAATGATGTATCAGCCCAAGCAAGCGCGGCATTAGCAGCAGCTGAAGCAGAAGGTTTTGTACCAGGTTTTAGCACAGCAACTGACCGTATACCTGGTTACCATAAAGGAGTAGGGATTCCAAAAAGTGCAGCTAACTTAACCGCAATTCAAGCTGCTCAAAAAAGAAATTCAGAAGCTAGAGATAGAGCTTTAGGTAGAGAAATTCCACAACCAACCAGGGGTTTAGGCCAACCAGTTTTAAGAGATCGTTTTTCAGGTGATGACGTAGGAGATAGAGCTTCAAGAACCATGGTGCAGCCTGGAGACAATTATATGGATAGAGGTTATCAAGAAGCTGTAAGGGGTGGATATGATCCTACGACAGGTGTAACAATGAGAGAGGGCAGGGGACGAAACGTTGTTAGTGAGCTATTAAGAAAAAGATTTGAAGAGGTTACTAGAACACTTCCTAGAAANCCCGCAGGCTTACCAATATTNCCTGACCCTAATACAAAGGAAGGTAAAGATTTTTATTCAACTTTACCAAAATCTATTGCNGATATGGCAAGTGATCCNAATATGGCNCAAATGTATAAAGGAAGTAATATTGTAAATCCTTATGCAAATGTTAAAGATTTAAGCGGGATTGCTGAAGACGCTAGTGATTTATTAAGAGACAGATCAGACTTATTAAGCGATAGAACTGATTTAATACAAGACAGAACTGATTTATTAAGCGATAGATCTGGTTTATTTGAAAGTGCTACGGGATTAGGTTCAGATTTAAGTACTGGTTTAGCAGATTTATCTACGAGCCAAGAAAATTTATCTACAGGGTTAGAGGATTTATCACAAAGAGTTACTGATTTAAGACCAGGGGCACAAGATTTTTCAGGCTTAGCTTCAGATACAAGTGTACTAACTTCTAANGCTTTTGCTAACTTACAAGTTGCAACACAAGCGGCAGACTTACAAGCGCAGCAATCCGATCAAGCTTTAGCAAATACATTGTCAACAATANGAGCTACAGGTGCAGGTGCAGGAGGAGCTACAGCAATTGCGCAAGCAGCACTTCAAAGTAAATTAAATATTTCTGCTACAATAGAACAGCAAGAAGCTCGTAATGTTCAATCAAGAGCCCAAGGGCAACAACAGGTTGAGCAAATAAGAATGAGTGAAAGTAAAAGATTACAGGATATAGCTTTTTCAGAAAAAATAAGATTAGAAGGTTTAAGACAAAGTGAGGGGTTAAGAATAGATGACACAAGATTAGATGAAGGCAGAAGGTTGCAAGGTGTTGGATTAGATGAAGGTAGAAGAATACAGGGTGTTGGACTGGATGAAGGAAGAAGACTGCAGGAACTTGGAGTTAGCGAAGGAAGAAGACTACAAGAGTTAGGCATAAGCGAAAAACTAAGAGAGCAAGGTTTAAGATTAGATGAATCATTGAGGCTACAGCAAGCACAATTTGATACTGCAAGAGAAAGAGATAGATTTGCGTTTGATGAAGCTGGAAGATTACAAACAGCTCAATATGATGAAGCTGGAAGACTGCAAGCAGCTAAATTTGGAGAAAATTTAAGACTACAACAAACTAAAATAGATGAGCAGCAAAGATTGCAACAAGCAGACTCAATGGCTAGAGAATACCAATTTAGAGTAGCGGAAACAAGAGAGCAAAATAGATTNAATAGANTAGCTGGNCAAGAAACGCAAGCTGTTCAAAACGCAGCATCGCTNGAAGCAGCAAAAGTTAGTGCAAAAGCTCAAAGGCAAGGCGCTTTAGCAAGTGGTATTACAGGTCTTGCAAGCGCAGCAATTGGAGCAGCTGGAGCTGGAGCATTTGGAGGAGCTGCATCAGCAGCCACATCAAGTTCTTTAGGTGCTGTTAGTTCTGGTTTTGGTGCTGCAAATAGTTTTAGTCCTTCCACATATAGCGGATTAAAAGGGCTTCCAACATACTCAACTACAGTACCTTTATTAACAAATAAAACAGGGACATCAGATAGGAGGTTAAAGAAAAATATTAAATTAATAGGGAAATCAAACTCAGGTCTAAATATTTACATGTTTGAATACATTGATAAAATATTTGGTAGCGGAATTTATCAAGGGGTTATGTCAGATGAAATTCCTCAGTACGCAGTTATTAACCATGCTGATGGATATGATAGAGTTGATTATTCAAAAATAGACGTAGATTTTAAAGAAATATAAAATGGCAAAATACAATTTACCACAATTTTCAACTTCACCAACGCCGGCATATCAACAGCAGCCTATTATTAAGCTACCTAATTATGCTGAAATATATGCAAGAAGTTTTGCTGCAGGGCAACAGTCAATGACAGAAGCTTTTAAACCTATTAGAAATGAAATTGAAAAAATACAATTACGTAAAGAAAAAGATCGTTTAGAAAAAAAAGCTAATGAAGAAAGACTTTTAAGAAAAGAAGAAAATATAGCTAGAGACGCTACTAANTATCAGCAATTAATATTTANAAGTATAACTGAAGACAANGCCGGCGCTTTTGAAGGAGAACTNGAAAGTATGCTAATGAAAAATGTTGATGGTTTTGCGGCAAATGAAAGAGCATATAAAATNGANCANAGNATTTCNGCNGAANATTATAATAAAATGAGAGCTTTTTATTATAAAGAAGTAAATGATATAAAACTTAGTAGTCAGGCATTAAAGGATAGTTTAGATTTTGATGCTAAAAACAGTGCAAAATACTCAAGGTATAACAATCCTGAGTTTCCAGGTTTAATAGAATCATTAAATCAAGGTGAGGCTAGATTAGGCAGAACTAAAACAGGTGATTTAGCAATTATATATGATGATGCTTTAGATAAAGAAGCTTCTTTTTTAGTAAAAGATTTAAAAAATCTTAGAGCTGAAGATAATATAAATTTAAAATTAGATTTTTCTGGGGACAATGAAACAGATATTGGGTTTTTATCTCATAATCAATTAGAAACAGAATTAAACCAGCTTGGTATTGCTAACCCTGAAACAGTTCTTTACAAACAAGCAAATTCAAATGACAAAACTGTAACACAAACTACAGTTACAAAATTTATGGCGGACCAAAAAGAACAAGCTATAAAATACATTGTTGGTGAAAGTGCTACAATGCGTAATTTAATGGATCCTGGCACAGGAGTAGGAGGAAAGTATTATTTAGATAACATGTTATATGCAGATGGGTTAGGTGAAACAGGTGCTGATATTACAATTAATGGTAATCCAATAAGTAACTACGCAGCTTTACCTCAACTTGTTCAATCTAATCCATTATATGAATCTTACACTATTGAAGGTCTAATTGGAGATGTAAGTATTGAGTCCACAGCTCAGGTATATGTTGCAACATTTGGAGCATATGATTATGCAACATTTGGTGGCTACTACTCAGGTTTTGAGTTTAAACCTGAAATAATATTAGATAATCTTGACAATGAGGGGTTAAATTGTATTCCCAACTTAACATTAAGCTTAAGTAGTATTTCAACTTACGATGAGTATCAGTGGTTTTATAACGGTGATCCTATAGCTAGTGCAAATGCGTTTGAGTATACTCCAACCGACCCAGGTTATTATCAAATTTCTGGTTTGATAGAAAATTGTGAAGGATCACTACTGTCAAACAATATTCCAGTTAGTGATTGCCCAAAAGATTCTGACAATGATGGTATCAACGATAATATTGATATTGACAATGATAATGATGGAATTACAGACTGTGATGAATCGCTTGGCAATCAAGACTTAACATTAAATCTTAACGGAGGAAATTTAGAAAATATTGGTAATTATTCAATTAATTTATCTCATTTACCAGAATCACCAGAAGAATTAGGTTGGACAGCAAATGATGGAGGTTTTACAACAAATGTTCCTACAGCTTACTTAGATGAAAATGTTGAAAAAAGCCCTGGCCAAACGGTAAGTCAAGTAACTTTTGATTCGGAAGTTAGTTTAGAGTTATATTTTGATATTTCTGATACTGGCACTTCAATGAATGATGAGCAGTGGTATAGTATCGTAGTACCCTATGATAAAACAATTACCCTTCTAGACCCCAATGATGAGCTCAGAATTGATTCTAACTTTGACGGTATTTTTGAAAGTGGAATTACTGAAATATCTAATTTTAATATCAGATTTAAAGCTACTAATGAAAATTTGACAACTGGATCCTTCAAGTTTAAAACTCATTTGACCGACTACTTTGAGTTCCAAACTTATAATAATTCATTTAATGATTTGGGAGGTGTTTCTTTTAAAATTAAAGCTACCTGTGTTCCAAAAGATAATGATTTAGATGGAATAGTTGATGCAAGAGATTATGACAGCGATAATGATGGTATTCCTGACTTAGTTGAATCACAAGGAAATAATTTTTCCCCTCTTTCAGGTATTGATATCAACAATGATGGATACGATGATCTTTTCACTGAAAATTTTATTGCATTTGATTTTGATAATGATGGTATTCCTGACTATTTAGACCTAGACTCAGATAATGATGGGATTTATGATTTACACGAATCTGGCGCGTTAAACGTGGTTACTGATAATGATCTAAATGGTGTAATTGATGAAATTACTGTTGGAAACAATGGACTGAGTAATAACTTAGAGGAAATAATTGACAATTCTAACCTTGCATATACAATTAATGATTTTGACGGAGATTTATTTTACAATTATATTGATTTAGACTCTGAGGATGATGGATGTTATGATGTAATTGAAGCTGGATTTACAGAAACTGATGATGATGGAATATTAGGCACTGGAGAAACAATAATTGATTTATCGA
>NZIO01000070.1 GCA_002689925.1 Candidatus Pelagibacter sp.
CACTCACAGAGCTACCGTCAGACTTGAACCCAAACCTAGCTGACAATATCATCATTGGAGCTGCTTTAACCGAGAGCATAGAGAATCCTAGTCGAAAGGTGATAGTTGTATCCAAAGACGTGAACATGCGCGTCATATGCGACTCTGTGGGCGTTGTTGCGGAGGATTTTAAAGCCGAGAAGGTTTTAGATAAAGACTCAGAGCTATATTCTGGATTTGCTAGTGTTTTGGTGGACGATCAAATAATCGACCAATTTTATAATGGAGAACCAATATCTTTGGAGGAAGACTTGGGAGCTTGTCCAAATGAATTTATTATGCTGGTTTCAAATGCAAACGAAAAGAAGTCTGCTCTAGCTAGATATATAAATCCTCACGTCCCGTTGTTTAAGGTGAACGAGTTCAAGGAAGGTATTTGGGGTGTACGAGCACGAAATAAAGAGCAAGCGTTTGCTTTAGATATTCTAATGAACCCAGAAATCCCCATAATCTCATTAGGTGGCCGCGCAGGTTGTGGAAAAACCTTGTGTGCAATCGCTGCTGGTATGGAGCAATGCTTGGGCAGCAAGACATATAATAAACTTATTGTGTCTCGCCCCGTTCAACCTATGGGTAAAGATATAGGCTTCCTACCAGGTACTCTGGAGGAGAAGATGATGCCGTGGCTAGCACCAATTAGGGATAATTTAGAATTTCTGATGGATGGAGACAAGGATACTTTAGATATGTATCTAGAGCGTGGCCTGATAGAAATTGAGGCTCTTACATATATTCGTGGAAGATCAATAGCAAGTGCCTTTATTATAATTGACGAAGCTCAGAATTTAACAAGTCATGAATTAAAGACTATAATCACTAGAGTTGGTGAAGGAACAAAAATAGTCTTAACAGGCGACATTGAACAAATAGATAATGCCTACATTGATCAGTCGTCAAATGGGCTAACATATGCAGTAGAAAAATTTAAAGCATATGATTTATCCGGCCACGTTACTTTAAAAAGGGGAGAGAGGTCAAAAGTTGCTAGTTTAGCAGCCAAAATCTTATAAGATGGAAGAATTAAACGCTGAAAAAATTGATGAGTGGGATAACCCAGCTCTAAGAGAAACCGTAGAAGAAGATAATGAGTTAAAAGCATGGCTTGTCGATTACGTTGGCAACAAGTATGAGCCAGAAGACGGTAATGTAACTGTTGAGATGATAGTGCAAACATTAGCAGATGACTTCCCAGAGTTTGTAATGGCTGTCGCTGGTGAGAATTTTCTTCGTGGATATCACCAGGCACTCTGCGATCTTGAGGTAGAATCCGGTGAAAATAAACATAACAAGGCGTAACCTTAGTATTTATATTAAGGAGAGTGCCACTCATAATCTATCAAGAAAAAAAGAATATTATGTTTATGGGGATGTACTAGTTTTAGTAAAAGATCCCGTTCCTCATTATATAGATTTGCATTCTTGTCTTAGAGAGGTTGAATCTAGAATACCAAAACATTTGGTATACGGACTAGATTCAGTATTTATTGGTCAGTTCCCAGAATTTGAAAAACAACAAATAAACGCATTCTATAGAGATGGTGCGATATACATTACAAATGATCAAGAAACAGACGATGATTTTATCGATGATTTTGTTCATGAAGTCGCTCACTTAGCAGAAAAAACATATGGCACTGATATTTATGGTGATCAGGCCGTATCAAGAGAATTTCTAGGTAAAAGACAAAAGCTATTTTACATGCTAAAAGAGGAAGGGTTCAATGTCTCTCCTAAAGATTTTATGAATCTTGATTACTCTTTTGAATTCGACATGTTTTTACTTAATCAAGTTGGGTATCCAATGTTAACGCAGCTAACGGTTGGTCTGTTCTTAACACCATATGGTACAACAAGCCTTGCGGAATACTTTGCTGAGAGTTTTGAGTTTTATGTCTTAAGAGACCAAGAATCTGTAAAAAAGATATCCCCAGCATGTTTTGTAAAAATATCTGAACTAATGGAGGATAAGGATGATTTCTGATAATTTAAAAAAAATAAAGATTGATATTTCTGAAGATAATGATAAGATAACTTGCAACGTAGAGATTGATCCTAGGGGCAGATTTTGTAGACAAAAAATACTTGTTGATACCAGAACCCTAGAATTATACTTAAAAAACAAAGGTTATAAATTTATTTTAGGTAGCTCTCCACACGTTGAGATAAAGAATTATCAACAAGGAATATCAAACAAGCACACTTGGGAATTTAGAAAAGAAAAAAAGACTGTTCCCAAGAGAAGAACAACCAGAAAAAAAATACAACTAGATAAATAAAATGAGACACATCTCCTTCTCAGAACTAAAAAACTGGAACAAGTGTGCCTACTACCACAAGCTTGTAAATCTTGATAAGATAAAGGGTTTTAAGGGTAGTGAGCATACGGCCTTTGGCACTGCAATTCATGAAGTTTATGAAAAAAGTGTTTTAGGTCAGATTAAGAGCGGAGATGAGCAGGAAATATTTGAAAAGTCTTTTATTTCTGAGATAGAAAAGCTTATCTGTGATGGCGTGGAGTTAAGCGAACCTCTCCTACAAGACATGGAGAAACAAGGCAAAAAATTGTCAGCAAAGGGCGTCCCTGCATTAAAGGAATACTTTGGCCACTATAATGTTTTCTCAGCAGAGGAGAAACTCTATGAAAAAATTGATGATGTGGAATATCTTTTCAAGGGGTATATTGATCTCGTCCTTAAAACCAATGATGGCAAGTATCACATAATTGATTGGAAAACAACTTCTTGGGGCTGGGACGCCCGTCGTAGATCAGATACCATGGTAACCTACCAACTAACGCTGTACAAACACTATTTTGCGAAGAAACACAACATTGATCCAAACAAGATTGAGACCCATTTTGCACTAGCGAAAAGAACCGCAAGTAAGGACAATATAGAAATTTTTAGGGTTAGCAGTGGGTTAAGAAAAACACAGAACGCCCTTAAATTATTAAATAAAGCAATATACAATATACAAAAGGGAAAGCACTTTAAAAATAGACTTTCGTGCAATGGGTGCGAATTCTATAAAACTAAAAATTGCGGATAAAAATACATGTCGAATGATAAACTTACGGTGTTGGTCTTATCAGATCACCCATTATCCCCGTCTGGAGTAGGGATACAAACAAAATATTTTATTGAAGCGATGCTTAAGACAGAAAAGTATCGCTTTGTTTGCTTGGGAGGTGCTGTAAAGCATAACGATTATACTCCCATGAAAGTCGACCCACATGGTGATGATTGGTTAATATTTCCCGTTGATGGATACGGAACACAGGATTCAATCAGAAACTTTTTAAGGAATTATAAGCCTGATATTTTATGGTTTATGACCGACCCGCGTTTCTATGGATGGTTGTGGGAAATCGAGAATGAAGTAAGAGAAGTTGCTCCAATGGTCTATTATCATGTTTGGGATAATTACCCATATCCAACGTTTAATAGGCCTTGGTATGAGTCTAACGACGCGGTTGTTACAATCTCAAAAGTAACGAGCGATATTGTTCAAAATGTAGCTCCAAATACGAAAGAGGTCTACCTTCCTCACGCAATAGATACTGATATATTTAAAAAGATTGACGATGAAGAAGTTGCAAAATTTAGAAAAAGCACGTTCAACGCTGACAGTGAGGATAAGCTTATTTTCTTCTGGAATAATAGAAACGCTCGTAGAAAAATGAGCGGTTCGTTAGTATATTGGTTTAAAGAGTATCTAGACAAAGTGGGGCATGACAAGGCTTTGCTACTAATGCATACTGATCCCTCTGACCCTCATGGTCAAGATCTCGTGGCTATAATAAAAGAATTAGGGCTAACCAATGGGCAAATTTTATTATCTAGAGAAAAGGTGCCACCACAACACTTGTCCATGATATATAATGTCGCAGATTGCACAATAAATATTTCAGACGCCGAGGGATTTGGTTTAGCTACTTTCGAATCTTTGGCTTGCGAGACTCCAATAATCGTAAATATGACGGGAGGCCTTCAAGAACAGGTGACCGATGGAGAGAAGTGGTTTGGAATAGGGCTAGAGCCTGCTTCAAGGGCTGTAATTGGCTCTCAGCAAGTTCCTTTTATATACGAGGACAGGGTTAGCAAAGAAGACTTTGTAAATGCTTTGGTTGAGTTTACGAATATTCCGAAAGAAGAGCGCTTGGCGATTGGTGCCTCTGGTAGAAAGCATGTTTTAGACAACTATAGCATGGAGCAATTTTCAAAAAAATGGGAGAGCATACTAGAAGAGGTTCATAGGGAGTTTGGTTCGTGGGATACAAGAAAGAATTACAAACCTTGGGAGATGTTAGAAGTAATATGAGAAAGAAAATTATAGTAGTTGGCCCAGCCCTATCTCAAACTGGATATGGTGAACAATGCAGATTTGCCTTGAGGGCCTTAATGTCTTATGACGATGTTTTTGATATATACTTAAAAGCAGTTCCTTGGGGAAATAGCAGCTGGATTCCCTTTAAGAGTCCAGACCGAAAGTGGATAGATAGTTTGATCCAAAAGGCTAACCTTCATCTTGAAAATGGCGGGCAATTTGATGTAAGTTTTCAAGTAACCATACCAAATGAATGGGAAAAATTGGCCCCAATTAATATTGGCTATACAGCAGGGATCGAAACAACCCTAGTGACCCCTGAGTGGATTCAGAAAAGCAAAATAGTTGATAAAATAATCACAATCTCAGAACATTCGAAGGAAGTATTTTTAAAGACTTTATGGGAAGGGGTGAACGAAAGCACGAACGAAAGGGTTATGCTTAAGTGTGATACCCCAATAGATGTAGTTCACTACCCAGTAAGAAATCATCAATCAGAAGAAGTTGATATTAAATTAGATTATGATTTTAATTTTCTCACTATGGCCCAATGGGGTCCAAGAAAAAATCTAGAAAATACAATCAAGTGGTGGGTTGAAGAGTTTAAAGATGATGAGGTAGGGCTTGTAGTCAAAACAAACTTAATAAAAACTAGTATTATAGACAGACAATTTACGCAACAAAGGTTGCAGGGCCTTTTACAGGAATACAAAGACGCGAAGTGTAAAGTTTATTTAATTCACGGTAACATGTCTCAGGGAGAACTAACATCACTGTTCAATCATCCAAAAATTAAGTGCATGGTCAGCTTGACGCATGGAGAGGGCTTTGGTTTGCCTTTATTTGAGGCAGCCTACAATGGCTTGCCAATAATAGCTCCCGATTGGAGGGGGCATAGGGATTTCCTGTATGCACCAAAGAAGACCACCAAAAAGGGAAAAACTACTAACAAGATAAAACCACATTTTGCAAAAGTAGCCTATGAAATCAAAAAAATACAAAAACAGGTTGTTTGGAAAGGAGTTTTGCACGAAGATTCTAGTTGGTGCTACCCAACAAAAGAGAGCTATTCAACGAGACTTCGAGATGTATACACCGATTATAATAGGTTTAACAACCTATCCCAGGCGCTAAAAAGACACATAGTTAAGAATTTTACACAAGAAAAGAAATATAAAGAAATGGCCGAATCTGTAAAGGAGATTTGTGGCTTTGTATCAGACGATGAAATTGATTCTTTATTTGAAAGGGCAGTTGAAGGAAAATGATAATCTTTGTAGCAGATGCTTTTGTAGATCAATATAACGGCGGAGCAGAATTGACGACAGAGGCAATTGTTTCGTCTTGTCTGTTACCAAATGCAAAAGTTCTCTCTCAACAAGTTACGGTTGATTTTTTAAAAAAAAATAAAAATAACTTTTTTGTGTTTGGGAATTTTCAAAACTTATCTGCTGATTGCGTTCTTTATTCATTGAAACATTTGAATTACTGTGTTCTCGAATATGACTATAAATACTGCAGATATAGGTCGGCAGGAAAGCATATCGAGGCAGAAGGCAGCTGTGATTGTCATACCACTCGGAGAGGAAAGTTAATTTCTCTATTTTACAATCATGCTAATAAAATGTGGTGGATGTCTCAAAACCAAAAGCAAAGTTATAAAACAATGTTTTCCTTTCTAGGAGGAGAAGTTTTAAGTTCTGTCTTTTCTGGCCAAACTTTAGACTATATTGAATCTCTAGATTTATCTAATAAAAATGAAAAATGGATAATATCAAATTCTCCATCTTGGATTAAAGGAGCACAGGACGCTGTTCAGTACGCTAAGGAAAACAATCTAGACTATGAGTTGGTTTGGGGAATCTCTCATAGCGAGATGTTACAAAAGCTAGCCTCTTCTAAAGGTATGATATTCTTACCAAAGGCCGGGGACACTTGCCCAAGGATGGTCATAGAAGCAAAGTTGCTAGGGTGTGATCTGGTTCTTAATGAAAATGTACAGCACCACAATGAATCCTGGTTTGAGACGAGAGAATCGTGCATGGAATATTTGAGAAGCCGCACAAAAGTTTTCTGGAATAAGCTAGAAAATGAGTTTGATTACTTACCAAAACACTTTTCCGAGTCAGACCAGAGATACATTTTTGTTGTTCCTTTTTACAATGCTGAAGATTTCTTGCCCAAGTGCATCAACAGCATCAAAAGACAGAGGCATGAGAACTTTAAGTGTTTTCTAATAGATGATATGTCTACTGATAACTCTTCTGGGATTGTGAGTCATTTAATCAAGGATGATTCTAGGTTTGTTTTTACACAAAATAAAGAAAAGTGCTACGCACTTAAGAATATTTACAATGCACTCGAATCAGAAGATATTCAAGATGAAGACGTTGTGATTTTGCTGGACGGAGATGATTGGCTATCTTGTAGCAAGATTCTAAATGCCCTTAATCACGCCTACAAAGACAATTGTATGGTTACGTATGGGAGCTATGTGATGCACCCATATGGTGTGAAGGGCCCTGAGCCGTCTCCATATCCATCAGATGTCGTAGAAAACAACCTTTATCGACAAGATAAATGGCGCGCATCTCATTTAAGAACGTTTAAACACCATCTTTGGAAGAAGATTGATGTTGAGGATCTTAAGGATGACGAGGGTAAATTTTATAGTGTTTCTTATGATCAGGCAATAATGCTTCCGCTGATTGAGATGGCTTCTGAGAGGGTAAAATATATGGATTCTGTGATGCATGTATACAATAAACAAAATCCTTTAAATGTAGACAAGATAAAGGCACAACTCCAATATGAAACAGCCCAGAGGATTAGGCAAAAGTCAAAATACCAAAGGGTTGGCTAGGATGATTAAAAACAATAAAAGCTTTAACATTCTCATGTGTTCTAGGCCTGGCGGTGACCGTGGCCCAGGGCTTACTTATGGACATCATGTAGATGCACTTAATAGGGATAAATACAATCGTTTCTATGTCAATGAATTGTGGAATTTGTCGAACGAAAATGAAATTAACAATTATGATGTTTTCTGGTTTTATGCAAAGGGTTTTGATACTAGAATTTATGACTTTTTAAAAAGCAAGTTTCCTTACAAAAAATTTATGTTTGGGCCAAATATCTTATTGGACAAGCCAGATGTAGGCGCTGCAGATAAATGGGATGAGTGGTTTTTGAGCAAGGTAGAATTTGATCTTTACATTGATCAAGTTGAATTTTATAATAATCATGTAAAGAAATTTATAAGGAAGGACTTGGTTCACAAAGCTGATTATCTAGACAAGTGTGTTACGTTTGATATTGATCCGTCAATTATTGAAAATAAAGATATTAAATATGACTGCTTAGTGTACTCTAAAAAGAGAAGATATGATGACAATTACGAGCACTTTCATGATGGACTTGTTGGCCTTTTAAAAGAAAATAACATTTCGTTTGTTGAATTAACTTATGGAAACTACAAAAGACAGGAGTATTTTGACGCACTTTTACAGTCTAAGTGCTGTATCAACATGAGCTTGGACGAATGTCCTGGCATTGCAACATATGAATCCATGTTTATGAATACTCCAATAATTGGTTCACCCCACAACACTCCTAGCATCTTTAACCAGGACTTCTGGGTTCATGATACCGATTATATGACCAGCAAGTACCTTAAAAGAAAAGAAGACGCCCACAACAAATACTATGAAAAAATCGTTTCTTTTCTTAATGGAGGAATTGAAATGCCTGTTAGTCCAAGAGAATACATTTTGAAGCACGCAGGTTATGAACGATATGCCAATGATGCATATGAACTTATGCTAAAATATTGTACTTAAAGCGGAGAATACGAAATGGGATTGGGTGGATATTTGGCATGGACTGCCGTTGCCAGAGAAATTGTGCAATCTGGAAAAGCTAAAAAGCTTTTACCTTGTGAAGTACATGGTGGGCAATATTTAAAAATTGTTGAAAGCGAAATATGGAAAGATAACCCATACATAACTCTAGACTTTCAGGAGTACCAATCTGGCCAGGCACTACCCTTGCAGCTTAATAATCCCAGAACAAATTATTGTAAGAATGATACACCTACACGAGCCTTTCATAGATTTGATAAACATATCATAGGCCAAATTTGTGAGTTTTACGGCTTAGAAAATCCACTACTAAAATGCGAGTTATTCTTCGCAGAAACCGAGCACGATAATATAAACAGAATCGTGTCTGGGCTAGATAAAGATTTTATCACAATAGAGCCAGAGTCAAAGACAAATTATACTAGCAATCGAGTGTATCCTTTTGATAAGTGGCAGCAAATTGTGAACTCATTATCAAAAAAGATACAAGTAGTGCAGATAGGCAGGGAGGGTTCT
>NZIO01000071.1 GCA_002689925.1 Candidatus Pelagibacter sp.
AATAAAACGAGGGGATTTAAACCTCATAGATGATTTATTAGAGTATGGTAAAAATGATCCTATTATTATAGATGCCTTAAAAGGTAGTTATGCTAAAACTTTTAAGAATAATGTTCTAGGAAGTGTAACTGAGTTCTCAGGAGCTAAGAATCTTAAAACAGGGGCTACACAGTTAGCTCAAGAAGAATTAAATAACATCCTAGCTACAGGAAGAAAGATATTTGCAGATCAACCTGACATACCTGTTGCCTTAGAATCTATATTAGATATATCTTACATTATCACAGGAAACAGACGAGCTAAGAATATTGCAGGTCAAAGTGATACTGCTATATATTCAGCAGCTAAACAGGCATCTGACAGGGCCATAACTTATATCTTTGGTGTTCTTAATAGAATTGGTGCTAGGGTAAGATCTGGTGTTACAGGTGTATTAGGAAGTATTGATAGTGAGATAGGTCAAATAACTGACGCTGTGTTAGCAGATCCTGATTACTTTGTAGAAGTAGCTAATAGGATAGCTAGTAATGCAGAACCTTCTACTCTTAGAAAAGAAGTAATACTTCCATATCTTACTCGTATGTATGGAATAACAGCCCAGGGAGAAGAGGGAGAAGTAGCCTTATTAAATATACTAGCTGAAGTTGAACAAACTATGGCTGAGAGTGGTAATGATGTTTTAGAGTTTATTCAAGAAGGGGTAGATGAAGCCCAAGATAGTTTCTTACAATAGAAATGCCTGAGAAATGGAAACCAGACGAAACTAAAGTAGATCGTCAAACCAAGAAAGTAACAAAGATAAAACATTACTTACATCATACTCCTACCCAGGAGTTGAAAGATTATTTAGAAAAGAGTTATACTAGACCTAAACTTATACAAAAAGCAAAAAAGGAATTAAAGAGAAGAAGTGAAAGAGCCTAATCCAGATGAACTAACAGTAGACAATGCCTACAAAACTCGGTGGATTTGGTATCACACAATACTAGGATTAGAGCTGTTAATCGTAATATTGATCCAATTAGCTATTTTAGTCATATTAGCTGTAAAGTTTTAAATTTTACCTTAGTTTTATAAAAACGACCTCACAGGAAGCCCATACAGGGCTTTTCTTGTATATAGCCATACCAAAACATCAAAAACACCTAAAAGCTCTTACAGGCCATTTCTGGGCTTCTCAGAGCAATAGGCAAAAAAAAGCCCCAATTAAGGGGCTAATTTCCGAAAAAAGAGTAGATTTAACTATTAGGAGTAATTATTTCTGAATCCGGAGTGATTATCTCCGAGTTTGACTCTTCTTCCTTGGGAGAAACCTCTTCATTAGATGATTGTCTTTGATTTTTCTCAAAGAGATTCATTTCAAAAAGACCTCTATTCAATAACCAATGAACCATTGGTAGAGCATTGTTACTTGCAGTAACAGCAGCATTACCTTTTTTATCTAATCCTACTACTACTACCATTTCAAAGTCTTGAGCTTTAAGATCTTCAAGAACATCTGATACTGCTGGTGCAGTTGGTTGTTCATTAGTGTTTGTTTCTTTTGATTTAGCCATAAGTGATATATCCTCGGTTAGCTTAATTATATATAATTAGTGCTTATTTTAGCAGTTGTTAGTGTCATAGTCCACCCTCTTTTTGGAGATAGTATTCTTTCCATTCTTCAGTTTTCTTGTCCCAATACATACGATCTAGTTCTTCTTCAGTATGCTTAAAGACAGGATTCTTTTGTTGGTCAAAGTAGGCCCTATCCCACCCCCTTTGCCATTCTTTAGCTAGGATGGTTTCTTTTCTATAAGGATGACTAAACCTACCATCCATAAAAGATTTCCTACCCATCAAAAAGGCAGTATTCATAGGATTCTTCCCTTTCTTTTTAATGTTAGTCCTGGGCACTAGCACTCCCCCAGATTTCGCCCCAATCTCCTTTGATAGCTCCTTTAGCATAATCCACTACTTTATTCTCAAAGAAGTTTGTATGAGTTACACCAAGCATCCCATCTACCCAAGGAAGGTTATTCTTCTTAATCCCAAAGATCCCTTTCATCCCTAAAGCAATCAATCGTCTATCACAGATATATCGGATATACTTTTTAACTTCTTCTTTAGTTAATCCTTCCATCTTATGATTGTTAAACGCTAGATCTATAAATTGGTCTTCTAAATCAACCATCTTTTCTGCAATCGTGTAGATCTTAGATTTTAAAGCATCAGTCCATAACCTACGATTTTCAGTCATGTAAGTTCTAAACAATGTAATCATGCTTTCTGTATGGAGAGTTTCATCAGCAATAGACCAAGCAATAATCTGACCCATCCCTTTCATCTTTCCCCACCTAGCAAAATTAAGTAGCATTACGAAAGAGCTGAATAATTGCATACCTTCAGTAAAAGCAGAAAAAGCTGCAATTTGAGCTGGTAAACTTTTTTCATCTTGTAGCTTTAAAAAGAAGTCATGCTTCTCTACCATCTCTCCATATTCTAAAAACTCATTGTAAGTAGACTCTGGCATACCTACTGTTTCAATTAAATGAGAGTAGGCTGCTATATGGATTGCTTCTCTAGCAGCAAAGCTAGATAACATCATTCTTACTTCTGGTTGAGGGAAGTAGGGTAAATAATTCTTTACATACGCACCACTAACATCAATATCTCCTTGAGTAAAAAATCTAAANATNTTNGNTAAAAANTNTTTNTCANCNTCNGTNANTTTNTTNTNCCAATCTTTTACATCTTCNNNCATNGGTACTTCAGTCCAAAGCCAGTGCATTTGTTCCGAAGCTACAAAGGCATCATACGCCCAGGGGTAATTAAAGGGCTTGTAGTAATCCCTTGTATCCATTAATTTCAATTTCTTTTTCCTTGCCATTATTTGTTATCCTTCACAGGCTACGCATACATCTCCATCTGCAACAGCAGACAAATCGACTTCATCTTCTATTCTTTTACGCTTTATACGAGTACCCACCTTATCTGCCTTTCTTAATTTGTCTGAACGACAATAATATAAAGACTTCATTCCTTTTTTCCATGCTAAAAAATGAACACTATGTAAGTATTTAATATTTACATCTGCATTGAAAAAAAGATTTACTGACTGTCCCTGGTCAATAAAAAGTTGCCTATCTGATGCAAGATCAATAATCCATCTTTGGTCTATTTCAGTTGCTGTCTTAAAGACATCCCTAACATCCTGGGGCAGTTCTTCTATATGTTGTACTGATCCATCTTTGGCAGTTATAGCCGACCAAATTTCATCAGTATCCATATCTAAGTCTTGTAGCTTTTCTTTTAAAAACCTATTCTGATAAATATGAGCACCAGATAAAGTATCTTGGCGATACACATTTGCTCTATAAGGTTCTATAGAAGGGCTAGTATTCCCCATAATTAAACTAGAAGAAGCATTAGGGGCTATAGCAGTCCAATGACTAAATCTTCTCAGCTCTCCATAATCTTGAGCGTCTGGGCATGGCCCTCTTTCATTACATAAATATTGGTCAGCTTCAGCACACTTTAATTTAATGTGTTGAAAAATATCTTTGTTTCTAAGTTTAGCTACAACACTTTCAAAAGGTATCATATTCTTCTGAAAATAAGCATGAAGACCTAAGGCCCCTAAACCTACAGATCTTTCTCTAAAAGCACTCAGTTTAGCCCTAGAGATTGTGTCTGGAGCGTGTTCTATAAAGTAATTAAGAACATTATCCAACATCTCCATAGCATCACGAATGAACAAAGGACATACCTTCCATTCATCATAATATTCTAAGTTTAAGCTGCTCAAACAACAGACTGCTGTTCGTTCTGCATTAGTAGGTAAAAAGATTTCAGTACACAGATTAGACCCATGTATTTTTAATCCTTTTGATTGTAACCAATTAGGTAAGTGGTCATTGGCATTGTCGATAAAGACAATGTAAGGCTCTCCTGTTTGCATACGCATTTCTAAAATACGCTGCCATAATTCTCTTGCACTTATAGTGTCTACTACTTCATCAGTAGCAGGACTAACTAGATTCCAAGTATCATCATAATCAGGATCTCTCATGGAGTTTTCAATCTTCTCCATAAAAGCGTTAGATATATTTATACCATGATGTAGGTTCAATGTCCGGAAGTTTTGATCGCCTGTAGGCTTTCTCATCTCTAAAAATTGAATAATGTCAGGATGGCTTATATCTAAAAATGTAGCATAAGACCCTCTTCTAGTTTTACCTTGCCTATAAGCAAGAGTAGAAGCGTCATACACTTTTAAATGTGGCATTACTCCTACTGATTTATTATCAGCTTCCCTAATACCTACATGAATACCTACACCACCACCCATCATAGATAGCCAATTAACTTCAGATAGGCAGTCTACCAATCCTTCAGAACTATCATCTAAATACGATAGATAGCAGGATATAGGTAGCTGTCTTTTTTCATTCTTAAAAGAAAGAATAGGAGTAGAGAAACTTAACCAATGCCTAGAAGCGTAGTTATATAATCTTTCTGAGTGTTCTTCATTAGATGCAAAGAAATCACAAACAAACTTAAATCTTTCCTGGGGACTTTCTTCTTCCCCTTTCATATAACTTTCTTTTAATCTAGTTTTTCCTAATTCATCAAAAAGTTTATCTCTTTCTAGTTTTATTTCATACGCCATTTTCTTCTACTTTCTCAATTAATTTATTTAAGTAGAATGATGCCTTCTTTAAATCTTCTACCGGCTTACCTTTATAGACATATCTCCAAATATACTTTTGACAGTTACCTTTTAGATACCCTCTAAACTCAACAGGAGTCATTGATGCTTCAATAGCAGTTAGACATTCAATACCAAATTGATTGTAATGGCTAGGATGATTAACAGGGTCATGTTCTTCTTCAATATCTGTAGCTTTCCTCATTTGATCGTCTATGGAATCTCCTGAGTTAATAGCTTCTTCCCAAGTGCTAGGATCTTTAGATAGCACAGAATCAAAAGGGGGGAAATGAGCAGTAGGAGTTCTTGATCTTGAAATCTCACGATTACGACTTTCTCCTGGTTCATACATTTTAAAATGTTCTAAATCTTTTTTATTATCATCTGCCATAGGTTCTCCTTATTAATGAAACTTTTTAGGGTCTTTTTTTGTAGTTAAAAATTCTTCCATATCTACAATGTTACTTGTTTTGCCATTCTTCTTAGTTTTGCCATTAGGCTTACTATCCATCTGTTCTATAAATTCTTCGTCTGGGGTAAACACAATCTCAGTTTGTGGATCATCTGGAAAAAGATCTCTTGATAGCATTTGTTCTTTTATTTGTAGACCTGCTTCAATAGCTTTACCCATCTGGAATACTTCATAAAAACGAGTGTGCATATATCCAGACAGCCCATGTATTAGTGTAATCATGGTATCTACTTCTACATCACTAGCAGCAGTATCATGAGGAAAGAACCATTCTACTTGGCAGTCTATCGCCCCATTCTCTAATAAATATAGAGTTACCTGTGCTGAATTATCTTTGTTAGTTTTATCATTAGACATATTATTTTTTTTGCTCCTGTTTTAGTCTTTCGACTATGTTAATGGATCTTAATTTAGATTTTTCTTTTACCCAGGAATGTGGAACTTCCTTGTCTGCGTAAGTAAAACCATGCTTTTCACACCACTCCCCATAATTAGATTTCGCACCCTTTCTTAATTTTGTCCTAGAGTTACTAAAGACAAAACGAATATCTAAGTTAGGGTATTGTTCTTTTATAAGAAGATGTTTCTTTCTATCTTCCAATACGAATAAGCCTTTGAGTTCCAGGACAATGCCATTGGGAAGGAGATAATCTGGTGTATAAGTCCTATTAATAACAGGGACAATATAAGGAATTTTAAAGGATTCATATTCGGCATTTACTTTTAACTTCTTTAATTGTTCTCCAACTTTTTCTTCAAGCCCACTTCGATAACCTTTAGCGATAGCTCGTTGTCTAGGCCCAAACTTTTTCCTGGTCATTTTGTATGTCTTGCATATTCATCAATTAAATCACTACCAATAAGTCTTTTGCCAAAGTAGACAACTTCCCCATTGTTAAGTCTTCTTTCAACAAGCCCATCATTATATTCAATATCAGTAACATGGTTCTCATCTGTATCTTGAGGGCGAGTGTCATACCACATAGATTTTAATTTATGAACATGGAGAGCTTTAACTCCCTTCGCCCATTTCTCAGCTTCTAATTTATCTGCCTGTCTTTCAACAAGCCAACTAAACTGTCCCATTTTTACCTCTCTTTTTTTTAGTTATTTTTGTTTTTTTAGGAAAGGGATCTTGTCCTTTTCTAATTCTATTCATCATCTCTATGTGTTCTTTAGCGTTCATCCTTTCTCTCTTTTTCTAATCTAGGAATATTTATCCTAATTTTTTTGTTACCAAATCTTTGTCTTAGTTTTGCTAAAGTTTTTTCACTAACTCGCCCAGCTTCTTTATGGGTAGTTTCTTTTTTATCCATCGGACTTTTCCTTAGTATTTACTGTTGAAGGATCATAGTTTTTAACAAGTTTCCAATAATCAAGAAGGCTGTTAAACATAGACAAGTGCCTAGTATGGGTTTCTTTATCCCATTTATAAGCAGCGATTAAATCTGTTTGTTCTCTATCAACAAAGATAGAAACTCTCTCAGGTTCTGAAAACCCACAACCTTCAGCATAAGCTGATAGTTGCATACCATGTTCATCATAAACTAAACGAGAAGGCTCTTTACCTTCCAACCCATCTTTGGTTTTAAAGTCAACAAAGATACCTGATTTAGAATACAAATCTATCTTCCCCCCATAGCCAGAAGGAGCACAGAAAGAATCTTCTGCAACCCACTCTTCTCCTGGGAAGTGTTCTTCTAAATATTCTTTTATTGCCCGGTAAGGCTTAGTGTCGGATTCCCCTAAGAAACCTTGTTCAATCATAGCATGAATAACAGTCCCTCTTTCGGCTGCTTTCCTGCCTATTTCTTTAGAGTCCTGCTTACATCTGTAAGTAAACTCATTAAGGGATTCTCCGGGATTTTGTTGTAGAGTTAAGGCTGAATTTAAAGCCTGATCTATCTTCCAATTTTCTAAGGAAGGCTTTGCTGCAATACCAATGACAGTAGTTACAGAAGGTACAAAACCTTCTTTCCTAGCATCTCTTAGAGTTGTATTTCTTTCCTTTCCATTTGCACCAACGATTGTATACATTGGTTCGCCATCTTGAGTATACCAATGCCCTGACTCTGCTGTGAATTTACTAGCCACATCATTCTCCTATATATAAAGCCCCAGAATTAACTAGGGCTTTGATTAACCTTCTTGGAAGTCTTCGTTAAGATCAGAAGAATGTGAAACTACTGCATCAATAGTTCTAATATCATCTTGAGCATTTGTTAGTGCTCTTTGGTATTTACCTTGTATTGCTTTGTTTTCTCTAACGATCATATCAGCTAAACCTTGCATGGTTTCAACTGTAGTATCATCAAGAGGTATTTTCTTTTTAAGATTAGGTTCAAAGTGCATTACAAAATAAACAACACTACCTTGCTTTCTGCGTTCAGTAGTAACAGTTGCTGAGTAATCCCAAAGGTTTGCACCTTTCGGTAATGCTTTTTTAAACTCATCTTCAAAAGGAGAAAAGTTACTTCCTTTTAAAAGAATTATAGCCGGTAAGTTTTCATGTTTAACTTTAGTTCCAGTTGATGTTTCGCCATCAAAATCTACCAAACATCTAACTTGCCTAAAGCATTTGACTTCTGAGTATTTAGCTCTTTCATCATCAGTTAATTGTTTAAGAGTTTTACTATCTGGCCTACCACATCTTACTGTACCTTTTTCATCAATCGGCTCTTGTCCCCAATTAGTGATAAGTATTGTTTTGTTAGCCATTTTCTTTTCAGCTTGGCTCCAATGCAAATATTGGTAATGATGTGCTAAAGGTCTGATAGAGATTGTTTCAGCAAATGCTTTTTCTCCCTCTACTCCTTTGATCCAGAATAATCCTTTTTTAATTGGATTACCTTCATCATCCTCATCATCTACATTCATCTTTATCTCAGGGAGATATTCTGCTTTTGAAGGTGCTGTGGCTTCTTCATTTGATCCAAGAATCATGGCTAAATTCCTTTCCTGTTCTGGGTCAATTAATTGTGTATTACTTTTTGACATAGTTTTTTTCCTCGGTTATTTTAATAAAATTACTATAACAACTATAATACCCTTAATTATGCCATTTGGTCAAGTGCCAACTCTTCATTGTTAAGCCAATTTGGGCCATAGTTTACCTCTACATCTAGGGGTAGTAGGGGTTTGTAGTCAAATCTTTGTATCATTTCTGCTTCTATTTCACTCATTGCCCACACTAGGCTTTTGATAACTGAGTTAAATTCTGAAGGGTGGCAATCTACTACTATAGAATCATGTACTGTTAATATAATCTTGCTCTCTAATTCTAATTCTTTAAATTTTCTAAGAGCACGAATACAGGATAATGGAACAATGTCAGCAGTAGCAAAACTTTGTACCGGGTAATTAACTACAGCAGTCTGGTTAGATATTCTGCCACCATGTAATCTTTCTGCATGAGGGAAAGCAAACTCTCTACCACTAGGAGTCCTTATAATTCCTTCAGACATAACCCCATCTACAAGTTCTGTATGCCACTCTTTTAAACCCTTATA
>NZIO01000072.1 GCA_002689925.1 Candidatus Pelagibacter sp.
ACTACATTTTGTATATCACGATTCATAGCATTCGTGTAATCAAATGCGCCAGTCCCAGCAATAGCTTGTTCAGCTAAAGCTTTTTGTGCATCAAGTGCAGCTGTTTGACTAGGATCCATTGCTGCTACAATACTACTTGTATCACCATCTCTAATCTTAGCCATGTCACCTTCATACTGAGATGTAACATCTTTTAAAACTGTTTCTAAATAAGGCTTGAACTCTGGATCAATACCTGATTGAGTAACTGTTTGTTGTGGCGCGCTTCTTCCTCCACCCATAATTTATTCTCCTATGATACCTCTTATCGAAGTACTTAATTTAGCATTGTATCTTTTTGCTAATAGTTTTCCATATCTCAATGAATCACTTTCCCCTCTCACTGAGTCTGCTCTCCAGTGTTTACCACCATGTTTTTTAGTATGCTCTATCATAGCATCAAATAATTTATATACTACGTAAGCATTATTCTTATTCTCTAAATTTACAATACAATCTTTAACATCCATTATATATTTGTTATTATAATAATTAACATACGCATGTGCTGTTAAAAATCCTTGTATGTTATGTTCATTATAACAACCTATTGCTAAATAATGTGGATTTGTTTTTTGATATTCAACTATATCTAAAAAGTATCTCATCCATACAGCTTCGTTATATTCAAAGCCATGAAACTCACCATTGATTGTAACGTATTCTTTCATTAAACGTATAGCGTCTAATGTATCATTGTCTTCTATTAATCTTATTTTCAATTACTTTGGCTCCTCAGGAAATACAATCGTATCAGGATCTGTAACTCCTTTAGTTATATCTCTAAGTTGTTGTCTATAAGTTTTCCATGCATCTTGTGTACTTGGATATGTGCTATCAGCTAACTGTGTATAGTCTGAGTTAGTTAGTAGTGTATTTCTTTTATTTCTTACTTTTGTAAATTTTAATTCGTTAGTTTTAATAAGAGTTTTTTTAACTTCATCATAATAATATCCTATTGAATCCGCTAAATTAACTGTAATCATACTATTATCAGTAACTACTTTTTCTCCGTCTTTTAAATCATCCCAATAACCAGTTTCAGATTGCATAAATTCTAAAAGAATATTATCTTTATTAAGTTTTAATTTAATTGTCATAATCTTTTAACCTCTATAACTGTAGCACTTGCATTAGAACTAGTTAAACCACCATTCTCTCCAGTTGTTGTTGAGCTAGTAGATATAGTATAAGCTGTATTTTTAGCTACTGAAAATTTAAAAGCATTTGTAGCAACTTTACCTCCTTCACCATTAGAAGTAGAAATACTTGCATTTGCATTATTTCCAGAAAAAGTTACAGTAATACTACCAGCATGCCTAGCACTAGTAGCAGCACCTGTAACAGCTAAGAATACAATAACATCTGTATTTATATTAGCTATATTAGATGAAGTAAAACTTATAAGAGTTCCAGTACCATTACCACCATAAACAGCAGTAACAATTCCTTCAACTAAATTTTCTGCTTTAATTTCACCAGTTATAGTTATATTAGTTACATCAATATCAACAGCTGAAATACTACCTGCAGTAATAGCTCCTATATTAGCATCAATAGCTGCTAGTCCTCCTGCACCTACACTTATTGCATCAGCACTAACTGTACCATCAACTATTACACTACCTTGTACAGTTGAGTTACCTCTAATATTAACATTATTAAAATCAGCATTACCCGTTGCTCTTTCTATTTTCCAACCAGCACTATTTGGACTATAAGTATCTGATTGTAANTNAGANCCNATAGGTATAANTCCTTCTACAGTTCCAAAAGTTATTATCTGACCATTAGTAACTTCACTAGTTTCAACATGAAATGTAACTTGCCAATGCTTATGTGATATAGTTGAGCCACCACCCATTGCCGTAGTAATAGGAACATATTGCCAACCAGAAGTTAATCCTGTAAATACACCCGAATCATAATCATAACCAGTTGCTGTTGGTGCTGAAGGTTTATTAGCATCTGTAGCTGCTACATTATAATATAGTATACCGTTAGCTACTGCACCACCATATAATAGTTTAGGGTTACTCCACTTAGCTGTAACTGTTTGACCAGCTTGTCCTTTTATTTTAGCTTCACAAAACCATACATTAACACCAGCTCTATTTAGTTTTGTTTTAGTCCAGTTACTACTTGAAGTCCATACAGCACCTGATACTTGATAAGATGTTGTACCNGGATTAGTAGGTCTTGNTGCTACTTCTCTATATTGTTTTATTATAATATCTATTTCTTCATCTGAATATGCTGAGAATGTTGCACCCGTAACAGGTAAAGTAGGTAANGAATCTGTGTATGCAACGTATGCAACAAAGCCATCACCGTCTGCAAATGGTGTAAACTGTTGTACTGCNCCATCTTGTGTTTTAGAATATACTGCAACTAAAGATTCAGAAGTATTTACTGATTCATTTATATTATCTATTTGATGTTGTATTCTGTTAGTAGCTTCAGTAACTTGTTTTTCCCATGCAGATTGNGAGGGATCCTTATCANTATATTGTGAAGGTTCTGTAATCGTCATCTTGTTCCTCCNTCTTGTACTTCAATTTGAATACCAGATAAATTCCACGATGTTGATGTAGCTGTGCCATCATCTATTTTATAACTAATAAATCTTCCATTTAATCTAGCATCTGATTTATATGAAGTAGCTACATTAAATGTATTTGTTTTAGTAGAAGAACTTGTAAAATCTATTGTAGCTCCTGGACTATTACTTGAAAGTGTTTTAATATTTAATGTACCAATACCTTGAGTTAATAATGCTATTGAGTTAAATGCTTCTGTATAAAACTCAGGTGTTACTGATAAGTTTTTACGCTCTAAGTAAGAAGTATAAGGATCATCACTATTATCTAATACTCTATGTGTATAACCTACATCAGCTGCTAAGATAGAAGAGCCAGAATTACTGGTTCCTGATGTACATACTTGTGCAAATACTGGAAATAATTTATCGAAGCTAACTGTGCTTGTAGTCCAAGGTCTTTCATTATTTCCAGACCCTTTAACAGGTGCGATAACACCAGATACAATTCCATTTAAATCTCTCACTGTCCAATTGTTTAATCTATAATTATATATTAATGCTTCATTACAAACTGTGCTAGTACCTTTAGGATAGTTAATCCATATTTCATCTTCTTTTTGATTACGTAGTATAAATAGTTTATTAGCTTTATCATTATTTAAATTAGTATAAAAGTAATCTCTAACTTTTGCATCAGCTATTGAAGTTATATTACCAGGATTTCCTGANAATATGTATATATCATTACTACCTACAATTAAATGTTTACCATTAAACTCTACAACACCATCAGTTGTTTGTGCACCATACTGTGAAGTAACNGGTGAAAATGCAACAGGCGTTACAACACTATTAGTTAATCTTAAATTATGAATAGATGTATTTGTATAGATATACATATTACCTTGAAGCTGTACTAAGTCTTGTACAGTTGCAGTATCTGATAANGTAAANTCATCNGCAGTATTTGTNCCNGCTGCAAATGGATTCCAGTTCTGTGGTACTGAACCNGGTACTGCTACATCTGAAGTTCTTACAACTCCTGGTAAGCTACGTANAACACCNGCTGTTGNNCTTTCTTTTAAATTACCTGCAACTAAAAAGTTACCNAAAGATNTTATAACACCACANCTAGTAGCTATTGGATTTCTTGATANAACAAAACATCTTACAANATCATNNTNTACNATNTTANNATTAAAAANAANATTAGTAGTATNNGTTTCNGTNTNANTATATATNNCNTATTGAAAATTANTATTAGCTGAAGTAGCTGGACTTGCTGGTACATCTCCTGGTACAAAGTTAGTTGCTATTACACCACCATTAGGTGCATTACTTCCTGCATTCGTACCAGCAGCTATAGGTGCACATTCAGTTGTAGTTTCATTAGGTGTTTGTTTAGTTACAAATAAAGTGTTCTTAGTAAAATCTATTTTCTGTCCTAAATCAAATAACCTAGGATTATCAACTGTAACTCCTGTATTACCAAATGCTAATTTAACTGTAGCTTCTAATACTTTAGGTGCTGAGTTATATGATTCCCATCCTGGTAACTTAGCAAAGTTAGGTACTGCAGTTATATCGGTATTATCAAGAGTATCCATTATATAATGAGGAGATTGTATTCCATTATTTATTATTAAACAAAAACCACCAGCAAATTCTGTAGCTTGCCAACTACCTTTATCTTCACCTGAAGCAGTGTAGCTAGCCTCAAATCCTGCATCAGTATAATTAACACCACTAATTGTTCTAGCAAATGTTGTAGGTGTTACATCATTTATAGTACCATCAATTCTATAAAGAAATGTACGATGACCTACTACAACACTTCCATGTTTTTGTTCAGCTACAAATACATAATAAGTGCTATTAGATGTTACTAAATTAGGATTATTCCACCACGTTATAAATACTATTTGACCAGCAGTATATGTATGAGAAGCACCACTAGGCATTGGTATAGTTAAGTCAGGAGATAAAGCTACATCACCTTTCATTTTATGTGCAGCCATATCTCTGAATCTTATATTTCTGGCATCAGTAAATACATTAGGTGCTAACCCAACTGTTGGTGTATCTTTAACTACACCAAATTGTGTTAAGTTAGTAATAGGTATAACTTTGCTTGCCATTTAAATCTCCTTAAGCACATTCCTTTTGACCAGTTTGAGGATCTATAAAACAAGCTTCAACTTGCTCCTCTTCCTTAACTGTCTCAATCGCATCTGTGTTCTTCTCTTTTTCTTCCACGGTTTGCAGTACGCCGAATCGTTTACCACTAAGTCTAAATGTGGTACATCCTTTCGCCCCGCCTTTCCAGGCATCAACATAAACTTGTTTGAAATCTTCATACGAAATATCATCACCTACGTTACAGGTTTTTGAGCACGCACTATCTATGTAGTTTTGTGCAAGCAATAATACAGCTAAGTGTTCATTTACATTTATATCGTTAGCTGATCGTCCTTCAACTCCTTTATTGTAAGCGTAATCTTTTACTCTCTCGGTCTTAGGCCCTTCAAAAGTTTGGATAGTTCTATCATAATAATGACTAAATACAGGTTCAATTCCTCCACTAACATTGTCAGCAACTAAACTAATAGTACCTGTCGGCGCTATTGAAGTTAAGTGACTGTTACGAATTCCATGTTCTCTTATTAATTTTTTAACTGAAGAAGGTAAGCCTCTTACAAAATTAGATTTTAAATATGCTTCTCTATATAACGGGAATGCACCTTTCTCTTTTGCTAATAAGGCTGAAGCTTTATATGTAGTATCTCTTAAGCATGCAAATATTTTTTCAGACCACGTCATAAATTCTTCTGATGCATACGGTAAACCTAATAGTTCACCAGTATTAGCTAGCCCTGTTAAACCTAATCCCATTCTTCTTTTGTTCTTAGCTTCGTCAGCTTGTTCTTTTAATGGATATATAGTTCTATCAATAACATTATCCATTGCTCTTACTACTTGATATATATCTGCTTTGAATTTTTTAAAATCAAACTCAAAATATGATTGTGCTTTATCACCACCTGCGATCTGTTCTTCATCTAAATACTTTGTAAGATTAAATGAACCAAGTAAGCATGCGCCATATGGTGGTAGGGGTTGCTCACCACACGGATTTGTAGCAAATATTTCTTCACAGTAATAAAGGTTATTCATTTCTTCTATGCGATCAATAAATAATACGCCAGGCTCAGCCCAGTCCCAAGTGCTATCCATGATTTCATCCCAAAGGTCTTTTGCACATATTGTTCCGTACGGCTTTCCTTCGAATTCCAACGTAAAGCTGCTATCCAAATCATTAGTCAATGCCTCCATAAATTTATCAGTTATACCAACACTAATATTAAAACCAGTAAGCTTATCAGAATTACGTTTAGCAGCAATGAACTCTTTAATATCCGGATGGTCGACCCTAAGGACACCCATCTGCGCCCCACGTCTGTGTCCTGAGCTAGCGATGGTTTGACACACAGCATCAAAGATACCCATGAAGGAAACAGGACCGCTAGCCTGGCTATCGAGTGATTTAATTTTGTCACCTCTTGGTCTGATGCGGCTAAAGTCATAACCAATCCCACCGCCTCTACGCATTGTTTCAGCAGCTTCACTGGCTTTCTCCATTATGCTATTCATGTTATCGTCTATTATACCTGATACAAAACAGTTGTATGCAGTTGTAATTCTATTAGATCCTATTGCAGCTTGTACTCTACCTGCTGGTAGAAATCTCATGTTGCCTAGTATACCTTCTAACTTATATCTATGATCTTCATTATCAGATAATGTATTAGCTATTCTTTTAATCTTTTCATCAAAGCTTTCATCTTTTTGTCGGTACTTCATCATATCTATTTCTTGTGATATAGATGTTTCGGGTCCTAGGAATTCTGTATTATGTAGCATATTGCACCCCCTGTAAACGTAGTTTTCCTTATGTTATAGGGGACATTCAATATGTTATTTTTCTTTCATTTTTCCTATTTTATCTACAAGCATACTAACTTGTTGCTCCATAGCTTTTTCTTCAGGTCTTTTCTTACGTGCACCTAAGTAACCTGTAAGTAACCATAGCACTCCAATGATAACTGCTAAGCCTATCATTTGTTGCATAAAGTTTGCAATAGCGAAAGACATTAATTCATAAAAAGAATTTATCTGTCCATCTTCACCACCATAATCGGCAGCACTTAAAGGCGCATCATCCACCGCTATGCTTCCAGCCAGGGCACCACCCGCAGTCACACCGGCAACTATCGCAGGACTTGACGTCATCAGACTCGCAACAGCTGCAGCGCCAGAAGCGCCAGCACCCGTAACAATATCTGAAAAATCTGCTCGGCAACCCGCTAATAATAATATAAGCAGTATTGAATACCTCATAAAGTTTTCTCCTTATCATTTTTATTCCTCTCCTTAAATCTACATTGTTCTCTCATAGTTAGTTGTGATTGAAATTTCCATCTAACATTATCATCATCACAAAAATCTATAAACATCATTAATGCTTTAAAAGCAAACCCTTGAAATATTAATTTATCGTATGCATAAAGTTTGCCTTTGTCTTTATTTATTTCTAATTTGTATTTGTCATGTGCATAAATCAAAGTATTCCTCGTTGTACAAGCATCCATAAAGTTCCTACGATGGACCCTACAAATACGATTCCTAATAATATGATTCCTATTACTTGAAGCATGTTTCTACGTAGCTCAGCTTGTTTATATAAGGTTTCTTGCCGTTGCTTTCGTATCTTAACTTGCATTTTTAAAAGCTCATTCCATGCGTTAGGACCATGAGTTAAGTTAATCCAATTACGTAATTCTTCTTCCATTGCCTCGGCTTTCTTTTTAGCTGCAAATGCGTCCATAGCTTCTTGTTCTACACTACTCCCTGCAAATAATTTTTTAAATACTGGTGGATTGTTTGCCATCTTAACTGAATGATTAACATCACTACAAGCACCCATCCATTTTCCTATATCGGAATACATTGATTCTATATCACGGCCCGCCGCGAAGCCTTTCTTAATTAACCCGAATGCGGTTGAAGCCGCCGCAATTGCTGTTACAGGGTCCATATATTATACCTCTCTATTCTTTTTTCCTCGGTATACAATATGCTTTCACATATATCTTATCCCCTGCTACTCTTTGATTATGATTTTGATGTGCTACTTTTGCTGAGTACTCTAAACAAACATCTAAGTCGTTAAAGTAAACTGGCTCTTGTTCTTTACCTGCTAAGAATACTATTAGCACCCATAACATTACTTCATCCAGCCTGCAGTTATATTACTAACAACACCTATAGTACCTCCTAATCCCATCATTAACCAGAAGGCGCCTCTCCAACGGTTAGCGGTAGCTTTTAAATCTTTAACACTGTCTCGCATTTCTTTCATGTCTTCTTGCATAGCTTCAACTCGTTCTTCCAACCTAGCCAATGCTACTTCTAATCTTTGTTCTTGTGACATCTTTATCTCCGTTGAAAGCTTCATTATTATAGTTTATCCATCTCTACTTTTATTTGTGTCCATGTAACACCAAACTTGCTTGGATCATTACTTGTAGTAGCATTGTTATCTGCATCTACACTTACAACTTTATGAAATCTAGCTAAGAATTCTTCTTCTGTTTCTGGGTTGTCGCCATGTATTGTCCAACCACTAATTTTAAGATTTTTCATAGCTTGTGAAAATTTACTTATTTCTGGTTTAGGTTCTGACATTATCCTTTTATCTCCTGTACTGTAAGACTTGTAATAGTTGTTGCAGCCCAACCAGCATTACCAGTATTATACTGATAATTAACAGTTATATCGTATGATGATGAATCATGTAATGATGAGCCTTTGATTTTGTAAGTTGTAGCTGAAGTTGTATTTGGGTAATCTAGTAGTACGATAGTTGATTGAGTTCCATCATATTGTTTATACCAATGATGAGATGCACTTCTTTGTTTAGTTTGGTCTACATCACCAATTCCTACACCAGTACCACTAGCATTATCTATATTTGCTTCACTTCCCCCAGATACAGTTCTTGTAACTTTAAAATCCCAATGACCATTTCCACCACTTGTTACATAAGCCATTATAAGAATACCACTTGAAGTTGCTGATGGTGTAATAGCTTGTGATAAAATATCAACAAATGATGTGCTTTCTATTAACTGTTTGTCTGTTTTATTTGCTTGTAGTGTTTGTAATACAGAACCAGTTGGTAAGTTTGGACCACTTAATGTTCCTATTGCATTTGCACCTAAAGTTGTTATTGCCATTATAGTTTCTCCATCTCGGCTTTTACTTGTGACCATGTAACACCAAACTTACTTGGGTCAGCTTCTTCTATTGAATTTTCATTCTCATCAACACCGACAATTTTTCTAAAAGCATTATTAAATTTTTCTTCTGTGTCTATTAAAGCATCTGCTCTTACAACATATTGGTTTATACCTAAAACTTCTAACGCTTCTCCTACTTTTTTTATTGTACTCAACCTTTAATCTCCATTGCTGTTATACCACAACTATTTCCGTATGGGTTTAATGTTGCTTTTTTTGAGCTACTTACTCTGCTTTGTATGTTAAATGTAATTTCTGAAGTTGTACTTGGTGATATTACAGTTCCAGTAAATGAACCAAGTGAACCATATCTATACCCAGGATTAGTTGGTATATTAATAACACCATTACTTAATTGGTAGTTTGATTGGCTACCACCTATTGTAGTTATAATTCTATAATCAGTTTGAGCTTCACCAGATACTGAACCATTACCTCTGTCTAACATATAATGGATAATAATTTTACTAGATGTAGCTGTAGGTGTTATTTTAAGACAATCACTGTCAGCATATAAACTTGTATATCCTGGATGACTATTAACTTCATTACCAGTACTTTTGTTTAAAGTAACAACTTGTATTATAGAACCTACTGGCATATTGCTTGATGTTAATGTAGCTATTTTAGCACTAGGTACAGTAGCTCCAGTTCCTAAAAGACTTGATAAGTTTCTTGCATTACTCATCTACGCTTCCTCCAATGCTTTAATTCGTGCTTCTAATTCTTTGATAGTATTAATGGCAACCATAAGTAGACCATTGTAATCTACTGACATACCACCCTCTTCACCATAAGCTAGGTCTG
>NZIO01000073.1 GCA_002689925.1 Candidatus Pelagibacter sp.
ATTATCCTCTATTATGATTACAGTCGGTAACGAATGTGATGCTAGAAATAGAAGGCTTTCATAAAATGAGCCCTCTTCAACAGCTCCGTCTCCGGTAACAATAAAAGTCACACCATCTTCATTCTTAACCTTATTTCCTAAAGCATAACCGCAACCAACAGGCAAATTATTACCAAGTATATTAGATGTATAGGTTATATTTTTTGATTGATTAAAAAGGTTCATCGAGCCTAAACGACCGCCAGCTATGCCACTTTCTTTCAAATAATATTCGTCAAGTTCCTCTTTTAACGTTCCCATTTTAATCAAATTATAATGAGCATTTCTATGGGATAAAAATAATTTATCAGATTCTTTCATCACTTTATCAACCGCTACTGCTAGTGTTT
Organism: Candidatus Pelagibacter sp.; assembly: GCA_002689925.1. Taxonomy (GTDB): domain Bacteria; phylum Pseudomonadota; class Alphaproteobacteria; order Pelagibacterales; family Pelagibacteraceae. The sequence continues at coordinate 390 of NZIO01000073.1, forward strand.
CATGCCCCAAAGCAAGATGAATAGGTACTAAAAAAGATTTACTTTTACATAGCTCGTTGATAATAACTTGAGCCATACGAAGCCATAGTATTTTTTCTACAAGATTTAGGTCAGATTCTTTCATTGCACTGCTATAGTTAAAAAAAAAGATTAATATCAATCGATAAGACAATCGAATGTATTTTTAGCCCCAATTAGGTATCAACTTGATTTTTTAAATACTGAAGGTAAGCAACTCCTTCTTGTGTATTTTCTACAGGAGCCCAAGAAGCCATTTCTTTCCAAGTTAGAGGATCATAAGCCCCTTCCATCGTCTCATAGATCACCACTGCCTCTTCAAGCATCACATAAGTATGCCAGGTAAATGCGGGCACTTCTATTGTCTCTTGACCACCCTTTTTTAAGATAAATTTGTCAGTAATATTCCCATTGTCATTAAAGAAAAATAAAGAGAAAGATCCATCAATAAGATACATTTTTTCAATCTTCTCTTCTCCTGGATGCATATGAGGCTGCATATAAGATTCACTTAACATAAAGTTTACAACCTCGTTATCATAATCTCCAGGTTGATGCATTATTTTACCAAATCTCTTTTTTGGCGAACTATGTGCCGCGACTATGCTTCTGGTCTTCTCTTCAGTAGATATCTTTGGTATCGGTTGCATATTCATATTTCGGCACCTCGGTTTTTGACCATTTTACTTAAGTTACTTTATCCAATACAAGTCATCATCAATTTTTTTTGCTTGATGAAGAAACTCGATTTGCTGAAGCCTATAAAATTCTTTGCGATTAAAGATTTCATCACTTAATTCAATATGTTCAAGGTCGTTTAGTAGTTGTTTTACACCGCTCTCAACATTCCATTTGCAATTGAAGTTAGGTAGNACTCTATTAATTTTATCAAATAATACTTTATATGTCCTCGCATCAACCCCATCTTGAATTTTNCTATCTTTAATNAGGTTATCCGGATCATCTTCATGATTATTGCTAAGATAAGTTAGTTNAGAACCTTCAACATTTTGATGAATCATTTTTGCAACATCAATGATCTTAAGGTTATCTTCATTTCTACCAACATTGAGTACTATTAACTCACCGGAGTTAATATCCCAATCTATGCACCTATGAAATGCTTGACAAGCATCTTCGATATGTAAATGAGGTCTCCATGCCTCTCCATTTGAGTTAAGAGTAACCTTCTTAGTAGTGAGGGCTAAACCACAAAGCATATTAATAACACAGTCAAATCTAATGCGAGATGACATTCCATAAATAGTACTTAACCGGAGGGCAATTGGAGTAAATGAATCATCAGCAAGTTTTAATAAACCTTCTTCAACTTGTAATTTATTTATAGAATAGGGAGTCTGTGGATTAGTAGTCATAGTTTCGTCAAGTAAAGACTCATCCATTGCCGCCCCGTAGACCGAGCAACTAGATGGATAAAGAAATTTAATCCCTAGTTTCTTACACATAGATGCTATTTTAAGAGCGTAGTCTCTTGTAGGATCATATATCTGACTTGCAGGCATGTGACCAAATGGGTCATTTGATATCCCTGCTAAAACAATGACAACATCAAACCCTTTGATATGTCCTTCATCGATAAACCGAGCATCCATCACTTCTGTTGTAATCGGTTTAGGTTGCAAGAGTTTGCCNCTTTCAAAGAATCCTGTATCTATTCCCCTACAGTCATAACCTCTTTCTATTAGATATTCGGTTAAGNAACTCCCCAAATAACCTTGGTTCCCAATGATAAGAATTTTATTCATTTCGTAGATTTTCCTAATTTAATTGTCTAGCATTAATAGTAGCAATTGCACTNCTGCATACTTCCTAGTCTATGATCGTTGCTCAATACTATCTTGATCATAGTATGTAATTCGGGTACCGCCTGCATCCAACCTCACATCAAGACAAAATAATTCCTTCAAAGCTGCAGTTACTTTAGCTTGATTTTCGGGCTCTACGTAAAGAAGAAGAAAACCACCACCACCTGCACCAAGCAACTTACCACCAATCGCACCCGCTTGAAGGGCCTTCTCGTAGTAATNATCAATTAGTCTATTTGAGATATCATCAGTAATACTTTTTTTTAAGAGCCAACCTTCATGCAATATTTCGCCAAATCTACGCATATCCTGATTTCCTGAGAGGACGTCCCTTAAAGGATTGACCAGATCACGCATTTTAGCCAATACAGCTCGCTTAGTGTGAGTCGCCTTGTCTTGACTTTCCAAGACCTCACTAGCATCTCGCTTCAATTCAGTGTAAAACAGCATCAAGTTCCGTTCAAGCGAGTTTTTTACCTCACTAGTATAAAAAACTGGTTCAGTAATAACAGTTCCATCGTTATTAAAAGTGAATATATTCAGATCGCCATAGGCCGAAGCAAAATGATCCTGTTTACCCATAGTACGTAATAAAATATCTACTTCAATGCTTCCAGCCTCTGAAGCGAGAGTATGTTTCGTAGCATATTTTCCGCTCAACGCATATAAAGCATGCAGCAGCCCAACACAGAATGCGCTCGAGGAACCTAGTCCTGTGCTACCTGGTATATCTGAAAAAGTGGTGATTTCTATAGGGAAATCAATCTTAAATAGCTTTAAGGCTTCTCTAACTATCGGATGCTCTATATCTTCGATATCATTACAAAACTCTACCTTGCTCCAGTTGACTCTGTATTTATATTCAACAATTCCAACCTGGCGCTTTACAACAACATAAATGTACTTGTCTATAGTTGTACTAAGTACCTGTCCTGGTTCTTCTGAATAAAATGATCGAAGATCTGTACCACCACCTACGAAGCTTATTCTAAAAGGAGTTCGAGAAATAATCATGTTCCCTGAATCTCCATAAATGATTTTATCTCCGAAACAGCATCACTTAATTTGTCAACATTAATACTCCATCTTGGTTTGTTTTCAATGAATTCATATTCCTCACTATTTGCAACTAAAACAGAACCACATTCAGCATTGTAAGCTGCCTCACAATCTCTTACATCATCACCAACATACAATGTCTTATCCATCCTTAAAAAATGATCTCTAGCTATTTGATAGAAAAGCCCGGCCCTCGGCTTTCTGCACTCACAGTCATCATCCCAATGATGGCGGCACACATATATATCAAGTATTGGTATACCTTCATTCTTCAGTTTATCAATCATTAATCTATGTATTTGCATTAAATTATCTTCACTAACCATGCCTCGAGAAATCCCAGCTTGATTTGTTATTACGATAAAGCAAAAGCCATCTAGAGCAAGCTTCTTCATAGATTCAATCGTATCATCAATCAATTTAAAACCTTTCCAGTTTTCAATATACTCTCCTCTAGGTGCTTTAACATTTATGATGCCATCGCGATCCATTAGGATTATTTTTTTTGGTGTTAAATATTTACGCATTAATTCTAGGCGTTCTTTGTCCGATATACTATGGTAATCTCCATTNACAACTNAACCTGAAATTNGCTGCTTTTCAACTAANNNCTCAAGTANGNTACTAAAANTTATGTTNGGTGCGTTTGGNATATTNTCNTAAAGNNNNAGAATNGNNTCACGCTCNGNNANCATATAACCAATTTCAACCAAATTCAGGCCATCTCCAATCCTATTTTGACTGTATACCTCTATACGTCCGTTCGACGAAGTACGTATATTGCCGTTTTCCTTTTCAGCGAGAGATAACGTTACTGATGCTTTTTCTTTTTCATGAATATCCATCAGTTTATTTAGATTAAACTGTGCAAAATTGTCTGCATATAAAAGTAAAAAACGAGCATCTAAATTATCTCGAGCTTCCCACAATCTTCTGCCTGTATCCCATTCAATTGGACCTACACTATACTCAATTTCCCAGCCCCAGGAACTACCATCACCGAAGTACTCATAAATTACTTCTCCCATATAGCCTGTTAAAAGCAAAAAACGCTCTATCCCTTGAATTGCTAGCTGTTCTAGCAAGTATTCCAGAAATGGCTTATCCAATACCGGAACCATAGGTTTTGGCAAATCATCAGTTATAGGACGAAGTCTAGTTCCTAGACCGCCACAAAAGATTATTGCTTGGGTTGGTTTGATCAATTTTTATCGAGATATTTAACGGTTTTTGAAATTCCTGAGTGTAATGATACTTTAGGCATCCATCCATGCTTTTTAATTTTACCAATATCAGCAAAACTTCCGTTAAGTAAACAAGGAAAAGCTTTAAATGGCAGTGGAACTCTCATTTCATTCGCCACCATATTAACCACTTCCCAAACAGCGGAACTCTCTCCAGACCCAATATTATACACCCCATTGCTTTCCTCTGATTCTACTAGGACTTTTATACCATTGACCACATCGAGTACATATACGAAATCATTTCTTGCTTTTGGATTTTTAATTTGTGGTTGAATACCATTTTTAAAGTCTCGAAAACATGAAGGAATGAGAGCGTCCTTTCTCTGATCCGGGCCATATACAAAAAATGCACGACCCCAAATCAACTTTATATCTGACTCGTTACAAATACTCTCAGTTATTATCCTCAGCGAGGATTTAAATGATGCAAAGACGCCTGAGTCAATAGGATTAAAATTTTCATCTACCAAGCCTTCCGCTTCACCATACTCCCAACAAGAGCCAGCAATAAATATCTTCTTACATTTAACTTTTACAAGTGTTTCAACTAACTTAATCCCTGCATTTAAATTAGAGGCACTGTTTTTAACAGAGTAATCGGGAAGACCATGCCACGCTAAATGTATACAGCAGTCAGGTTTGAATTGAACTAGTTCATCAATGTAAGAATCTGAATTATTCAAATCACCATTGATAACCTTTACATTCCGTGAGGTACTTTTTATGTCTTTGGAATGACTTAAACACAAAAGATCATGCTCTTCCAATATTGGAAGTAAATTTCTACCTATGAAACCACTAGCTCCTGTGATAAATATCTTCATGTATTTTTTATAAATCTCAGGCTATCAAAATAGTAAGGAAGATTTTCATCCTTCTTAGAAATATGCTCAACGGCAGATGGCCAAATAAAATTAAATTCTGGGTCCTTATATGAAAAACCTTGATAGGAATTCGGCGCATATAATTCAGACATATAATAATGAATAATAGTTTTTTTCTCAGTAGTAAGAAATGCATTTGCGCAGCCGGGAGGAACATAAAGCTGGTTCCTATTATCTGTATCCAAAATAACTGACTCCCACTTCAAGTAAGTATCAGAATCACTCCTCAGATCAACGACAATGTCATATATGGAACCGGTAATACATGAAATAGTCTTACCCTCTGCATGAGGAGCATTTTGATAATGGAAGCCTCTCAATGTATGAACATGCGGATTTTCCGAAACATTACCCTGCATCACACCAGTATTGATTCCATGTTTTGCATATTCTTCGCTGCAATAATGCCTCCTAAAAATCCCTCTTTCGTCAGAAAAAAGGTTAGGTTCAATTATAAATGCTCCAGCAATACCTAATTCTTTGAATTGCATTTTATACCTCTAATATATATGGGGTTGTAGGTAAAGGGATAATTATAGTTCCACTAAATCCTTTTGCCTTTAAATCTTCAATGATTTCATCCTTAAAATTCCAGGCTAGAATTACGATAGTGTCTGGATTTTCTTTGAGGGCATCCTCTGGAGAAACGATTAATACATCTGTACCAGGGGTGTAGCGATTATGCTTGAGTGGATTTTGATCAGCAACACACCTAAGATGATTATGGTTAATACCACAAAAATTTAGCATAGTTGAGCTTCGTGCAGAGGCACCGTAACCAATTACTCTCTTCCCAGCCAGATTTTCTTCCACTATCATTTTTTTGAGTTGCTCTCTGTGGTGGAAGGATTTTTTTGCAAATTCTAGCCAAGCTTCAAGTGAAGCGATGCCATTCTCATCTTCCCAATCAAGCTTATCTTTTAATGCATCAGTAACTTCTCGCTTTTCTTTAGTAAAATAGGCCACAAGCGATCCACCGCTTATAGGACTTTCTGAGACATCAAACAAATTCAGGTCATGCCTTAAAAGTAACTCATTAATGCTATGTAAGGAGTGATAAAAAAAGTGCTCATGGTAGATAGAATCGTAATGCAATTCGCTCAAGATTTTATCTATCCAATGAAACTCGATGGAACCAATTCCACTATCTTTAAGGCAATTTGCCATACCGGCAACAACATCATTAGGGTCTGGAACATGTGGAATGACGTTCCTTGCAATAACAATATCGGCCTGACCATTTTCAGTTCTGATTTTGTTTGAAATATTAAGACCGAAGAAATTAGGTATAGTGGGTATTCCATCTCTTGCGGCCAACTCGGCTAAATTTTTTGCTGGATCTACTCCCAATACAGTATGTCCATTTTCTTTAAATCTCTGAAGAAATGTCCCATCATTACTTGCAACTTCAACTATAAATAACTTATCAGTCTTGCTTAATCTAGAATACATTCTATCAGCAAATTTTTTACTGTATTCACGCGCACCTTTCGATGTTCCCGTTACCCATACATAATTACTAAACATATAGTCAGGGTCGATAGTTTCTGTCAACTGTATAGTTGTGCATTGATTACAACGGCAGATTGTTAATGGAACATTTTCTAAGGTTTCAGATAATTTTTTTCTTAATGAGTTTGCGGGAGGTTGATTACCTAACTCAAGAATCATTTGAAGATCTTTAGAACCACATAACCTACATTCTGTTATGGTTTTTGAAATCATATTTTATACCTAAGATCCGAAGCTATTGATTCATTATTGATCTGGTGCTTCAATTGGGGCAATCTATTGGTGCTTCTTCCACGGAATTGACTTTCCGTAAAATTAATTTCATCAAAGAAATCAACTAATTCTTTACCGCCCATCATCAAATCCCATTCCGGATTATAATAATCACTTAATTCGGTTAATATCCTTGAAAAAGAAACCTTATAAGTTCGTGAATCTGAGCCGTGCTCTCCAGTAAAAACCAAATCACAACCCGGAACGGCTTTCTGAGCTGCCTCAGCAATCTCACGTACAGTGAAATTACCATTAGGTACACCAACATTAAAAGCTCGCCCTGAGACCAAAGAACTAGGAGCCTCAATACCCGCGATAAAAGCGGAACACACATCTTTTATATGAACAATTGGTCTCCACGGAGAACCATCACTCATAATTTCAATTCTACCTGTTGTATAGGCGCAAGCGACCAAGTTATTAAACACTATATCGCATCGTAGTCTTGGACTTGCACCAAAAACAGTTGATGGGCGGAAGCTTGTCACAGTAAATTCTTTCGTCGACATATCATGTAGACTTTGCTCTGCGTGCCATTTAGCAATTGCGTATGCTGTTATTGGATTTTTTACACTCTCATCTTCATCTAATTCATCACTAGAATTAGAGACTCCATACATACTCTGAGATGATGCATAAACAAACCTAGAAACTGAACATTCCTTAGCTAACTTAGCTAAACGCATAGTTCCGTTATAGTTTATATCTTCGGTCAATCGTGGTGAAAAGTCCCCAAGAGGGTCATTTGAAAGGCCCGCTAGATGAATAATAACATCTACTCCATCAAGGTCACTTTTGTCTATATCTCGAATATCCTTTTTTATTTTCTTGTAATCTTCTTCAAGAGGCTTCAATAGGTTTTCAGAGAAAAAACCTGTATCATATCCAATAACTTCATACTCTTTATTCATCAACATTGGAACTAAAACTGCACCAATATAACCTTGGTCACCCGTTACCATTATTCTCATATTCTATCCTTTAATTGGTTTTGTATTGCCTTAATAAATATCAACTCAACTACGTAAAGTAGCTAAATTTTCTAAGAACCAGTCATAAGTCATTTCAAGTCCCTGCTCTAAGTCCACAGTATAACTCCAGCCCAAGGACTTAAGCCGACTCACATTCAATAATTTACGTGGCGTCCCATCTGGCTTTGATACATCAAACTCTATATCGCCTTTAAAGCCAACAACTCTGGCCATGGTATTAGCCAACTCTAAAATTGTTACATCACGACCGGTGCCCACATTGATGTGCGAACACATAGGTTTAGGTACCGTTGCAATAAACTCCGGATGAGGTAAGTTCATAACATAAATACAACCAGCAGCCATATCACTGACATGTAAAAACTCCCTCATTGGCTTGCCTGTGCCCCATACTACCACTTTATTTTCAGTCGCTATTTTTGCCTTATGAAAACGCTGCATCATAGCCGGGATAACATGGGCATTTAACGGATGAAAATTATCATTTTCACCATATAAATTAGTAGGCATAACGCATCGATAATCTACACCGTACTGCCTATTATAGGACTCACACATTTTTATGCCTGCGATCTTGGCAATAGCATAAGGCTCATTAGTTGGTTCAAGCGTACCAGTGAGGAGACTATCTTCTGTGATTGGTTGCTTTGAAAGCTGAGGGTAAATACAAGAGCTACCTAAAAATAGTAATTTATGCACTCCGGCATTATAAGCAGCTTGAATAACATTAGTTTGTATTACCAAATTATCTATAATGAAATCAGCAGGATAAGTGTTATTTGCGTGTATACCACCCACTCTCGCCGCTGCAAAATATACTTGATCTGGCTTATGCTGTTGCATAAATTCTTCAACGGCAGAATAGTCTCTGAGGTCTAGTTCAGACTTCGAAGCTAACAAAAGGTTTATATCGGACTCTTTTGACAATTGTCGCACTATAGCTGAGCCCACCATACCCTTGTGTCCAGCAACAAAAATACGTGTTTTCATATTTAATCTTCTCTATCTAAAGATACTTCAAAGCCATGGGATTTTAGTAAGGTCTTTTGGTGCGCCTGATTCAAATCATGAGCCACCATTTCTTTGCACATTTCTTCTACAGAAATCTCTGGTATCCAGCCAAGCAACTCTCTGGCTTTACTTGGATCACCTAATAAGGTTTCAACCTCTGCAGGTCGGTAGTAACGCGGATTAACTTTGATGATAACGTCACCTTCTGATAAAGCCGGGGCTAGGTCACCTTTAATGGATGACACTACACCAATTTCATCGATACCTTCACCTCTGAATTCTAACTCTATCCCTAGTTCACGTGCTGACAATTTAGCAAAATCCCGAACAGAAATCTGCTTACCTGTGGCAATTACAAAATCATCAGGTTCATGATGTTGCAACATCATCCATTGCATCCGAACATAATCTTTGGCATGACCCCAGTCACGTAATGCATCCATATTCCCTAGGTATAAACATTTATCGATTCCCAGGGAGATATTAGCTAGGCCTCGTGTGATTTTACGTGTCACAAAAGTCTCACCTCTACGAGAAGACTCGTGATTAAACAAGATACCATTGCAAGCATAAATACCATAGGATTCTCTATAATTCACCGTAATCCAGTAAGCATACATTTTTGCAACGGCGTAAGGTGAGCGCGGATGGAATGGAGTAGTCTCTTTTTGCGGAATCTCTTGTGCTAGCCCGAAAAGCTCTGAAGTTGATGCTTGGTAAAAACGAGTCTTGTTTTCAAGTCCTAAAAACCGGATGGCTTCAAGAATGCGTAATGCCCCTAAAGCATCGACATCTGCTGTATATTCAGGAGTTTTAAAAGACACATCTACGTGAGACTGTGCTCCTAAGTTATAAATTTCATCCGGCTGTACCTCTTTAATAATTCGAATTAAGTTAGAAGAGTCAGATAAATCACCAAAGTGAAGATGAAACCTATTTTCGTCATATATATGATCTATACGCGCCGTATTAAATGACGATGCTCGGCGTTTAATGCCATGAACTTCATAGCCTTTTTCTAATAAAAATTCAGTTAAATAAGATCCATCTTGACCTGTAACGCCTGTAATTAGTGCAGTCTTCATGTAAATAGTTAATTGAATTAGATGACTAGGATTATAAAAGTTTTATAGCTATTTTGAAAGAAGAGCTAATATTTATTAAGGATCTTTCGATATTCTTGAATATATAAATTAACAATAACATTCCAGTCATAATTACTTTTAACAAATTCTTGCCACATGAGGCCGACCTTCTTCAAAGAATTTGCCTCAGACAATAAGTCAATCAATCCTTCTTGAAGTCCTTCAATGGTAGCAGAAACCTCTAATCGCGAATCAAGTGAACGTATAGAATGAAGACCACATTCATCGGTCATTAAAACAGGTATTCCACACATCCCGGCCTCCAAAGCAACCAACGACATGGCTTCCTTGCGAGATGGAACTACTACTAAGCTGGCACTACGATAAACCGAGGTCTTTTTATGACCACTTATAAAACCCAAAAAGTGAACAAAATCTTTAACTCCAGCCTGTTCAACCATTAAAAGCATTTCGTCAAGCATGCCTTCATCAGGGCCTGCAAAAACTAGATGATAATGAGGAAAGTTATCACGAGAGGCTATAAATGCTTTTAATAAAAGGTCTGGTCCTTTTATGACATTCAATCGACCCATAAATAATATTATTGGAGCATTAGGGGCACCATCTATTATTGAAAGCTCTTCGGGATCTCTAACATGAAAGTCGTCTGCAATAACACCATTGGGGATGAGAGTGATCCTTGAAGGCGGGATACCATACATTTCAAAATCTCTAGATTCATCAGAAGTAATAGCAATCCAAACAGACGCATTTTTTATTATTGAATCCCCAATAACAAAATTATAAAGTAACTTCAATAATCTGGAACGACCATAGATTTTAAGCGAGCCCGCGGGACAAACNGCATAGGGTTTTTTAGAGANTCTGGCNGCTATGTAAACAAGAGCATTAAGAAGGCTCCAGTGCCCCATAAGATGCACAAAATCTGCNTCGTCTACTGCTTGCCTAATGATTGACCAGCAAAACGAAGGTACATANAANCGCTCCCAAGCACAGGGTGCTATAACTAACTTAGCAGGTTCTAGAGCTTTTAAACGGAAATGATCGAGACCTATATTCAAGGTCAAAATTGTAGATTGGACGCCACATAGTTCCAAAGACCGATTCATCTGGATAGTTCTCTCGGCGGTGCCGGCACCAATCTTTAGGCAAACAGAATCATTGACATTTAATACATGCATAATATTTTCTTACTGATAATGTATCCAGAAACCGTTTTGAAATTGATAGCCTATAGTCCTTCGCTAAATTTTTGAATAGCGCTTACTAAAGAATCTTTTCTTTTATAGTTAATTGAACGAATTTTTTTATGTGAATATGTTCGTTTCATGTTGAACGCTGAGCGACCCATTAGCCTTAAAAGAAAAGACAAAATCCAAAAAGGAAATGGTACTACAGGAAAGAAACGAGGCTTTAAGCCTAGTGAGCTAATTAATATTTTCTCGACACTATGGAAATTGTTAATAGGATCATCATCTGCAGAGATTATATAAATATTTTTATTCAAATTACTGGGAAGAAAAGCTAAGTGCTTTATTGCGTCAGCAACATCATTAACGGGAACCAAATGCATTGGACGATAACTAAATAAACATGCCCTCATATAATTTACAAATTGATTTCCAAATTTGAGAGCATTAGCCAGCTTAAGAAGATTTTGTCCACCCCGACCAATGATGGTTGTAGGTCTTAGTATTCCGATATCAAGTTTTGGGCTTGAAATATTCTTAAGGTATTGCTCCAATATCTCCTTATTCTTTTCGTAGTTAGATATTGGAATACAGGTTGTATCTTCAGTAACTTGATTTACCTTAGTAGCGCCCACTACTCCTACCGTTGAGCAATGAACCAAACGAGCTGCTTTATTGTAAGTGCAGCTATTTACAATATTATCAATAATCTGAAGATTGATTTTCGTACTTTCTGAAGGGATATAGACAAGATTGATCACAATATCGTCTTTTTGAATAATCGAACTTAAGCTGCCAGGTATTGTTAAATCTGCCTCAAACCAAGCAACATTATTCTTTGGCTTGGTAGCTGAGGATATATTTCGGGCAACAGCTTTCACTGATATTGAAGCATCTAAACTACCAACTAATGCCTTACCAAGGAAGCCATTTGCGCCTAAAATTACTATTGATGGCATATTGAAAACCTTATTTTGATAGGGTATCTATAGTTACCTTTCATAAATTTATAGAGATAGATGAAAGCATGCATTTAAAGAAATAATCTTACAATTTTAAGTTTAAGTTAATATTTATTATAGCGCTAACTAAGTCAATTAAGTTTTAGACCATACTGTTCGGTTCACATAGTCAACATAACTTAATACCACACGTAATATTTGCTTAGAAACAAGCCCTGCCTCATAATCTTCAACAGGTAGTATGACTCGTTTGCTGCGATTATGCTGAGCAATGATTGCCTTTACAGCACTTAATACCCTATCTTTTTCAAGACCGCTCATAATAAATGTACCCACATCCATTCCCTCTGGTCGCTCATGCGCATTTCGAATAGAAATAGCTGGCAAATTAAGCAGTGAAGCCTCTTCAGAGATTGTGCCGCTATCTGATAAGACACATAGTGCTTCCATTTGTAATTTAATATAATCACAAAATCCAAACGGTTTAAGAAACTGGATATGCTTATTGAGATCACCCAGATTCATTTCAGCCAATCTTTTTTGGGTGCGAGGATGAGTTGATACAATAATAGGCATATCATATTCTTCTGCAAGTGCATTCAATGTTGCGATCATATTTAACATATTTTCTGAGCTATCAATATTTTCTTCGCGGTGGGCGCTCACAATAAAAAACTTTTCAGTTTTTAGGTCCATTCGTTCTAGTACTTCAGACTTCAAAATATTAGGCATGTAGTAATCTAAAACCTCGCGCATGTGTGAGCCAGTTTTAATAATAGTCTCCGGACGAATGCCCTCAGCAATCAAATAACGACGAGCATGTTCAGTTAGAACTAGATTAATGTCACTCAAATGATCAAGTACTTTGCGGTTTAGTTCTTCTGGCACGCGTTGGTCAAAACATCGGTTACCAGCCTCCATATGAAATACAGGTATTTTCCTGCGTTTGGCTGCGATCACGGCCAAACAAGAATTAGTATCACCGTAAAACATAATGGCATCAGGATTCTCTTTTTCCATCACAGCATCAGATTTCTCTATGATACGCGCTATAGACTGCATTGCATTCTCGCCAACCGCTTCCAAAAAATAATCTGGTTTACGAATGGAGAGGTCATCAAAAAAAACTTGATTTAACTCATAGTCATAATTCTGTCCAGTATGCACCAAAATATGACTTGTATGTTGATCAAACTCGGTTATTACTCGACTCATTTTTATTAGTTCAGGTCGAGTACCAACAATTGTCATTACTTTTAACATCTTACAACGCCTCAACTCAATTCATCGTTAATATAGTCTAGCTTAAGCAATAACGTCTTGACTTGCTCAACAGTTAACTGGTGAGTATTGTGTGACGTATAATCGTCCAGCAACGAGATCTCCTCTTCACCTTCACTAAAGTATTTGGCATAGTTTAGGTCACGGTTATCAGCAGGTAGACGATAATAGTCACCCATAT
>NZIO01000053.1 GCA_002689925.1 Candidatus Pelagibacter sp.
AAAATAGTTAATAAAGCAAAAGATCTTCATCTTTTTAATAAAGTAATATTACCTGGAGTAGGCTCTTTTGAACATGGAATGAAGAATTTAACTCAAACCTCATTTTCAAATTCAATACTTGAACTGGTTAAAACAAAAAATTTTTTAATATTGGGCATATGTTTGGGTATGCAGTTACTGTATGAGTTTAGTGAGGAAGATGATGGTTGTAAAGGTTTAGGTATTATCTCAGGTAATGTTAAAAGAATTAAGAATAAAAAGAATATCAAAGTACCAAATATTGGTTGGAGAAAAATTGTTAATTCTAAAGAGTCAATGCTTCTTAAAGATATTGAAATTGAACCAATTTTTTATTTTGTTCATAGTTATGCTTGTGAGACACCAAATAAAAAAATTGTTACAGGAGTTTTAAATTATGGAGAAAACTTTGACGCAGTTATTGAGGCAAATAATATATTTGGAACACAATTCCATCCTGAAAAGAGCCAAGCAGCTGGCCTAAAGATTTTAGAAAATTTTTCAAAAATAATATGAAAAGAATCATACCAGTATTGTTTATTAAAAATGGTTTAATTGTTAGAAGTCAAAATTTTGCTCGCCATCAGGTTATAGGAAATGTAATTAATCAAGCTAAACGATTAAACGATTGGTTGGCTGATGAATTAATTTGTATTGATATAAGTAATGAAAAGTTTTATGATTCTGGACGAGACGATCATCAAGTTAAATCAATTAATAATATTATTGAAATTATAAAAGAAATGAGCAAAGTTGTATTTATGCCTTTTAGTTTTGGTGGAGGTATTCGAAATGTTGAGGATGCAAAGATTAGAATTCGTAATGGTGCTGATAAAATTATTATTAATACTCTTATCTTTGAGTCAAAAAATACAGTTGAGCAGATCGTTAAAATTTTAGGTTCTCAAGCAGTGGTTGCGTCACTAGACTATAAAATTGAAAAAGGTATACCCCAGGTTTATTCTCATTCTGGAAAGCAAAATGTTAAAAAAAACTTATATGAAGTCGCTAAATATTGTGAAGCACTTGGTGTTGGTGAAATTTTTATTCAAAATATAAATTTAGATGGCTCTTCATTGGGATATGACATTGAAATTATTGAAAAATTAGTAAGCCAAAGTAATTTACCAGTAGTTTGCTGTTCAGGTGCTGGCACAAATTCTCATTTTGGAAAGGTAGCAAAAATAAATGAAATTTCAGGAGTTGCAGCTGGAAATTTCTTTAACTTTTCTGAGGGATCTTACCCCAGAGTGAAAAAATTCTTAAAAAATGAGGGAATTGATGTCCGTTAATATAGAAAAACCAAAAATATATTTTTGCTCAAACTGTGTATATCCATCTTCGTCAGCTGTCAGTCTCGACTTTGACTCTGAAAATAAATGCACAGGTTGTCAAGTTGTTTCAGAGAAAAAGGATGTTGATTGGGAAAGTAGAAAATTTGCATTATTTGATATTTTAAAAGAGTATGAAGGTAAAAATAATTCAAACTATGACTGCGTGATACCTGTTAGTGGAGGTAAAGACAGTTATTTTCAAATACATTTAGTTACAAAGGTGCTTAATTTAAATCCTCTTTTGGTAACCTACAATGCTAACAACTATACAAAAACTGGATTAGAAAATTTACAAAATATGAGAGAAGTTTTTGATTGTGATCATATTTTTTTTACACCATCCGTTAACACTTTAGTAAAATTAAATAAAATAGGTATGACGATGATGGGGGATATGAATTGGCATGCACACATGGGAATACGTACCATACCTATCCAAACAGCAGTAAGATACAATATACCTCTAATGTTTTGGGGAGAACATGGAAGAAGTGATGTTGGGGGTATGTTCAATCATAATGATTTTATTGAATTCACTTATAGAGCCTTTCTTGAACATGATAGCCGAGGTTTCAGCTGGAAGGATGCCATGATAGAGGCAAAAAAGCATAACATTACTCTTAATTCTAATCATCTAGATCCATGGAGGTACCCTAAGGATGAAGAAATTGAAAGAGTAGGAGTGAGAGGTTTATTTATATCAAATTTTTTTTATTGGGATGCAAACAAACACGGTCCTATGATGGTAGAACAGTATGGTTTCAAAGAATCTGAGGAATCTTTTGAGAGAACATATAGACGAATGTCAAACCTAGATGATATGCATGAAAATGGTATTCATGATTATATGAAATTTATTAAATTTGGCTATGGAAGATGTTCTGATCACGCGTCAAAGGATATTCGATCTGGCAAACTAACAAGAGATCAAGCAATTGCAGAAGTTAAATCAAGAGATCATGTAAAACCGAGAGATTTAAATAGATGGCTAAATTATGTTGGTTGGACTGAAGAACAATTTGATTCCTTAGCAGATACTTTCCGAGACCCAAGGGTTTGGTGGATTAAAAATGGAAAATGGTGGAAGCATAATTTATGGGGAGATTCCTCCTCTTATGGTTCGGTTAAATTAGATAAAGACAAGTGGATCAAATTTTATAACGAATAGTAAAAATGAAATCCAGCTAAAGACCAGAAATAGATGGATTACGTGCAATATTTTGTAATAAGTACATTAAAAATAGGTTTGTAACTCATGATGATATTAATAACTTTATGTCAATAGTGATCACCTTTCTATAAAAGGTTCTCAATTAATAAATAAAATATTAATGAAAAAATTGAAAAAATTAAATTTTATTATTAATTCTGGTTAAATATTTATGAATAAAAAAATATTGTTTCTAATGCCTGACTTTAATGGAGGTGGAGCCGAAGGTGTTTTTGTTCAATTAGCAAATTATTTCTCTTTAAGATATCAAGTGCATTTTATGGTATTGAATTCATTTGGCCCTAATCTTAAAAAATTAAACACAAACATAAAAGTAATAGAATTAAAAAAAAATAGCTCTATAAAATCTCTTTTTAAAATAAACAGATATATAAAAAAAAATGAGATTGATGTTGCAATTGGAACTTTGGCAATGGCTTATACTATATCAATAGCTAATTTATTTGGCAGAAAAAAATGTAAATATATAGCTAGAGTTGGTAGTATAGTTAGTTCAAATTTATCCAATACCAATCTTTTAAAAAGGTCTATTTTGTCTCTTTATCAAAAAACTTTGAACTTTAGCGACACTGTTATTACACAATCAATATCAATGGATGAAGATTTAAAAAATTTTATTAATAAAAAAACAGAAGTGATTTATAATCCAATTTCATCAGTCAAAATTTTAAGTTTGTCAGAAGCAAAACCCTATATAAAACTAGATAGTAAATTCTTTAACATTGTTTCAGTAGGAAGATTGGCATACGAAAAAGATTATAGAACAGCAATATTATCAATATCAAAGCTTAAAAATAAAATTAGAAATGTAAGATATTATATATTGGGAGACGGTGATTTAAAAAAGGAGTTAGTAGCATATTCTAACTCATTAGGTTTAAATGATAATGTTATTTTTTTAGGACATTTAAAAAATCCATATCCAATTATGAAAAATGCAAATGTACTACTATTAACTTCTTTATATGAAGGTTTTTCTAACGTTATTTTAGAGTCTTTGGCATTAAACACACCAGTAGTAGCAACAGACTCGCCTGGTGGTAATAAAGAAATCATTTTAAATGGTGAAAATGGATTTTTAGCAAAAATTAAGAATAGTGATGATATAGTTCAAAAGATATTGCTAGTTAAGGAGCAGAAAAATTATAATATGGATATATCAAAATTTGAAATGAATTTTATAGCTGATAAATATGAAAAACAATTTTTAGATAAGGTAAATAAATAATTTATTTTTTCTAATATTACATTTTTGTGAATAAATAATGCAATTATGAAAATAGCCGTTTTCGATGTGTGTGATACGATTTATAGTGTAAATACAACTTTTGGTTTTTTAGATCATTTTTTTTCAAAAAATAAAAAATATATATTTTTTAGAAAAATAACAAATTTTTTTCCAATAAAAATTATTAATTATTTTATCTACAAAGTTTTCAAAAAAGACATTATGAGATATTTTGGAACTTTATTCTTAAGTGGAAAACAAGTTGAGGAAGTTAAAAAGAATGCTTATCATTTTGTTAATTATAACCTAGTAAAAGAGACTAAAGATCAAATACTTACGATGCTTAAGTATTATAAAAGTCAAGGTTATTGTATTGTTTTGATGTCAGGCTCCTATAAATTTGTTGTAGAAGAAGTTGCCAAATATTTTAATGCAGATTTTTTTTATGCATCTAATCTAAATATAGTTAATAATTTTTATACAGGAAAATATGCTGAGGATATATTGCTTAGCAAATATGAATTGTTAAAAAATCAATTTAAGCAAATTGAAAAATTAGTAGTTATAAGTAACAATAAGACTGATTTAAAATTGATGAATTATGCAGATCATTCTTTTGCTATATGCAATAAACCAAGAGATGTAAAATTTTGGAAACCTCATTCTAAAATTACCTGTATAAAGGATTATTAGATGGTAAAATTTTACATACCATTTTATTATCTTTTTCACACTAGATTAAAGACAAAAATGGAAATATTCTCTTGGCAGATAATTTTCATAGTTCCTCAATTTTTAATCACTTACTTTTATCTTGAATTAAGAATAGATATATTTTTGCAACTATTTTTATTATCACAACTTATTTTCCATACTTTATATGAAGTTGGTTATATTGAAAATGATACTATAACTACAAAAAAAGAAATAAACCCCACATTGAGATTAAATAAAAAAAGTGCCAAATACGTAAAAAATAATTTTCAAAAACTTATCTATTTTAGATATTTTATAGTAATATTATTATTGGGATTATTGAATTCAATAAATCTATCTTTAAAATTTGAATTAAACGTAGCATCATTTATCTTAGTTCTTTTATTTAACAGGTTATTTTTTTTGTTTCATAACCATTTAAGAAGTCGATTAAATATTCTGACCTTTTTTATATTAGCTGTTACGAAGTATATATTTCCTTTAGTATTATTTATTAGTAATGAAAGCATACTGTATCCAATAATATTATCAGTGATAGCCTTCCCTCTTTTGCGTAGTATAGAAATTTGTACACTTAAAAGACATAATTTTAAAAATTTTGTAAAGATAATTGTTAATCTTGATAAATTTAGGATTTTATATTATTTGATAAGCTTAATAACGTGTATTATTATTTGGCATTTTTCATATTTAAGTGATCAAAATATTAGTTTAGCTATTTTGATTTTTATATATTTTGCTCTTTTCAGAGCTGTGTCATATTTTCTAATTAAAAAAGGTATATACAAAAGAGACCTCAAGATTAAGTCTCAATATCCCCTTAAATGATTTAATCTCTAAATATAATGTATATAATTATAACTTTATATGAAGTTAAAATACCCCCAGGTTTACTTTCATTGCATTCAGGTGGGTGAAATTTTTATTAATATAAAAAATTAAATGAAAGATTATATAAATTTACTTGATTCATTGTGGATGTTTGATGTTGCTAATGCACTTGTTTGTTTTTTAGTAACACTTATAGCGTGGCAAATGAAAAAAATTCCTAACTGGGTAGCTTTTGTTCTTGCTATTTATTCTTTTATACCATTTTTTTTGAATGGACTCTTTCTCCCAGAAGGTTATTTTAATGATCAAGGCTCATATACTGCTACATTAGATTCAATTAGATCAGGCAATCTTATGGGATTTGGAAGTTTTCAGACTGCTCATTGTCATACTGATCTAAATGTAGATTGTCCTTTTTTTATGATGCAAAAACCATTGGTTACAGGTTGGTTTTTGGCAGTGTTACCAATACCTTTTGTTGAAACTATTAGTAGTATGGGTTTTTTTAATAGGTTTTTATTTTTGGTCATATTTCTTTGGCTTTATCAGAAAAAGTTTTTGAGAGGTTTGCCTCTTTTCTTTATACTTTTTTACCCAAGCTTGATTTTATACAGCTCTTTGAGCTTGAGAGATATGTTGGTTATGTCTTTAATGTTGGTAAGTATTATTTTTTTTATCGATAAAAAGTATTTTAAATTTTTTATCGTAATATCACCGTTATATTTATTAAAGATTCAAAATTTCTATCTAATGACTATATTTTTTATAATTTTTATTATTTTAAAAAAGCAGACATTACTTTATAGGATTCGTTATCCATTGTTTGGCTTATTAATTATTTTTATTGGGCTAAATTTAGATGACATTATATTTCTTATTAATAGATATAGAGACGGCATGTTTTTTGAAGAATATACTAGAGTTGGTAGTTTGCTTACTTACTCTGACCAATTACGTATAGAAGGACTTTATGACCTTATTACTATTAGCACTTATAGCCTCCCTTATTTTGTAATGAAACCTTTCCCCTGGGAAGCAAGTGGTTATTTTCAGTTTATTCAATCTATCGAAAATATTTTGCTTTTAATCTTCTTGATAGTGTTCACAAAAAAAGCGTACGCACAAAATGCGTTTTTGACTAGCAGATGGATATTATTTACTTGTATTTCAATGACCATCTATGGACTTGTAGTATTTAATTTTGGAACTTCTGTAAGATATAAATTTCCTTTTATGGTAATTTATGTGATTGGTCTTTCGTATGAGTTATATAAAATTTATGGATATCGCTACGATCAAAATTCAAAAAAAATAAAAACTACTATTTAATATTATCAGTAAGTATATTAGTTTCTTGAATTAATGAATAAATTTAATATATCTGGTCGAATGAAAATAATTGTTACAGGATCAGCAGGATTTATTGGATTTTCTCTTTGCACTAAACTTATAGAGCGAGGAGATGAGATAATAGGTATTGATAATCATAATGACTATTACGATCCTAAAATTAAAGACGCAAGAATTGAAATACTTTCAAGAAAATCAAATTATCAACATTACAAAGTAGATCTGTCTGACAGAAACACTTTAGATAAAGTGTTTGAAGATCACAAACCTCAAAGAGTTGTCAATCTAGCTGCTCAAGCTGGTGTGCGTTACTCCATGGAAAATCCTTTAGCATATATTGATAGTAACATAGTTGGATTTGCCCATATTTTAGAGAACTGCAGAAATTATAGGGTTAAACATTTAGTGTATGCTAGCACTTCAAGTGTATATGGTGCTAATACTAAAATGCCTTTTTCAGAACATGACAGTGCTAATCATCCACTTTCTGTTTATGCTGCCTCTAAAAAATCTAATGAATTAATGGCACATTCCTACAGTTATCTTTATCAACTACCAACAACAGGACTGAGGTTTTTTACAGTATATGGACCGTGGGGAAGACCAGATATGGCTTTGTTTAAATTTACTAAAGCTATTTTAGAAGACAAGACTATTGAGGTGTTTAATCATGGAAAACATACTAGAGATTTTACTTATATTGATGATATAGTGGAAGGAATTATCAAGTCACTCGATAATCCAGCGAGTATAAATTCAAATTGGAATAGCAATCAACCGGATCCAGCAACCAGTAAAGTACCTTGGTGTATTTATAACATTGGAAATAATAAACCAGTTCAACTTATGGATTATATTGATGCTTTGGAAAAAGCTTTAGGCAAAAAAGCAAAAATTAATTTTTTACCACTTCAACCTGGGGATGTTCCAGATACTTATGCCAATATAGATAATTTAAAAGAAAAATATAATTATCAACCTTCAACATCGGTTATTGATGGAGTTAGTCATTTTGTTGATTGGTATAAAGATTATTATAAAATATGATTAATAAGATTGATGAACTGAAACTTGCCGTAATTGGATTGGGCTATGTAGGCTTACCACTTGCTTTAGCTTTTGAAAAAAAAAGATCAGTAATTGGTTTTGATATTCAAAAAAAAAGAATTGAGGAATTGCTTTCTGGAACAGATAAAAACTTAGAATCTACTAATGAAGAGCTTAAAAATGTAAGACAATTAAATTTTACTAGTAATGAAGCCGAATTAAAATCAGTAAACTGTTATATTATTACCGTACCGACACCTATCAATGAATTTAAAGAGCCAAACTTAAAACCATTATTTAATGCTAGCGAAATTGTAGGTAAATTCATTAAAAAAGGAGATTTAATTATCTATGAGTCTACAGTTTATCCAGGATGTGTTGAAGAGAGGTGTGTTCCAATCTTAGAGAAGTTTTCTAAATTAAATTTTAATAAAGATTTTTTTTGTGGGTACAGTCCTGAGCGAATTAATCCTGGTGATAAAAACCATACAGTTTCAAATATTAAAAAAATTACTTCAGGATCTACAAAAGAAATTGCAGATCTAGTCGATGATTTGTATAACGAAATTGTAACTGTTGGTACTCATAAAGCTCCCAGCATAAAGGTTGCAGAGGCTGCAAAAGTAATAGAAAACACCCAAAGAGATTTAAATATTGCTCTGATAAATGAGCTGTCAATATTTTTTAACAAAATGAATATAGATACAGAAGCTGTGCTAAGTGCTGCAGAAAGCAAATGGAATTTTTTACCTTTCAAACCTGGCTTAGTTGGGGGCCACTGCATAGGAGTCGATCCTTATTATTTAACATATAAAGCTAAAAGCATTGGATATGACCCAAAAATTATTTTAGCAGGAAGGGAATTGAATGATAAAATGGGAGATTATGTAGCTTCTCAATTAATCAAAGAGATGAAAAAAAAATCTATTAAAATTTCAGGTGCTAAAATTTTGATTATGGGATTAACATTTAAGGAAAATTGTGCAGACATTAGAAATTCTGGAGTTAAAAATGTAATTGAGAGCCTTAAAAATTTTAATTGCAATCTAGATCTCTATGATCCATGGGTAGATAAAGAAGATATAAAGAAAACATATGACATTCATCCAAAATCTTCACTAAATAAAAATACCTATGATGGAATTATTATTGCAGTGGCTCATGATAAATTTAAAACGATGGGATTTAATTCTATTTATGATTTATGTAAAAAAAATAATGTAATTTATGATTTAAAATATTTGTTTACATCCAATAAAATTGACTTAAGACTGTAACTTTCTTTAACGCACTTTAACGTAATTATATTATGAAAAATTTAGATAAAAAAACTGTAGATAGTTTTAGTGACCAATGGGTTCGATATGATCAATCAGGAATGAAAAACAAAGAAGCTTATAAGATTTATAAGAGCTATTTTTCAATTTTCCCTTGGGATAAAATTCCAAAGTCTGCAGAAGGTTTTGATATGGGGTGTGGTACTGGTAGATGGGCTAAATTTGTTGCACCAAAAGTTAGAAAATTACATTGTATTGATCCATCTAACGCAATTCAAGTCGCAAAAAAAAAACTTAAAAAATTTAATAATATTAGATATCATCAAAAGTCATTAGACAGCAGTGGTCTTAAAAATAAAAGCCAGGATTTTGGATATTTATTAGGTGTTTTGCATTATGTTCCAGATGCAAGAGCTGCAATTAAATCTTGTGCTAATTTACTAAAACCAGGAGCCCCTATATTACTTTATATCTATTATTCATTAGATAATCGCCCTATTTGGTTTAAATGGTTATGGGTTTTGTCCAATATTTTTAGATTGATAATTTCAAGACTGCCTAAATTTTTAAATTTCTTAATTTGCGATATTATCGCTCTTATAATTTACTATCCTTTTGCAAAAATTTCATTGATGATTGAAAAAGTTGGACTAGATTTAAAAAATTTTCCACTCCATTTTTATAGAAACTTAAGTTTTTATGTAATGAGAACAGACTCAAGGGATAGATTTGGATCTCCAATGGAAAAACGATATTCTAAAAATGAGATACGTAAAATGATGACTGATGCAGGCTTAGAAAAAATAAAATTTAAAAATTCGGTGCCTTTTTGGACTGTAGTTGGATTAAAAAAAAATAAAAAATAATATTAATTAATTGGTTTAGTGATTAACATAAATTATGTTATAGTAATATCTTAGCACTCAATTAAATAATTATAATATATTTTTAATATTTAATGAACAAGACTCTGCTCATTTTAGTAAGCCATGTTAGTTTTTTTATCTCTCATCGATTAGATCTAGCAATAGCTGCAAAGAATATGGGTTACAAAGTTAAAATAGCTTTTGGTGAATTAGATGCAGATACCAAATATTTAAAAGATATAGGTATTGATATTTTTCATGTACCTATACAAAGAGGTGGTTTAAATTTACTAAAAGATTTAAAATCATTATATTCTATGTGGTGCCTTTTTCGAAAAGTGCGCCCTGATATTCTTCATTTAGTTACTATTAAACCTTATCTCTATGGGGGTGTTTTGGCTCGTCTGTTAAAGATACCAAGTGTAGTTACTGCAATTTCTGGACTTGGAAGTTTATTTATTAACAATAATTATATCAGTCAATATTTACGCTTATTGCTTGTTCCATTCTATCGTTTTGCTTTAAATCACTCTAATCAGAGAGTAATTGTACAAAATAAAGAAGATGCAAAAGTATTAGTTAAAATGGGAGTTCTAAATATTCAAAAAGTTAAATTGATAAGAGGCTCCGGCGTTAAGTTAGAAGAATTTAATCAATTAGATGAGACAGGGGGAATACCCACCGTATGTTTTGCCGCTCGTTTGTTGGTAGACAAAGGCTTATATGATTTTGTTGCAGCAGCAAATTTGCTAAAAAACCGAGGTGTACAAGCTCGATTTTGTCTAGCTGGTGATTTAGATCGTAAGAATCCTACTGGAATAAGTAAAAAAGAGTTAAATGAGTTAAAAGAAAATAAAAACATTGAAGTTTTAGGTCACCAAAAAGATATGGCAACATTATATGCTAAGTCACACGTTGTCTGTTTGCCTTCTTATCGAGAGGGTTTGCCAAAAGCACTTATAGAGGCAGCTGCAGCAAGTAGGGCGATTGTGACAACGAATGTTCCTGGTTGTAGAGATGCTATTATTCCAAATAAAACTGGTTTACTTGTTCCAGTCAATGATCCA
This sequence comes from Candidatus Pelagibacter sp., assembly GCA_002689925.1. GTDB lineage: Bacteria > Pseudomonadota > Alphaproteobacteria > Pelagibacterales > Pelagibacteraceae. Next base: position 10,967 of record NZIO01000053.1, read on the forward strand.
AAAAAGTTAGCTAATGCAATTCAATGGTTAATTGAACATCCTGAAGAGAGAATAATCATGGGAAAATCTGGAAGACAATTAGCGGTTAGAGACTTTCAAATCAAAAAAATTATTAAAAAACACTTAGATATTTATAAAGAATTATCAGAAAACATTTTATGATTAAGATGTATTTAAAGCTCAAGATTAATAAAAAAAATTTAATTGATTTTTTTTATAAATGTAAAATGCAAGTTATTTTTTTACAGAATATTTATTTCGTAAAATAAAAAATAAAACAAAACACAAAATAAATAAAATTAGAGAAAATAACTCATTAATATTCCTATATGAAAAGAAACCAATAATAAAAAAAGTTATATTAATAAAAAAAATTACTAAATTTGTTAAAAAAATTGATTTAGTTTTTTTAAATAGAATATGATGTAAATGATCTCTTCCTGCTACAAAAAGTTTTTTTTTGTTTTTAAGTCTAATTATATTAATTGATAAAAACTCATAAACAAATATCGAAACAGACCATGCCAGAAGAATAGGATGGCTTATTTTTTGATTTGCAAAATATATTAAAGTAAAAGATATAATAAATCCTAATAATAAACTTCCACTATCACCAAGAAATAATTTTGGTAAATTTAAAAATGAAAAATTAAAAAAAATAAATACACATATAGGTATTAAAATTGTTATTAGAAATAATTGAATATTATTATCACTTGTTAAAAAATATAGAATTACTAATACAGAAATTGACGTAAAGCTTAGTGTTCCATCAATTCCATCAATATAATTAAAAGCATTAATTAAAAATAAAACACATAATAATGAAAAGGGTATTGAAAAAGATCCTAAAATTAACTTAAAATAGTCATAATCTCCAATTTGATGTAAACTTAAATTTTCGTATAAAATTAAATAAAAAATTGGAATTATTTGTAAACTTAATTTGCCACCTGTATTTAAATTATATTTATCGTCAATGAAGCCTATAATTGCTACTAAAAACCCTATTGATAGAATTAAATTCAAGTCTTTACTGGTTATGTAAAAGAGCTGTATAGCAATTAGGTAGGAGGCGCTTATTGCTAAGCCACCAGTAAAGGCAGTTGGTTTAGCATGAATTTTTCTTTTATTAGGTAAATCTAGTAATTTAAGTTTATAAGAAATAATAGCACATGAATATAATGATAAGAAAACTAATAAAGTATATATTATTATAGTATTGTTCATATAATTATTAATGGTTTATTTATATTTGTCACATTATTTAAAAATAGTGTAGTTACAATCTAAAATTTTATTAATAATTAAATAATTAAAAAATTTAATGCCAATTCTTAATTCAAACTTTAATAATTTAATTTTAATATGCTAGACTAGGTATTATGAGTTGATTAATTATGAAATTTAATTCTTTAAAAACAAAAATTATTTTTTATGATATTCCAATTATTTTATTTTCTCTATTACCATTTTTTTTAATTACAGGTCCTTTTTTGAGTGATCTAACGGTTTCGATAATATGTATATTATTTTTAATTTATTGTGTGAAAGAAAAAAATTTTTCTTTTTTTAAGAACAAATATTTCTATTTTTTTTTGGTTTTTTGGGGTTATTTAATTTTTAATAGCCTAATAAATAACTTTAATCTGGATAGTTTTAAGATTTCTTTTTTTTATTTTAGATATGGAGTTTTTGTCATTGCGATAGCTGTTTTATTACAAGTGGATAGTAAATTTTTAAAATATTTTTTTTACTGTATATTTTTTTGTTTTACAATTTTAATAATTGATGGATTTTACCAATATTTTGTTGGAGAAAATATTTTTGGATTTAAATCTCCTTTTAAATATAGAGTAACTAGTTTTTTTGGTGATGAGGCAATTTTAGGGAGCTATCTAAGTCGCTTATGGCCTATTTTTTTTGGTCTTTCAATTTTTTTTTTAAAAAAAAAAATAAATTATTTTATTTATTTATTCTTATTTTTATTTTATCAGAAGCTTTAATCTTTATAAGTGGAGATAGATCAGCCTTTTTTTACATTAATCTTTCAGCAATATTTGTTATTTTATTTTCTCACAATTTACTTAAATTGAGATTAATTACATTATTATCAAGTTTATTATTATTAGTTATTATAAGTTTCATCAATCCCACTTCTAAAGAAAGAGTATTTGATCAAACTTTAAAACAAATGAATTTGTTAGATAAAGACATAAATCAGGGAAATAATCAGAATAAAAAAAATAATCAGAATAAAAGAAATAATCAGAATAAAAAAAATAATGAGAATGTGAATGAAAAAGTTTTTATTTTTTCAAAAGTACATAATGATATTTATGTTGCTGCATATAAAATGTTTTTAGATAATAAAGTTCTTGGAGTTGGAATTAAGAATTTTAGAAATTTTTGTGGTTATAAAAACTATAAAAGTGAATTATCCTGCTCTACTCATCCTCATAATACTTACTTGCAAATATTAACAGAAACAGGAATTTTTGGATTTTTGTTTTTGATATTTGTTCTTATTTATTTTTGTAAACATGTAATTAAGCACATATTTTATAAATTCGAAAAAAAACAATATTTTACAGATTTTGAGATTTGTTTACTCTCTGGAATAGCAATTTATCTGTGGCCATTTATTCCCACAGGAAGCGTATTTAACAATTGGTTAAACATTATAATGATTTTGAACTTCCCATTTTTGATTTGGAGTAGACAGTTGATTAAAAATTAATTGTAAATTAATAATTATATTCACGAAATTAAAATATAAATTTTAATTTTAAAATAATTAAGAAAATTTAATATTTTTTATGAGTTTAAGGCTTTTATTTATTCAGCTTAATGAAATCAATTTCGATCTTGTTGAGAAATACACTTCTAACAAAAAAAAATTACAATTTAATAATCTTAGATTGATTAAAAAATTTTATAAAAACTTTTTTACTTTTGCTGAAGATGAATATAAAAATTTAGAACCATGGATACAGTGGGCCTCAGTTCATCTTGGAAAAAATTATAATCAACATGGAATATTTAGACTGGGCGATATCGTAAATCACAGTGGTGAAAAACAAGTTTTTGAAACAATTGAAAACAAAGGTTTTAAAGTTGGTGCAATTTCACCCATGAATGTAGACAATAAATTAAAAAATCCAGCCTACTTTATAGCAGATCCTTGGACCGATACTCATTCAGATAATTCAGGTTTTTCAAGAAGATTATCATCAATGTTAAAACAGTCAGTTAACGATAATTCTTCAGGTAAATTATCTTTTAATTCAGTAATAACTATTATTGAAATTTTTATTAGAACACTTAATTATAGGAATACCCCTTATTTAATAAAACTAATTATTTCCTCTATAGCTAAACCTTGGAAGAGATCACTTGTATTAGACTATCTAATACATATGACACATATATATCTTTTAAAAAAAAAAATGCCTCATTTTTCATCTATATTTTTAAATGCTGGTGCACATATTCAGCATCATTATTTTTTTAATACTGCTCACATTAAAAATCTTCCACAAAACCCTAAATGGTATGTAGATCCATCTTCGGATCCTATTGAAGATATGCTAGAAGTTTATGATCAAATAATTGGTGATTATTTAAAATTGACCAATAATGGAAATCAATTATTTATTGCAACTGGTTTAAGGCAAGTACCATATAATATGACCAAGTTTTATTATCGTTTGAAAGATCATAAAATTTTTTTAAAAAAAATAGGAATAAAATTCCTAAAGGTAATGCCTAGAATGACAAGAGATTTTGAGATTATTTTCAATTCCAATTCTGATTTAAATGACGCAAAAAAAATTCTTGAAAGTATTAAAACAAAAGAAAAAAATTTAGTAATTTTTAGTGAAATTGAAGAGAGAGAAAAAAGCTTGTTTGTTACACTCACCTATCCTCATGAGATTAAACAAGAGGATCATTTAGTTATAAACAATCAACTAGAATTGGATTTTTATGATGAAGTAGTTTTTGTTGCAATAAAAAATGGAATGCACGATACAAAAGGGTATGTTTTTTGTTCACCAACTTCAAACTTCAATATCCCTAAGGAGCCAGTTCATATCTCAAAGCTCTATAATATGATTTTAAGCTATTTTTAAATTTTTAAGATTTAATTTACTTGCTAAAAATTTTTCAATAAAATATTATTAATATCATTAATATTATTAATTAAAAATTCAATGTCATCAAATCAACAAAGTCTCACTATTGATCCTAGGTTACTTGGAATATTTAAAATTATATGGTCTGGTAAATGGAAGATTATTTTAATTACAATCGTTATAACTCTAATAAGTGTTTATTATGGCTCTCAGAGACCTGACTCATATAATATATCAATACTCATTAAAAAATCACCACCATCAGCATTCAATAAATATAAGACCATTAATGATATCTTGATACGAGAAGGCTATTCGATAAAGATAGACCCTGAGACTTTGATTGAAAAATTTATTTTAGAATTTAATAGACTTAATGTATTAAACGAGTTATTGAAAAAAAATCCTTACCTGGAAAAACATTTAGCTGGTCTAGATGATGCGTCCAAGCAAAAAGCTTTATTAGAAATTGTTAGATCTTTTACGCTCAGCAACACAAAAAATAATGAAAATGTATTAGTTTTTTTTAAATGGCATGATCCAAATGAGGGTCTAAAATTATTAGATAGTACAATAAAAGCAGCCTTAGTAAATGTTAAAAAATCTATCATTAATGAAATTGAAGAAAAAATTAAAACAGTTAATTTAATAGATGAAAATAAACTAAAGGAATTGGATAGCAAGAAAAAATCAATCATATATTTTAAAATTAAAAACCTTCAAAGAGACCTTGTAGATCTTGAAGAAAGTCTTGAGGTTGTGAAAAGAAAAGAAATTAAACAAGTTGAAAAAAGAATATTATTTCTTAAAGAGCAATCAAATATTGCAAGACACTTAGATATTAAAAACGGTATCGGATATAAAGATACTACACAATCAGGAGGATATTATTTGCGTGGTTACGAAGCGATAGACAAAGAAATTGATTTGATAAAAAATAGTTCAATAGATCAAAATATTTTGAGCGTAATTAGTTTTAATGGTACTTCTCGTTCTAGCTATACAATTGAAACGCAAATTGAGATATTAAAAAAACGAATAGAAAAAACTAAAGATCTGCAGTTTAATCAATATTCTAATTCTAGAGATTTATTAATAAATAATGTAATCGAAAAATTGATAGATGAGCACACTATTAAACCTTCATATGAATATATCAAATTACAACGAGAAATTAATGAAATAAAAAATAATTCATTGCCAGTTATTTTAAATGATTATCTAGAAACTATAGATAAAAGTGGTTATAAAAGTTGGATAAGCTACAATCAATTATCAGCAAAAATAATTTCGTTGAATATTGGATTCAAGAAGATGTTAGCTTTTGGAGTCATTTTTGGTTTATTAGTAGGTATATTATTTGTACTTGTATCTAATATAGGTCGTTTATTCTTAATAAATAAAACAAAATAAAATTAATTTAGCTATTTTTTTAAATTAAATTAGTCAAGTATTTTTGGTAAAAATTTTAAACTTGAAATAGCAAATAAACTATTTATCTATGATCTCATTATTTTTTGTATGAAAAAAAACATACCTTGCCCCAGCTGTAATAAGAATGACTTCTCAATTTTTGATAAATATTATCACGGCCGAAGATTAAACATTAAAAAAATTTTAATTTGTAACTTTTGCAAACTTAAACAAGCAGATTACCTACCTGATAATAAAATCTTAAAGTCATTCTATAATAATATTAATACTAAACAATTATTTGATTTTTCAAAAGTGAAAGCTTATGACAAATATTATCATGTACTTGATACATTTTTAAAATTTATTATTGATAAGTTAAAATTAAATATAACAGATAAATTAAATATACTTGATATTGGAGCTGGAAATGGAAGAACATTGTTGCAAATTAGAGATCTTACAGATTGGAATTCAACAGGGATAGAACCAGATAAAACAAAATTAAAAACTTTAAATTTTTTTAAATTGAATATTATTAATGATGTTTTTGA